>DXYS01000026.1:37304-71463 GCA_019415705.1 Bacteroidales bacterium | reverse complement strand
CAGCCGGCTTGTTGCTTTGGTTGAGCGTTTATTCCTTAAGTTAGTGACATTGCACCTTATATTGTCCATGCAGATGCCGGCACATTAAATGCAGCCAACAATCTTGTGGTAGATTACGGAGATTATAACATGGGAAGCAGTGCCACAAAAAACATAGATGACCTTACACTTGCTGGGCTCGGGATGGATGCATTACAGTTTCCGGATGCTGACAACGGCGATTTTACCGTTTTGTCGACATCACCGTTGGCAAAAGCCTCAACAACGGGCGGTATAATAGGCGACCCGCGCTGGCTTAAGACTGTGTCTGCCGCAGCAAATTTTACAGCTGCGGCGTCTCCGGCCGAAGGCGGCTCTGTCGCTCCGGCTCAGGCAGTATATGATGCAGGCGAGGAGGTAACCGTCACAGCTACAGCCGCCTATGGCTATCGCTTTGCTTCATGGCAGGATGCAGCCGGCACGGTTTTGTCGACCGATAATCCGTATACATTTGAGATTTCCGGCGATACCGATATCAAGGCTGTATTTTCGGCTGTGGATACATATACGCTGACTGTCAATTTTGACGGTGACGGTGCCAAGTGGGGTAAAGTAAGTCTTTCGCCTGAGCCTGTCAACGGCATTTATGAATCAGGCACAGAAGTCGTAGTAAGTGTCGTTCCCAACTCTGTCACAAACTTCATCAAATGGAACGATGACTCGACGGATAGACAGCGCAGTATTACAGTCGACAAAAATGTGGAACTGACTGCCATGTTTGACATCAAACCGTTTATTGTCGCATGGGATTTCGCCGAAAGCGAGCCCCGCAGCGAACGCCCCGGTGATTATGCTCACTCTGATGATAATCCCGGTGTACTCGACTTTTTTGAAGGTAATGGCTCTCGTACAAACTGGGGCGCTATGCAGCGTGATTTCGGCACAGGCACACAGGAGCCGTGCGCACGCCGTTATACCGGATACAGCAGCATGAATAATCCGCGTTATTTTGTGGCGCGCTTCAATACAGACGGTTACACAAATATACGTGTCCATTCATATGTGGCTGCCGACAATGATTGTGTCCACTCCGTCCAGAAAATGCAGTATTCGACAAATGGCACCGATTACGCAGATCTTAAGACTGTAAACATGGATGTCAAGAATAAATGGATTAATTTTGATGCCGAACTACCCGAACACACCGGAGATGTATATGTCCGCTGGATTGGCGACACATCATCGCCATTGTTAGGGACACCCGCTGATACTGAAACAGAAGGTCTTTATCTTAAAGATGTCGCTGTTTATGCAGACAAAAAGGGTGGTGTGCCGACAGGCATTGTTGATAATGTTGCAGAGGGCGAAGTCGTCAGCAGGACATATTATGATGTGCTCGGCCACAGCTCAGACCGCGCGTTTGACGGTGTCAACATCGTCGTTGACCGGTATGACAACGGCTCGGTAAAAACATATAAAGTCATAAAATAAAAAAAAAACAGCATTATAAATACAAGGCCGAAATCTATAAAGGTTTCGGCCTTGTTTGTGTTGCTAAAAGTGTTAAGAACAAAAACTTTGTATTACTGATTATCGAAATTTCTTGTAGACGCGCATGAAGTAGTAGACGTCGGTGTAGCCGCACTGACGCGCTATTTCTGCGGGGTCAGCGCTGTCACCGGCTTTATCGAAAAGTTCAGAAGCATGCTGCATACGTGCTTTGATGAGCAGTTGCGAGGCCGAGATACCGAGTGTCGAGCGCAGATGGCGGTTGAGCGTCGAACGGCTTGCGGCTGCCGCGGCCGCCATATCATCGATATTCGCGTCGGGATTGTCTATGTTTTGCTCGATATAGGCACGTACGCGTTTCAGAAATGACGATTCGTCAAACTTGCGCTGAAGGCTGCGGTCGGCTGTGTCTCCGCTTTGGTGTCCTTTGTTGAGCAGCTCCATATATTTCTCTAAAAGCTCTCGGCGATGGGCGTTTACACGCCGGATATATAATATGGTATAAATTATTGCGCCGATTATGGCCAACGCGAGCAGTATGAAGAGAATGCGTGCCGTCCATGTCTCATACCACTCGGGTCTGACATTGATGGTGAGGGACGTGACATTGTCGACAAGACGGCCATAACGGTCGGTAGACTGGACGCAGAGAGTGTGAGTTCCGGGCCTGAGTCCGAAGAGCGTGACCGAGCGCGATTGAGATAGGCCGGTCCACGGAGAGTCGTCAAGTTTCGTACGATAGTTTATGCCATTATTGTCAATATAGTCAATAGCAGCGAATGAGATTGACAGGTTGCGCTCTGACGGCCGGAGTGAGACCGATTTACTGTTCGTAAGGCTAAAGCGCTCCGGAGAGCCGTTTACTGATAGATTTGTGAAAACTATGGGAGGAATATAACCGCGTGAATAGATGTTATGCGGAGTGGCTTTGAGGACACCGTCAATCGCTCCTACAAGCCATGATCCGTCAGATAGCCTTATCGGGTCTGCTTCAGAGAAAACACACGAGTCAGTCCAAAAAATCCGGCCGAATGATACACTGCGTTGCGTTTCGGTATTGTAGGCTGTCAGAGTGTTTATGCCGGAGACAATCAGAAGTGTATCGCCGAACAGAGCCATACTTTTTGAGATATTGTTTGTGTGCGACGAGTCGGTGCAGTCGAGATGTATAAATTCAGGAGACGGTCCGAAAAGCGCATTTTCGTCAATGACATCGACACCGGAACTCTCGGTCGAGATATAAATCTTCCCTTTGCTGTCACGGGCTATACCCATTAAAGAGTTACTTGCGAGACTTGACTCGCGTCCGCTTTCGCGCCGAATGGCATGTATTTCGGTCTTTGACGGGTCGGTTTTGTCAATTGCGCCTATGAGAAGTCCGTCTGTAGAGGCTGCTATAATTCTGTCTGACGGTGTGATTATGATACGTCTTACACGTTTTCCGCCAAGAGACTCCGATAAAACCGGTCGCCGATTACGGGGATTCGCAACCATTTTTATTCCGTCACCGAAAGTGGCAACCCACAGTCTGCCATGGTTGTCTTCGGCTATATCAAAAACGGGTGAGTCGCAGATGCTTTCACCGTCTGATTTCATTAAAAAACCGGGCCTGCCTCCGATCCATATGTCGCCTTCGGATGTCTGTAAGATGGTATAGGGCTGGCCTTTGAGCGTTATTGTTTTGTATAATGTCCCGTCAGGATTATATATATTTATACTGCGGTTATTTTTAAGACAAACCCATAGAAAACCGTCATCGTCTATCATCATGTCACGTGGCTCTTGTCGGTTTGTCGCCTCGAGGAGAGCGGCCGGATGGTGTATGACGGATGTTTTGAACAGTCCGTTGCGGTCTGCATGCCATCTGTTGCCCTGATGGTCGGTCAGGCCGCTCCATCCGTGTCCCACTATGTTTTTCAAAGAGTCTTTTTGTCGGGAAGTAATATCCTTGAATTTGAAGTCAGACAAGTCAAATTCATATATGTCATCGCTTGTATTGCAGATGATATTTTTGTCGTCGGATAGATGGATATCAAGGAGATGATTGGTTGAGATTGAGGCACTGTCGCCGGGCTCGATTTTTACCTGATGAAAATCATATCCGTCATAGCAGACAAGACCGTTCCATGTCGAAAACCATATAAGCCCTCTCTCATCCTGCACGCCTCCGGCCACTCGCTGCCCCGGCAGACAGTCGCGATAGTCATAGCGGGTGGTGATAGTGCGGCTGTTATTTACGGCAGGCAGCAACAATGTGATGTATAATGCAGCGAGCAGACAGAGCAGTCTTAGTGTGGTTGACATGGTATATGACTTAATTTTGTCCTAAAGGTAACAAATTTTCCACATTGGCGCATTGATTGATTCGATTTTTAAGTCTTTGACCCGATATTTAAATCTTTGGGCGGTGAGCGATATTATTTTTGCGTCGGAACAAACACCTTAAATTTAATCATAATTAAATCAATCAAAATGAGAAAATCTAAAATCCTATTGATGCTTGCATCAGCTCTCGTCATGGGCGGAGTCTCAGTGCGCGCGGCCGAGCAGACTGTGGCCGCACACTGGGAATTCACCACAGGATATGACGAGGTGAAGACAGGCACTGCGGCAGTTTACACGCCTAATGATAAAGGCTGGGCTGAGTCAGCCAATGTCGGATGGAAGACATTGCAACCTTTAGTGAGACCGAACACAAGCGCTCTCCCGATTGACGACTGCTATGTGACGGTCCATACGTCAGACGGAAAATGGCAGTTTAAGTCGAGCGGCTCGACGCCGAGCTATCTGTTGCGTATCAACACGGCATCGACTGACAAGTTTACGGCAAAGGCAGATTATACTGACGGGGCGAAACACGACCAGTTCTTTGAGATGTCGATGCCTACGACCGGTCTGACAAATGTCAAACTGAAATTCGCTATCGGCGACGGCTCAAGCTCGGCGACAAAATTCGGCGTCGTGTATTCGGTTGACGGCGGTCAGACGTGGACAGTGCTCAACGATTATACGGCTGCAAGTCACTGGAACAGTTATACAGACGCCGTCTACACACTTGACGCTGACAATAAGGCGATGCTCACCGTCAGGATGCTGATACAGTCAGCTACCAAGACGAGCAATTATAATCTTAAGTATGTCGACATCCTTGCCGATGACTCTCAGGGTCCCGAGCTTCTCTCGATTGCTCCCGCCGAAGGCGAGACCGCTGTCGCGACGACCGGTAAAATTACACTCGACTTCAACGAGAGCGTGAAGGCTGTCGACGGGGCCAAGGCCACACTTACCAAGACCGGTTCATCGGCCGCTGTGACGCTCACACCTGTTGTGTCAGGCTCGCGTGTGACATTTGCTTACGAAGGTCTTGACCTGACGTCAGCATATACATTTAATGTTGCCGCCAACCAGTTTACAGACCTTGCCGGAAATAAATGTGACAAGGCATATACGACGTCATTCATCACGGCCGACCACAATCCTGTGCCTTCGCCCGTGTTGGACAGCAAAAACCGTTTGTGGTATCATACACCGGCAAATTACTGGGAAGAATATCTGCCTTTGGGCAACGGCCGACTCGGAGCAATGGTCAGCGGCTCGGTCGCTATCGACACTCTTCAGCTCAACGAGGACACTTTCTGGGGCCAGTCGCCAAACTCTAATCACAATTCTGCGGCCAAAGGCGTGCTCGACCAAGTCAGAAACTATATCTTCAACAAAAACTACACTGAGGGTCAGAAACTCGCTATCCCCAACTGGATGTCAACAAAATCACATGGTGCGCAGTATCAGGCTGCCGGTTGTGTGCTTGTCGGCTTCCCGGGTCACCGTTTCAATGATGCTGAGGCCGGAGCGACAGCTGAGTCCCGTGACGTCGAGGCTTATGTGCGTGATCTCGACCTGTCGACGGCTGTCGCTACGACATCTTATATAGCTAACGGCGTGACTTACACACGCCGTGTCTTCACCTCGTTTGCTGACAATGTCACGATCATGCATATCGAGGCTTCAGAGCCGGGCAAACTTGATTTCAATGTCTGCTACGCCGCTCCGGTCAAGACAAATATGGAGAAATTAGGCATCAACAAGCTCACTGACGACGGTATGATAGAGGCATCCCTTGTGCCCGCCAAAACTGAGAGCGAGGGCGTGCCCAACAAACTCAACTGCTACACATTCATAAAGGTTATCAACAATGGCGGCACACAGACTGCCTCGACCCGCAACATCGTCCAGCAGGGCATAGTTGCGGGCAATAATGCAGCGCCGTCTATCGATGTCGAAGGCGCCACATCAGCTGTCATCGTCATCTCATCAGCCACAAATTTTGTCAACTATAACGATATAAGCGGCGACGCCGAGGCTAAAGCTCTTGAGCATCTCAGCGCATTTATCGCAAAAGCAAATGATATAGATACAGCGCTCGGTGACCATACAGACAAATATCAGGCACAGTTTGGGCGTGTAAGTCTCGACCTTGGCTCAAATCCTGCAAAGGAGAAGAATCCTACTGACACCCGTATCGATGATTTTAACAGTGACTCCAATGATCCCGGACTTGTTGCAAATTACTTCCAGTTCGGCCGTTATCTTCTTATCTGCTCATCGCAGCCGGGGACACAGCCTGCCAATCTGCAGGGCTTGTGGAATCCTAACGCACGCCAGTATCCTGCATGGGACTCAAAGTATACTGCCAATATCAACGTGGAGATGAACTATTGGCCGGCTGAGGTCACCAATCTCGCCGAGTGCCATATGCCTTTTGTAGAGATGGTACGCGACGTGTCAAAGACCGGTGCTGTGACAGCCTCGGAGATGTACGGAGCCAGAGGCTGGGTGCTCCATCATAATACAGATTTGTGGCGCACGACCGGCGCTGTCGACAATGGTCCGGTAGGCGTATGGCCTACATGCAACGCATGGTTCTGCTCTCATCTCTGGGAGAAATATCTTTTCTCGGGCGACAAAACATACCTTGAAGATATTTATCCGATACTAAAAGGGTGTGCGGAATTCTATCAGGATTTTCTTGTCAAAGACCCCGACACGGGTTATATGGTCGTCTGTCCGTCAAACTCTCCCGAGAATCACCCCGGCAAATGGAAATATACAAATGACGCCGGCAAGGATATGAATGTCTCTCTCTTCGGCGGCGTGGCTATGGACAACCAGATGGTCTATGACGTGTTGAAAAACACAGCCGAGGCAGCGCGCGTACTCGGTAAAGACGCGGAGTTTGCCGCTGCACTTGATGCGCTCAAGGCCAAGCTGACACCCTATAAAATCGGTCAATACGGACAGGTGCAGGAATGGCAGGAAGACTGGGACCGCGAGAACACATCTCACCGTCACCTCTCGCACCTGTGGGGCGCTTATCCCGGCAATCAGGTTTCGCCTTATGAGAATGAGACCTTGTTCAGCGGAGTCTATAAATCATTGGTCGGACGCGGCGATGCAGCCCGCGGCTGGTCTATGGGATGGAAGGTGTGTGAGTGGGCTCGTATGCTCGACGGAGACCATGCTTTGTCAATTATCAAGAATCAGTTGCGCCTTGTCTCGCCTAATATCACAATGTCAGACCCCAACGGCGGCACATATGCAAATATGTTTGACGCACATGCCCCGTTCCAGATTGACGGTAACTTTGGCTGCTGCGCCGGCATAGCCGAGATGCTCCTTCAGTCACATGCCGGTTTCGTGCATCTGCTCCCGGCTTTGCCGTCGGCATGGTCTGAGGGTGAGGTCTGCGGCCTGCGCGCACGCGGCGGTTTTGAAATCACTCAGCTCAAATGGCGTAACGGCAAGGTCGTATCTGTTAAAATTAAATCGACCCTCGGCGGCAATCTGCGTCTGCGCAGCAACACCGTCCTTTATGGGGCCGACGGCAATGCCCTCAAAGCAGCCGAAGGCATGAATACTAACGCAATCAACCAGCCATACAATATGCCGGCTCCTATAGTATCAAATCCCGGCAAGATTGTAGCGGTCCATATCCCTGAGACTTATCTATATGACATCCCGACAGAGCCGGGTCAGGAAGTTGAGTTATTCGATAATCAGAAAAGCGCGATTGAAGATATTCGGACAGACGACATACGATGTGATGATAAAAACCTCTACAACACGTTTGGGCAAAGAGTTTCCCAAAATTATCACGGCATTGTCGTCACTCGCGGCGGAAAATATCTAAACCGTTGACTGACATATAATCAACCTTTCAATATTTATCAATTTAAACTTTAATCATGAAAAAACTATTTTTATCACTCGCCTTGACGGCTGGATTGGGTCTGCAGGCAGCTGAGGTGAATGTCACCACCGGTGACTTTGCCGATGCCTATGCCGCAGCAGCCGACGGCGATGTGCTCGTATTGGCGGAAGGCTCATACGGAGGCCAGTTGACTTTCCCGTCAGGCAAGACAATCACACTCAAAGCGGCTGATGGGGCAGCCGTAGATTTCCTGTCTCTGTTCAGGGCAAATGACGCGTCACTCACCGACGGCGGTATTATCCTCGAGGGGCTTGACATACATCCGACAGACAGCTATTTCATCAATCTTGACAATTACGGCCACATCAAGACCATTACCGTAAAGGATTGCTCTATTCACGGTATCGGCCGCTGTTTTCTGCGCACCAACAGCACGGGCAATACCATTGACGAAATTATTTTTGAGAACTGCCTCATTTATGATTGCGGCTCCGGCGGCTGGAACTTCATGTACCCCAAGCACATCGTTAAGAAAGTCGATGTCAGCAACAGCACTTTGTATAATTATACAAACGGCGAGAGCCTGTTCAAACCCAACGCAAAAGACGAGTCGAATGCATTTGTATTCAGTTTCACCAACAACACCGTCTATCGTTGGGGCAAAAGCAATGACCGTGCCTTGGCAAAGGTCGAGGGCAACTATGGCGCAGGCTCTGTCTACACTTTAAAGGATAACATTATATATAAAGGTGGTGCAGACAACATCAAGCCTTTCATTGTTCACGCCAATGCCGGCAGCCTTGTTGCGAAAAACAATCTTGTGGTTGATTACGGCGACTATAATATGGGAGGCACTGCGACCAAAGACATCAGCGATTTGACGCTCGGTGACCTCGGTATGAATGCTCTGTCTTTCCCGGATGCTGACAATGGAGATTTTACCATCGTGTCTTCCTCACCCTTGGCGACAGCTTCTACGATCGGCGGCATTATCGGCGACCCGCGTTGGCTTAAGACAGTGTCTGCGGCTGCAAACTTTACAGCCGCCGCATTTCCGACCGAAGGCGGCTCTGTCGCTCCGGCTCAGGCCGTATATGAAGTCGGCGAGGAGGTGACAGTTACTGCTACCGCAGCCTATGGCTATCGTTTCACCTCGTGGCAGGATGACGCAGGTGCGGTACTGTCTACCGAAAATCCATATAAATTTGAAATTACGAAAGATACGGATATAAAAGCTGTCTTTGCCGCTGTCGAAACGTTTGCTCTTAAAGTCAATCTCGCCGGTGACGGCGCGAAGTGGGGCAAAGTAAGCTTCTCGCCAGAGCCCGTCAACGGCATTTATGAGGCCGGTACGGAGGTTGTGGTCAGTGTTGTTCCCAACTCGGTCACAAACTTCCTCAATTGGGAGGACGGCTCAGCCGATAAAGCCCGCTCAGTCACTGTCAACGAGGCCAAAGAGCTGACCGCCACATTTGACGTGATACCCTTTATCGTAGCATGGGACTTCGCTGCAAGTGAGCCCCGCAGCAACCGTCCGGGCGATTATGCATTCGCTTCTGACAATCTCGGACTTCTCGACTTCTTCAACGGTGACGGCACACGCACTAACTGGGGCGGCTCACAGCGCGATTTCGGCACAGGCTCTGTCAACTGCGCTCGCCGTTACACCAATTTCAGTGACATGGATAATCCCCGTTATTTTGTCGCACGCTTCAATGCTGACGGATACACCAACATCCGCGTTCATTCAAATATAGCTGCTGACAATGACTGCGTTCACTCTGTCCAGAAGATGCAAATTTCGACAGACGGCATCGAGTACACTGACCTCAAGACTGTCACCATTGAAAACAAAAATCAATGGATTACGTTTGACGCTCAGCTGCCGGAGAATCTCGGTGTGGTCTATGTACGCTGGATTGGAGACACATCGTCGCCTCTGCTCAGCACCCCCGGTGCAAATGATACCGAAGGTTTTTATCTCAGCGATGTCGTCATCTATGCAGACCAAAAAGCTCTTAATGATGACGAGGCTCCCGTCCTTGTGTCAAGTTCGCCGGCTGACGGCTCTGACAACGCATCGGCCAACGGCAATTTCGTCCTCTCGTTCAACGAGCGCGTAAAAGCCGGTAACAGCTCCGTAACTCTCAACGGAGTAGAGCTCGAGGGCGTTTTCGGCAGCAAAACTGTCACCTACGCTTACAAGGGTCTTGATTATGGTACACAATATACTCTCGAAATAGAGAAAGGAGCTATAACCGACCTCAGCGGCAATGAATTTGCCGGCACTCATATTACATTTACTACTTTTGAGCGTCCCATTCCGGAAGCACGTCCTTTTAACGCGGTCGTAGCTAAAGACGGTACCGGAGACTACACAAGTGTGCAGGCTGCCATTGATGCCGCTCCGACCGGTCGCATAGCTCCGTGGCTGATTTTCGTAAAGAACGGCGAATATGAGGAACTTGTAAAGATAAGCAATGACAAACCGTTTATTCACCTTATCGGTCAGGACAAGGCAAAGACTATCATCAAATACTGGATTAACAACGGTGGCTCGAGCGATATCGGCTGGGAGTATTCGACCAACAATCCGTCGTCAAAGACTTATGGCTACAGTGGAGTTGTGCAGGTCGACGCATCTGATTTCTACACCGAGAACATCACTTATCTCAACTCATACGGCGTAGAGCGTCAGGCCGGTCCCATGGGCCTCGCCATGAAATCGTCAGGCGACCGTCAGACATTCTACAACTGTAATTTCCGTTCATTCCAAGACACATGGTACACTGACGTAAAAAGTGTCGCCAACCGCCATTATGTCAATAACTGTATGATTGAAGGCGCCGTTGACTACTTCTATGGCTCCGGCGATGTCTATGTCGAGAACTCTACGTTCATGCAGGCACGCGAGACCGGCTCTGTCGTCTTTGCTCCCGCTCATAAAGCCGGCACTAAATACGGCTATGTAATCGAAAGCTGTGTCTTTGACGGCCCCGGCAGCAATCACAAACTCGGACGCGCATGGCAGAACGAGCCTATTGCCGTGCTGCTCAACAACCGTTTCAAAGCTACATTTGCAGCTGAAGGCTGGAGCGAATGGCATATAGCACCCAAAATCTTCGCCGAATACAATAGTATGGACGCCGACGGCAATCCTATCGATCTTACAGGCCGACGCAGCGAATATAGAGTCGACGGACAGACCGAGACGACAAAGGTCAATCCTGTGCTGACAGCCGAAGAGGCCGCCCGTTATACATATAAGAATGTGACCTCCGGCACTGACGACTGGAATCCCCGCAAGCTCTTCGAGGCCGTGGCAGCTCCCGCAAATGTCGCAGTAGGGTCTGACGGTACTCTCTCATGGGACGCATCCGACTATGCTATCTGCTACATCGTTATCGACGGCAACGAGAACGTCGTGGCTATCACCACTGAGACAAACTACACTCCTGTTGTCACCGCTCGCGCAGCCGCAGCGAATGACTATGTTGTCAAGGCCGTCAACGAGTATGGCAGTCTCAGCGCTTCGTCTGAAGTCGGCGAGCTTAGTGGGATAGAAGATACGGTATTTGAGGGTGAAGTCGTGAGCCGCACATATTATGATGTGCTCGGCCACAGTTCAGACCGTGCGTTTGACGGTGTGAACATCGTCGTCGACCGCTATGACAACGGCAAGACAAGTACCTATAAGATTATCAAATAAGTACGTAAAGTACTAACTGTGTTTCAAATTTTAAGGCCGGAGCCCGTGAGGGTCCCGGCCTTGATATTATATAAATATGTCTATTTTATGCAAGGGCGGCGAGAGTGGCGCGCAGGGCTGCGAGCTTAGATTCGGCGTCAGAGAGTTTGTGACGCTCGTTCTCGACAACAGCGGCGGGAGCGCCGTTGACAAAACGTTCGTTGGAAAGTTTCTTCTCAACCGAGGCCTTGAAGCCCTCAAGATATGCAATCTCTTTGGTAATCTTGGCGCGCTCTGCCTCGACGTCGATGCAGGCGGTCAGCGGGATGTTGAACTCGTCGGTGCCGACCATAAATTGGGCTGCGGCGGGGTCTTTCTCGGCGCCGGTGACGAAGCCCGAGAGGTTGGCGAGCTTGATGACGAGAGCTTTGATGCGCTCGTCGATTTCGCCTGCGCCTATAAGACGGAGCTCGAGAGCGTCTTTCGGGGGAATATTCTTCGAGGCGCGTACGGCGCGTACGCCGGTGACGATTTCCTTGGCGCGTTCTACGGCATCCAAAAGAGCGTCATTGCATCCCTCGGCGACGGGCATGGCGGCATACATGATAGACTCGCCGGGGCGACGGGTCTCGAGGTGCTGCCAGAGCTCCTCGGTGATGAAGGGCATGAACGGATGGAGCATGCGCAGCAGCGAGTCTAAATACTCGACCGTAGCCTTGTAGGTGCACAGGTCGATGGCCTGACCGTAGGCCGGTTTGACAAGCTCGAGATACCATGATGAGAACTCGTCCCAGAACAGACGGTAGACGGCCATCAGGGCGTCGCTGATACGGAACTTGGCGAAGAGGTCAGCGACCTCGGCAAGCGTGCGGTCGAGACGTGACTTAAACCAATCGACTGCGACGGCCGATGACTCGGGCTGCGGGCATTTGTCGTCGACCTGCCAGCCTTTGACGAGGCGGAAAGCGTTCCAGATCTTGTTGCAGAAGTTACGGCCTTGCTCGCAGAGCTTGTCGTCATACATGATGTCATTACCGGCTGGGGCGGCGAGCATGAGGCCCATGCGCACACCGTCGGCGCCGTAAGTGGCAATCAGGTCGAGCGGGTCGGGCGAGTTGCCGAGCTGTTTTGACATCTTGCGGCCGAGCGAGTCGCGCACGATGCCGGTAAAATATACATTGTTGAAGGGCTGCTTGCCCACATATTCATAACCGGCCATAATCATGCGTGCGACCCAGAAGAAGATGATGTCAGGGCCGGTGACGAGTGTGGCGGTCGGGTAGTAGTAGTTGATTTCCTCGTTGCCGGGGTTGAGTATGCCGTCAAAGAGGGTGATGGGCCAAAGCCATGACGAGAACCATGTGTCGAGTGCATCAGGGTCTTGCTCGAGGTCAGAGGGCTGCAGGTCGGGATTGCCCGAAGCCTTGCGAGCTTTCTCGACGGCTGCCTCGAGGGTCTCGGCGACGACGGTCTGACGGCTGCCGTCAGGCGCGGTGTAGTAGTAGGCCGGGATGCGGTGGCCCCACCAGAGCTGACGGCTGATACACCAGTCCTGAATGTTTTCCAACCAGATGCGGTAAGTGGTCTTATATTTCTCGGGAACGAAGCGGATGATGTCGTCCATGACGGGTTTGAGAGAGATGTCGGCGAAGTGGTGCATGTCGATAAACCACTGTTCTGACAGGCGCGGCTCGATAGCCACCTTGGTGCGCTCCGAGAATCCAACGTTGTTGACATAGTCCTCAACTTTCTCCATCAGGCCGGCAGCCTCGAGGTCTTTGGCAATCTGCCGGCGCACGTCGAAGCGGTCCATGCCGACATACATGCCGGCGGCTTCGCTGACGGTGCCGTCTTCGTTGAAGATGTCGATGAACTCTAAATTGTGAGTTTTGCCGAGCATATAGTCATTCTTGTCATGAGCGGGCGTAACTTTGAGGCAGCCCGTACCGAAATCTATCTCGACATAGCGGTCCTCGATGACGGGGATTACGCGGCCGACCAACGGCACGATGACCCTGTGGCCCTTGAGCCATGTGTTTTTGGGGTCCTTGGGGTTGATACACATCGCGGTGTCGCCCATGATAGTCTCGGGACGTGTCGTGGCGACGACTGCATAGCGGCGGCCGTCCTTGTCGCGGTGTATGACCTCGCCTTCGGCGGCCGGTGTAGCGGCGTTGTCATCGTCGGCGAGATAGTATCTCAGATAATAAAGCTTAGACTGTTCTTCAACGAAATATACCTCATCGTCGCTGATGGCGGTACGGTTCTGCGGGTCCCAATTGACCATGCGCAGACCACGGTAGATGAGGCCTTTGTCGTAGAGGTCGCAGAAGACCTTGATGACGCTCTTGGAGCGTTTCTCGTCGAGAGTGAAGGCTGTGCGGCTCCAGTCGCATGATGCGCCGAGTTTGCGCAACTGCTGAAGAATTATTCCGCCGTGGGTGCGTGTCCAGTCCCATGCATGCTCGAGGAACTGCTCGCGGCTAAGGTCGGTCTTGCGTATGCCTTCGGCAGCGAGTTTGGCTATCACCTTGGTCTCGGTGGCTATGGAGGCATGGTCGGTGCCGGGCACCCACAGGGCGTTTTTGCCTTCCATGCGTGCACGTCTGACGAGAATATCCTGAATCGTGTTATTGAGCATGTGGCCCATGTGGAGCACGCCTGTGACATTTGGCGGGGGAATGACAACGGTATAAGGTTGACGGGCATCTGGGACTGAATGAAATAAATTATGTTCCATCCAGTATTCATACCATTTGTCCTCGACATCCTGAGGACGATATTTGGGCGCGAGTTCGTTCATTGCTCAATAATGTTTGTTTAAAGATTTTAGACGGCTGCAAAATTACTCAAATAGTTGGTAAAATCCTATTAATAACCGCCCAAAATGGCCCTACAGACTTAGAAAATCGCCACGGACACTTTATAAAACAATCAAGCCGCCGAGACATGTTAGTGCCCGGCGGCTTGGATGAAATGTGTCGTCTAAATCCCTATGGATATTGCTATGAGGCTCAAATTTGCGATGCAAAAGCTGCAGGTAGACAATCAGACCGGTGATTTTGGTTAAAAATGACTATTGAACACACATATGTGGTTCGGTAATTTTGCGACATCGATATTTAAAACAAACATGATATGAAAACAACAACTTTATTTTTATCGCTTGCAGCCTTATCAGGCCTTTGGGCATGCTCGACTCCGTCAGGCGACACCGTCGGTACGTCGCGTGAGCAGGGCTTTGAAATCACAGATTGTGATAAAACGCTCGGTGGCATCCATTTCACAAAGATGACTAATAATGCCATTCAGTTTGTCAGCGAATCAGATTCTGTCATAAGATTTTCAGTACCAGAAGGGACTGACTTGTTTATTGACCCTAATGATGGCAAGCTTACAAAGACTACGGCTAAAATCATGCTGGCCGAGGTCGATAATACAAAGCCATTCACCTTCAAGGCCCGTCTTAAACCGGGTTTCACAGAAGAGGGCCTTTACAATGCCGCCAATCTGATGGTTGTGGCCAATGACACGCTGTGGCAGAAGTTCTGTTTCGAGCAGGACGAGCGCGGTAAACATCGTGTGGTCACGGTGCGCAACGTAGGCACTTCAGACGATAATAATCATGAAGTCATCGAGCAGGACCATATCTATTATAAGATATCATCAGACACTCACACCATTGCCAGTTACTATTCGCTCGACGGCAAGGAGTGGCAGATGGTGCGACTCTATAAAAACACTTATCCTCAGGAGTTGTATGTTGGCATCTGTTCGCAGTCTCCCACTAAGGGCGGGTGCGACAGTGAGTTCAGCGAATTATCACTTTCGACTGACAATGTCGGCGATTTCCGCTTAGGGGAGTAGCCCCATGGCGCGTGCCACCTTGCAAGCCTCGATGGCATGATTGACATGCAGCTTGGCGAGAATGTTCTGACGGTGTCTGTGCACGGTATTGACACTGATAAACAGACGGTCAGCAATCTCCTTACTCCTCAATCCTTCGCTGATAAGTTTTAATACGTTTATCTCGCGGCAAGAAAGGATATTTTCGTAATCTTCGGTCGTCAATACACGATACTCTCCGGTGCGTGTATTGACGATTTTTGCTGTCTCGTTATCGTCAAGGGGCAGGGAATAAACGCACATGTTTATCCAGTAACTGCCGTCGGAAGTGCTCTCAAGAGCAAACAAGCGGTGCTGAATTCTGATCCACTCTCCTTTTTGGCCGCGCATACGGATGTAATCGCTTAGAACATAGTCTCTTCGTTCTGCCTGTCCCATGTTTTTGGTGAGATGAATATAGGCGAGCTCGTGGGCATGTCGGTGCATGAGATCGTCTTCATTGGCACGACTGAAAATAAAATCCTCATAGAGTGACGGTATGGTCGAACATTGTTCATCTTCTGACAAACCGAGCACATCGGCGAGGCCGCCGAAGAAACAATAACTGCAATTCTTTATGGAGTCGCCCATCGAAACGATGGCATTTTCCATTGCCGCATATGATTCGCCGAGTCGAAGGCATTTGTTAATTCTATCTATGTCAGCACTTTCGGCAAAAGGCTGTGAAAGGTATAGTCTGTTTATTGGTTCAAAATATTTATCCATATGTAGCCGGATATTAATTACGAATATCTGTCTGTCAAAGGTAGCAATATTGATTGACTGTTACAAAGGTGTATACTTTGGGTCCCAAAATCGTGGCGATTTTATTAAATTTGCCGAAAGATTAATTATTCTGTCATTGAGATGGCTAAAGTAAGTATCATAATGCCGGTCTATAATGCCTCGGCGTATTTAAGGGCGAGTGTCGGGTCGGTGCTCGCGCAGACTTATTGCGACATAGAGCTGATATGCTTCAACGACGCCTCGACCGACTCGTCGTTGGATATATTGAAGAACTTTGCAGCCGCTGATGACAGGGTTAATATCATTGACTCTAAAATTAACGTCAAGCAGGGCGGGGGACGCAACCGCGCTCTCGCTGCGTCTTCGGGCGACTATGTGATGTTTATCGATGCTGATGATGCGTTAGCCCCTGATGCAGTAGCTATATGTGCTGAAACAGCTGAAAGGGAGAGCGCCGATATGGTCGTTTTTGATTTTGCCCGCTGGTATCCTTCCTCGTCAGACCGTCTTGTTACTGTCAGCCAGTTAGGAGCGGACGCTGCGGAGCTGTCCGGCGACGATTTGAGATGCCGTATTATAGACAAGGCCACTCCCGTCTGGTCGGCCATGTATCGCCGTAGTCTGATTGTTGACAACGGTCTGTTCTTTCCCGAGAAGGTATTCTATGAGGACAATGCCGTGGCGCTTGCCATGCAGCTGTCGGCCGCTGTGCCGGTCAAGATTAACCGTGCGCTTTATCACTATCGTTGTGACAATGTCTCTGTGTCGCGCTCGACAGACAATTACCGATTTTTTGACCGTATGCGCTCGGCCGTGACGCTTCTCGACCACCTGCGCCGTCTCGGCATCTATGACCGTTTTAAAGACGAGCTTGATTATGTGTTTATTAATCAGTATTTAGTCCATACGATTTATGGCACGGTCTACCGCTTCAGTCGTGTCCCTATGCTCCGTCATAACTATTGCCGCCGGACTGTCAGTCGCTACGTCGGTGATTTCAGGACCAACCGTCTCTATCGTGCTCAGCCTCTAAAAGCCAAAATCAAACTCGAACTTCACCTCGCCGCCCCACGTCTGATGAAGACGCTTTCACGCATTAAACGAGGGCTTATAGGCGGAAAGTGATGGAACTTTTGCAAAATTCGGTTGAAATATTAAAACAACAAAAGATTCGTCCGCTTTAGCGGTCTTAGCCGCATCGCGGCGTCAGCATGTAAGGCCTCGGTAAGCAGGCTGTAGGTCTGCGCTACCGTGGTATATAAACGTTTCTGTAATATAGCGCGCTGTAGGTGTGCCGCTATGATTAACAATTGATTATATTTGCGGCAGTCCTACAGACTGCATTATTTCTATATAATCTGATTACCTATGACTGCGCCGGCCTACAGCCGGCTTGTCATAGGCTAACATACGTCGCTGCGCTGCAGCGCTAACGCGCCGATGGCGCTCAATTTATCAACCGATTTTTACGTTGATCAAGGGTAGATAGATAATTTCACATTATTTAGTATGTCGGGGCGTGTAATTTGCATCAAAACTCTTGATGGTTACACAATAATTTTTGTAACTTTGTAGTTGAGATGAATTTTATCAAGAAAATATCATTTGCGCTGATGGCGGTTGCTTTCATGGCTGCTGCCTCGCCCGTGGTTGCATCTGCCGATGATCGTGCGCCTTACGGCCACACCGAGGCTGCCGACGAGCTTGGTAGTCATGCCCCTGAGGTCAAAGTCAGCGGTAACCGTGTCGAGATAAATGTCGATGCCGACAGTGCTCCCTGCAAGGTCGAAATTTATGCATTGACGGGGCAGCTTGTCAAGTCTGTACCCTGCGTCTCGGGTGGTCAGCTTACAGTCGAACTTTCAGCCGGTTACTATATCGTCAAGGTCGACCGTTTTGCCCGTCGCATTATCGTAAGATAAACTGTTTTGACACTCGGCTGAGTTGCCGTGTTTCTATTTTTTGAGACCGTAGCAGACGGTCTTTCGTTTCGAGAGATTATATCATTTTGCTGCCTGACGAGGCAGTTTGACTTACTATTAAAAGCATAAATTTAAAACATGAAAACCAAATTGGCAGCTTTGTGCGCGCTTGCTTTAATCGGGTCTGCGGCTGTATCAGCTCAGAACGAGAACACTAATAAGAGAACAATGGAAGAGGACTTTGTGTCATGGCCTGTCTATGACGGCGATGACCTCGAATTAAGTGTAGATGCCCGCGGCACACACTTCAGATTGTGGTCACCCAAAGCTGAGGCCGTGCGTCTGAGCATTTATGATACTGACCGTAACACTCCGGCCACTGAGACCGTCGAGATGAAGCGCGGAGAGAAGGGCACATGGACCGCCACTCTGCCCGGTCAGCTCTACGGCAAATTTTATACCTTCTCTGTCAAGATTGACGGGCGTTGGTTAGACGAGACTCCCGGGGTATGGGCCAAGGCCGTAGGCACCAACGGCGAGCGTGCCGCCATCATCGATTTCGCCAAGACCCATCCCGAGGGTTGGGCCGACGACAAAGGCCCCGAGGTAAAACACATCAATGACGCCGTCATCTATGAGATGCACCATCGTGACATGTCGATGCACCCATCGTCAGGTATAGTCAACAAGGGCAAATTCCTTGCCATGACCGAGGAGGACACCCATACTCCCGAAGGTCAGAAGACAGGCATCGAGCATCTTAAGGAGCTTGGCGTGACACACGTCCACATCCTCCCGTCTTATGACTACAACTCGGTCGACGAGTCAAACCTGCCGTCAAATCAGTATAACTGGGGTTATGACCCTCAGAACTATAACGCTCCCGAAGGCTCTTACTCGACCAATCCCTCAGACCCTGCCGTGAGAGTCAAAGAGATGAAAGAGATGGTCAAGGCTCTGCATGACGCCGGTATAGGTGTTGTGATGGACGTTGTCTACAACCACACCGGCTCAAACGATGACAGTAACTTTTCGCTGACAGCTCCCGGCTACTATTACCGCCATCGCCCTGACGGCAGCTATTCTGACGCATCGGGCTGTGGCAACGAGACGGCCTCAGAGCGTGGTCAGATGAGCGACTATATCGTAAACTCGGTGAAATACTGGGCTAAAGAATACCATATCGACGGTTTTCGTTTCGATCTCATGGCTATCCACGACATAGAGACCATGAATCGCGTGGCCGCCGAACTTAAGAAAATTAATCCTTCGATTTTTGTTTACGGTGAGGGCTGGACAGCCGGTGATTCGCCTCTGCCCGCTGATCAGCGCGCACTTAAAGAGAATGTCGCAAAGATGGAAGGAATTGCCGTTTTCAGCGACGACATCCGTGATGCTGTCAAAGGCCATTATAGCGACGCTACTGACCGCGGTTTCGCCACCGGCAAAACCGGATGCAAGGAGACAGTCAAGATAGGCATCGTCGCTTCGACCGCCCACCCGCAGGTCGACTACTCCAAGGGTAATAACTCCAAGTTTGCCTATGCATCGGAGCCGACACAGATTATTAATTATGTGTCATGTCATGATGACCTGATGCTGACCGACAAACTTGCCAAATCAATGCCCGGCTCGACCGAGGCTCAGCGTCAGCGCGCAGCCCGTTTAGCGCAGACTATCGTCTTTACTTCGCAAGGCACCCCCTTTATGTTTGCCGGTGAGGAAATTTTCCGCGATAAAAAAGGCGTTCACAACTCATATAAATCTCCTGACTCGATTAATGCAATCGACTGGAGTCTTAAAGCTAAAAACCGCGGGCAATTTGACTATTACCGCGAACTCATCCGTCTGCGCCGCGCGCATCCGGCTTTCCGCATGACCACGGCCGGGGATATAGCCAAGCATCTTGTCTTCGACAAGACCGATTCGGAGCATGTGATTTCTTACAGTCTGGTTGACAATGCCAACGGCGACAACTGGCGTGAGATTAAAGTCATCTTCAACGGCTCGGCTGACGAGCCGGCACAAGTCAAGGTCGGTCGCGGCGAGTGGACTGTTATAGCCCGCGACGGACAGATTAATGCTGATGGCCTCGGCACGGTCAAGGGCGGCAAAATGACCGTCGAGCCATGCTCGGCTCTTATCCTTGCCCGCACAAAATAAGCATAGGTTAATAACATAATAGCCCCGGCCTCTCAGTCAACAAAAGACGAGGCCGGGGCGTTTTTTATTGAAACGAATGACTTATGCTTAAACGTACGAAAATTGTCGCCACAATCTCAGACAAACACTGCGACCGTGACTTCATAAAAACTTTATATGACAACGGCATGGACGTGGTCAGAATGAATTCGGCTCATCTCGACTCCGACGGTATGGCCATAATTGCCGCAAATGTCCGCGCTGTCTCGCCGCGCATAGCCTTGATGCTTGATACAAAGGGTCCGGAGATACGCACCACTGCCGTGCAGACTGACGACGGCGGCGACAGTCTGTATTATAAGGAGGGCGACCGCCTCGTGATGGTAGGCGATGCCTCGCGCCTGACGACGCAGCATTGCATAGCTCTTAACTACAACGACATAGCCGCTGATGTCAAGGCCGGCGACCGCATCCTTATCGACGACGGCGCGCTCGGTTTTGTCGTGGAGTCAGTCGAGCCTGACGGCCGCATCATGGTGCGTGCGCTAAATGACGGCCGTCTCGGCTCTCGCAAGACGGTCAATCTGCCAGGCGTGCGTCTCGACTTGCCGTCGCTGAGCGAGCGTGACAAAGCTGTTATCGCATCGGCTGTCGACTTGGGGGTCGATTTTATTGCTCATTCGTTTGTACGTGACCGACATGACGTCGAGGCTGTGCAGGCCGAACTTGACCGACACCATAGCGACATGAAGATAATTTCGAAGATAGAGAATCAGCAGGGCGTTGACAATTTCGACGAGATACTCGACGCGAGCTACGGCATAATGGTGGCCCGCGGAGATCTCGGCATCGAGGTTGCCGCCGAGCGCATCCCCGGCATTCAGATTATGATGATACGCCGCTGCATCGCCGCCCACAAGCCGGTCATCGTCGCTACGCAGATGCTGCACTCGATGATTGAGAATCCTCGTCCGACTCGTGCCGAGGTCAGTGATGTCGCAAATGCCGTTTTCCAGCAGGCTGACGCACTTATGCTCTCGGGCGAAACTGCGTCAGGCCGTTATCCGGTCGAGGCTGTAGCCACGATGGCGCGTATCGCTGCCGAGGTCGAGCACTCCATAGAGTTAGCGGGCGGCGAGATACCTCCGTTTACCGACGGCGACGTCACCGCTTTCCTCGCCCGCCAAGCCGTCGTGTCAGAGCATAAAATCGACACTAAAGCTGTTGTCACCGATTCATATATCGGTCGCACGGCGCGCATTATAGCCTCGTTCAGAGGCAGTATGCCCTCGTTTGCCATCTGTTACACCGAGCGTCTGAGCCGCTGGCTCAACCTCAGTTACGGCGTGACAGCTCTTTATGTCGAAGACAAACGCACGGGGCGCGGCTATCCCGTCGAGGCTCTGAAAGCACTTGTGTCGGCCGGACGACTCAAATCTGATGACCGCATCGCTTACCTCGCCTCCATGACAGGCGTCGGCGCTACATCATTGGAAATCAACACCGTCTCCGCCTTCATCGACTCCGAGACCCCGCGAGGCTGATTGATAAATCCTTAAGGCTTTCGTCCGCGTTAGCGGTTTAAGCTCAAAGGTCGTGCATCCCGGCGGGAAGCCGATGCAGTCGGAGGCCGCTCCCAACCCCGAGAGCACCTGAGGTGCGAATTTTCTACAACCGTCTGCGTAGCAAGCGTGTAGCGCTTGCGGAGCTGGCGGATAACCGGTAATCCTTCCCAATCGTGACAAGCCGCGGTAGCATGCGCAGTCACGAAACGGCGTTAGCCCATGCCTATCGTAAACCTCGGCTATCGCCATAGGCGCGACTGCGAGCGCTTCGCAGCTTGTCGCGCATTTTTTTTATATGGGCGTTATCCCTCAGCTACGCACTTCGTGCACCGCAGAGGGTTGTAAAAGACTCGCGCGACCGTGCTTAACCCCAAATTAAGCGCGCAGCGCGTATTTGGGGTATCTTGCCCTCATCTTCAAAATTTTCTCGGAGAGAATAAATATAATACACTATATTACACCTATCTACAATTGTTAAATCATTATCCATCCATAAAACAAACGCTCCTTCGGCCCCTGTATCTTATCTTTGTGCAAAAAGTAACCACGGTGTTTGTATCAATATAGAAGTTATCTGTTCTGATAAAAATGAGCATAGGCACAGAATAGAAACTCGGATTATGGAAATTGAAAATTTGAAGCCCCATACATGGGGAGATGTTGAAAATAGGATATTTGATGCATGGGAAAGCGAGAGAATTGTTATTGACACCGCCCATAAATCTATAGAAGAAAGTCAGAATGAATTGGACACAAAGATTCATTCATTTTGCACTGCAAACGGGATAGATCTTTGTGTGAATAAGTGTTAAAACGCCATAGCTGCTAATTTAGACACTTTTATGGTGGGGTGTGTGGTTATCTTTGTGCAAAAAATATTGCACTATGAAAAAGACACGCAAATCAACTCAGAAGACTATCACTGCCCACATCCCCGTCGAATTTATCCAACAAATCCTTGCCGACCCCGCGAACATCTCGCTCTGCCATGCTCTCATAGCGGCCATTATCGACGCCGAGCGAATCCGCAAGCCCGAAGGCGTTGCCGCTGACTTGGACGAAAGCAATCTCCATCCGGCGCCGTCGCCCGAAGCTGACGCCATGGCTGAGGATGCTCGTCGACGTGCCGAGCGCGCAAAGGAGCGCCGTGAGGCGCGCAAGGAGCGCATCAAACATCGGATGCGTATCCTCGGCCACATCTTCCGCGACGAGAAACCTGTAGAACTTAAGGCGCTCTTCGGCTCAGGTCTTTTCACACCGGAACAGGAACGGACGATTGACGCTCTGCTCAACCCGACAGTGCGTCGAATCACCAAGCTGTCGCCCGAGCAATTGTGGGCTTATTTCCTGCCGCTAATCAAAAGATTCAATAACATTCCCATAGAAGACCTCCCCGTCTATGAGCGCCGCCACGCCCTCGGCCGTACGTCAAAAAAGTAGCGACTTTCCATCTGAGCAAATTCCGTAAGTAAATTCATTAATAGCATAGAATTTGCGATATTTGCGTAAATAACACGATTTACATTTTTTCGTAAAAAATATTTATATTTGCACTATGCTAATTTTCCCAATTAGCATGGACATCGTTAAATAGAAGCGTATTGCTTTTACTTGTGTTAGAAAACGTAGGAAATTTTCAGAAGATGCAAGGAAGCAAGCGGTTCTCACGTCATAGGCGTGGGCTGCTATTCCTACATCTTTATCTTCAGGTTTCCTACGACCTTCTAACAAAGTGTGGCAATTCAGCCTACGCTTTTTTGTTTAAATGGTCAAAAAGGGCTGTTTGACCACAAACATTTTTTCCCATGAAAAGGGTAATTATATCTTTTTGTTTCGCCGTATTTGCTTTATTATCTTTATCAGTCAAAATGCAAGCGGCAAAGAGTGTTTCTGTGTTTATCGAAGGTAATCTATCCATGATTCAAGAACAAATTGTTGACAATGCTTTCATGGCTCGTTTATCTTCGTCTGTAAAAGAGTTCTCGGTTTATGAACGGAATGAGGCTTTCATAAAAGCAGTCACCCGGGAGCATGATTTTCAAACTTCCGGTGATGTCCCGGAATCTCAGATTCGCAAAATAGCAGCAAAATTTGGAGTAGATTGTGTAATTGTAGTCTCTGCAATGGCCGATGAAAACGGAATATATATGAGCGCTCGGCTTATTGACATAGAAAGTGGTAAAGTTGAAAAAACTGTATCTCAAGACAGAGATAAAAATGATAATAAAACTCTTAAAAATCTTTCAAACAACGTTGCTTACCGTTTGATTAATAGTCAATCAAAATAATTATGAAAACTACTGTTATATTTATTCTGTACGTCTTTTCCCTCTTGTTTTCGTCTAATATTTTATCAGCCCAAACATCAAAGCAAAAAGTTGCTGTTTATATGACCGGAAATAATGTTAACGCCGGTTATAAAAAGGTTATAGGCTCAAAAATGGTATCTGAGATAGCCAAAAGCAAAAAATACATTGCAATAGAGCGTACTGCCGATTTTCTTGCAGCGCTTAATGCCGAAACAGATTATCAGACGTCAGGAGCCGTAAGTGATAATCAGATTATTAAAATCGGTCAACAATTTGGAGTGAGTTATGTGTCAGTTGTAGAGTTGACCGAAGTTTTTGACCAATTATTTGTATCGGCAAGATTGATTAATGTTCAGACCGGCGAAATTGTAAAATCGGCAGAAGTAAGCGGCCCTGCAGAAAGTATGCAGCAACTGACAGAGCTTGGTAAAAAAATTTCGGAAGATTTGGTCGGCGCAAATACTGTCGATTTCTCGACATCGCCGATTAATTATGGTTTGGCTGTCAGGAATACTAATGGCTTACGTTTTTATATAAGTCAGGAACAATATTATGCAATAGATGGAAAGTTGCCGGACGGATTTATAAAAGAAGGTGTTTATACTTCAGGATATAATGGCTATATCAATTCTTCAGTTGCAATAATTGTCCCGCTTTTTGATAGTTATAACGGGACTGCTAATTGGCAATTCGCAATGAGCCATTATCCGAATTTACCTACTAAAGACCAAGCTTTTTTATTGAGTAGCAAATCAATGGATGAAGCATTGAGACTATTTGGAGGTAAAGCATTAAATGGAGTGTATTGGACACAGACATCAGATATGCAGCTCCCATCTTCTGCTTGTATTATTTTATGTGGCGTTTCTTCTGCCGCCTCAAATGATAAGTCCAACAACTATAAAATAAGAGAGGTGATTACTGTGCGCTGATGACATATATATCGGAAGTGAATTAAACGTCAAATTGAGTGCTCATGAATACTTAATGAGCACTCTTTTTAATGTCTTGCTTGTTAGGTTTAAATAACAGTTTAAATAACTGTCGATTTTGCATAGATTAATTTAGTTGGATTGGCTAAGTTTTTGTAAATTTGTGCCCAAATAAACAGAAACATACAATTATTTTGGCGCGATGAAGAAATTCAACGAATATAACCGTTTCAATCTCTCCCAAATCAATAAAGAAGTGCTCGAGCAGTGGCGTGAGGCCTCGCTCTTTGAGCAGAGCATGAAAGAGCGCGAGGGCTGCCCCTCGTTTGTGTTCTATGAAGGTCCGCCCTCGGCCAACGGTATGCCGGGCATCCATCATGTCATGGCCCGCACCATCAAAGACCTCTTCTGCCGATACAAGACCATGCGCGGTTTTCACGTGAAGCGTAAAGCCGGCTGGGACACTCACGGGCTACCCGTCGAACTCGGCGTCGAGAAGTCACTTGGCATCACAAAAGAGGATATCGGCAAGAAAATTTCTGTCGACGATTATAATGCGGCCTGCCGCCGCGAGGTGCTCAAATACACCCGCGAGTGGGAGACTCTGACACAGCAGATGGGTTACTGGGTTGACACAAAAGACCCGTACATCACTTTTGATAACCGTTACATCGAGACTCTCTGGTGGCTGCTTGCTCAGCTCTACAAGAAAGGCTATCTCTACAAGGGCTACACCATCCAGCCGTATTCGCCGGCCGCCGGTACGGGCCTCAGCTCTCACGAGCTCAACCAGCCCGGCTGCTACCGCGACGTCAAGGACACGACCTGCGTGGCCCAGTTCCTCGCCACAGACCCCATCGAGCCGATGAAGGGGTGGGGCAAGCCCTACTTCCTCGCATGGACCACGACTCCGTGGACACTGCCGTCAAACACAGCCCTCTGTGTCGGTCCGTCAATTGTCTACAACATCATCCGCACATATAACCCCTATAGAGGCGAGCCTGAGACCGTGGTCTGCGCCGAGGCTCTTGTCGGCAGCCTTTTCAATCCCAAGGCCAAAGACATCGCTCTCGCTGACTACAAGAAGGGTGACAAACTCGTGCCATATGAAATCGTCGCAACGGTCAAGGGCGAAGACCTCGTCGGTCTGCACTATGAGCAGCTGCTCCCGTGGCTCAATCCCGGCGAGGGCGCTTTCCGCGTAATCCCCGGTGACTATGTGACGACCGAAGACGGTACGGGCATCGTACACATCGCCGGTACATTCGGCGCCGATGACCTTCGTGTGTCAAAACTCAACAATATACCGCCGCTGTTTGTGACCGACCGTGCCGGCAACCGCCGTCCGATGGTCGATATGCGCGGTCGTTTCTATACATTGGACGAACTTGACCCCGAGTTCGTTAAGAACTATGTCGATGTCGAGGCTTACACCCGCTGGGCCGGCAAATATGTCAAGAACGCATATGACGCTACCAAAAAGCCTGAGGACGAGACGCTCGATATCGAAATCTGCATGGACCTCAAGCAGCAGGGCAAGGTGTTCAAAATCGAGAAACATACCCACAGCTATCCCCACTGCTGGCGCACAGACAAGCCTGTCATCTACTATCCGCTTGACTCATGGTTTATCAAGACCACAGCCGTGCGCGAGCGCCTGATGGAGCTCAATGACACCATCAAATGGAAGCCGACATCGACCGGCACAGGCCGTTTCGGCAAGTGGCTCGAGAATCTTCAGGACTGGAATCTCTCTCGCAGCCGCTACTGGGGCACACCGCTGCCCATCTGGCGCAGCGAGGACGGCACGGAGGAAATCTGCATCGACAGCGTCGAGACTCTCTATAACGAAATCGAGCGCGCGGTCGAGGCCGGTGTAATGAAATCAAATCCCTACAAAGACCGCGGATTCGTGCCCGGCAAATATGACAAGGCCAACTATGAACTTATCGACCTGCACCGCCCCTATGTCGACGATATCGTGCTCGTTTCACCGACCGGCAAGGAGATGCGTCGCGAGAGTGACCTCATCGACGTGTGGTTTGACTCCGGCTCGATGCCTTACGCTCAGATTCATTATCCCTTTGAGAACAAAGAGGCGCTTGACTCGGGCGACGTCTATCCGGCCGACTTCATCGCCGAGGGCGTAGACCAGACACGCGGATGGTTTTTCACGCTCCATGCCATCGCCGGCATGGTATTCGACAAAGTCTCGTTCAAGACCGTCATCTCTAACGGCCTCGTACTTGACAAGAACGGCGACAAGATGTCAAAACGTCTCGGCAACGCCGTCGACCCGTTCTCAACCATCGAGAAATACGGCTCTGACCCGTTGAGATGGTATATGATTGCCAACTCGGCGCCGTGGGATAACCTGAAATTCAATCCCGAAGGTGTCGCCGAGGTGTCACGTAAACTCTTCTCTACGCTTTACAACACATACTCATTCTTTGCCCTCTATGCCAACGTGGACGGTTTCACCGGCGAGGAGAAAGAAATCGAACTCGCCAAACGTCCCGAGATTGACCGCTGGATTATCTCGCTGCTCAATACGCTCATCAAGGACGTGGAGACAGCGCTCGACGATTACGAGCCTACCCGTGCCGCACGTGCCATCAATGACTTTGTCATCGACAATCTGTCTAACTGGTATGTGCGCCTTAACCGCAAACGTTTCTGGGGCGGCGGTCTGACCGAAGACAAGCTCTCGGCATATCAGACGCTTTACACCTGCCTCAAGACCATCGCCCAGCTGATGGCTCCGGTTTCGCCGTTCTACGCTGACCGTCTGTATCGTGACCTTATGGGCGACGATACAAAGTCTGTCCATCTTTCGATGTGGCCCGCTGTCGATGAAAAAGCCATTGACAAGGCACTCGAGGAGCGCATGGACGTGGCCCAGCGCGTCACCTCGATGGTGCTCTCGCTCCGCCGCAAGAGCAATCTAAAGGTGCGTCAGCCGCTGTCGGCCATGATGATACCTGCGCTTGACGAGCGCCAGCGCAATGATCTTGAAAGTATGCGCGAGCTGATTCTCAACGAAGTGAATGTCAAGGAGATGCGCATTGTCGGCAACGATGAGGGCGTCCTTGTTAAACGTATCAAGCCTGACTTCAAGAAGCTCGGCCCGAAATTAGGCAAGCAGATGAAGGCTGCAGCCGCAGCCCTGCAGGCCATGGACCAGAAAGACATCGCCCGTCTCGAGCGCGAAGGCTCAATCGACATCACGCTTGCCGACGGTGTTATAGCTAAGATTGAGGCTGTTGACGTCGAGATTCTCTCAGAGGACATCCCCGGATGGCTTGTCGCCAACGACGGCAATCTGACAGTGGCCTTAGACGTCACCGTCACTCCCGAGTTGCGCTTAGAGGGCATTGCCCGCGATATCGTCAACCGTGTGCAGAATATCCGCAAATCGCGTGACTACGAGATTACCGACCGCATCAACCTCGTCTTCGAGCCTAATGCCGAAACTGACGATGCTGTCCGTAAATTCGGTGACTATATCGCACGTCAGGTGCTCGCAGAGTCGATTTCAGTCGAGTCGCTCAACTCTGATGAGGGCGTTGAGACAATCGACCTCGACGGAGTTGAGGCCAAAGTAATGATAAGCTTAAACTGATAAGATTATGTCTGAAAAAACAAGATACAGTGACGAGGAACTACAGGAATTCAAAGAACTGATTCTCGCAAAATTAGATAAGGCACAGCGTGAATATGACAGCTTGTGCGCCATGCTGAGCAACAGCAATGGCAATGACATCGCAGACACGTCTCCGACATTCAAGGTGCTTGAGGAAGGCGCTTCGACACTCGGACGAGAAGAGACGGCGCGTTTAGCCGAGCGTCAGCGCTCGTTTATCAAGCATCTTCAGGCCGCGCTGGTACGCATTGAGAACAAGACATACGGCATCTGTCGCGAAACAGGCCGTCTTATTCCCAAAGAACGTCTGCGCGCGGTGCCCCACGCCACGCTCAGCATTGACTCAAAGCTTGCTAAAAAGTAATACGATTGTTTGCTTCATGAAGTTATCTAAAGCGACTGTCGCCGTAATAATAGCGTTGTTGGTCATTGCCATTGACCAGATTATAAAGATTGCCGTAAAGACTCACATGTACTGGGGCGAGGATATCGAAATCTTCTCTTGGTTTCATCTCCGTTTTGTCCAGAATAACGGTATGGCTTTCGGCATGGAGTTCGGCAGCAAATTGTTTCTGACGCTGTTCAGAATTGTTGCAGTCGGCGTATTGACATGGATTATAGTGCGTCTTTGCCGACGCCGTGAATATCCGGTCGGACTCGTGGCCTGCGTGTCGCTGATTACGGCCGGAGCCGCCGGAAATATTTTTGACTGTGTGTTTTACGGCGAGATTTTCAATAATCCCTTCCCGCCGGCTGTCGCACAGTTTGTGCCATGGGGCGACGGTTATTCGTCGCTGTTCCACGGGCTTGTGGTCGACATGTTCTATTTCCCGCTGTTTTCGTTCGTGTGGCCTCAGTGGGTGCCGTTTGTCGGTGGCGAGACTTTTTCGTTCTTTGACCCGGTATTCAACTTTGCTGACGCAGCCATAACGGTCGGTGTTATTATTCTGATACTTTTTTACTCCAAATATCTCGGCTCTGGCAAGGAAACATGTCTCGAACAGGCTGAGGCTGAGAACGATGAAAATGGCCGCAAAGCTTAAATCGTTGCCGGCGGCCATCGCTGTCATACTTTCCGTAACGTCGTGCAATCGTGTGCCGTCATACGTAATAGAGCCTGACGAAATGGCCTCTCTGATGGCCGATATGCATATTGCGGAGTCGGTCGTCGATCTCAATCGCCGTGATTATCCGTCAGACTCTATGCTGTCTGTTATGAAACAGTCGGTGCTTGCGCGTCACGGAGTCACGCAGGCTCAGTTAGACACGTCATTTGACTGGTACGGGCACAATATCGGGCGTTATATGGAGGTCTACGACAGGACCATAGAAATCCTCGAGACGCGAATAGCCGAGACAGGCAACCGCATCGCGGCCGAAGCTGTTTCGGTGGCCGGCGACTCGGTCGATGTCTGGTCAAATTCGCCGTTTATCAGTGTCAGCGATTTGTCGCCGTCAAAGATTGTTACCTTTGCGCTTAACCGTGACGAAAACTGGGAAGCCGGCGACTCGTACACGTGGCGTGCTAAGTTTGTCAATAACTCCGAGCCGTCGGTCTGGAGTATAGTCGCCGAGTATGGCGACGGAGCCCGCGAGGTGATAAACTCAGACATCAACGGCGACGGATGGCAGGAAATTAAGTTTGCAACGGACTCTACGCGCATAATCGAGCGTATCTACGGCTATATGTCGCTGCGTCCCAAACAGCAGACGACGTTGTGGGCCGACAGCATAATGTTGATACGCAACCGTCTTAACTCAGAGTCTTACAACCAGCGTTACCGTCAGCGCATGGTCACTCCGCTTAACCGCCGAGAGGAAAAAGTTGAGGTTGACAGTATGGCCACAGCTGCAGTCGGAGACAGCATCGCCTCAGTCGACTGATGAGACGGATTCTTAGTCATAAAATTATCAGTGACGGACAGCTATACAGCTTGTCTGTTGTCACTATTGACGACAACGGTCGCCTCGTGTCAATCGAGCCTTTTGAGCGCGAGACAGAGGCGACCGAATTTATTTCGGGGACAATAATTCTGAGTCTTGATGCCGACGGGAGAGTAATTGTCGGCCGTAAAGAAGGCGGGGTCTGACAGCGTCAGATTATGCCTATGAGTTCGTGGATGTCTTTGACACCCTGACGGACGCAAAATTCGTTTATTTCGTCTAAAACATGTATTGTGGCCTTCGGATTGATGAAATTGGCAGTGCCGATTTCGATGGCTGTGGCTCCGGCCATAATGAACTCGAGCGCATCACGGCCCGTCATGATGCCTCCAAGGCCGATTACGGGGATTTTGACTGCCTTGGCAACCTGCCACACCATTCTAACCGCAACCGGCTTTACGGCTGCGCCTGAAAGGCCTCCTGTGATTGTAGAGAGGCAGGGGCGGCGACGCTCGACGTCAACAGCCATGCCGAGCAGGGTGTTGATGAGCGAAACACTGTCAGCGCCCGCATCCTCGACAGCGAGCGCGATGTCGGCGATAGAGGTCACATTGGGCGAGAGCTTGACAATCATGTGGCGTGGCCATGCTTTGCGCACGGCTGATGTCACCTCGGCTGCCCCGGCACAGGTCGTGCCATAGGCCATGCCGCCTTGTTTGACATTAGGACAAGAGATGTTCACCTCGATGGCGTGGATGCAGTCGAGTGCTGAGAGCTTCTCGCAGACGGTGACATAGTCTTCGACACATTTGCCGGAAACATTTACAATAATTTCACTCTGATAGTGAGATATGCGAGGGTAGATGTGTTCGATAAAATAGTCTACACCTTTGTTTTGCAGACCGACGGCATTGAGCATGCCCGACGGAGTCTCGGCCATGCGCGGATAGTCATTGCCTTCGCGCGGCTCAAGCGTTGTGCCTTTGACGATAAAACCGCCGAGACGGTTGAGGTCGACGAAATCGGCAAATTCCTCGCCGTAGCCAAATGTTCCGGAGGCAGTCAGAACAGGATTCTTGAGCGAGAGCTGTCCTAATTTTACAGATAAATCTACCATGATAACTGATTGATATTGAATACGGGGCCGTCAGTGCATACGCAGACATTATGGCCTTCAGAATTTTTCTCCACACAGCAGAGGCAGGCGCCGAGACCGCATGCCATCATGTTCTCGAGCGAAACTTCGCAGTCGATGCCTTTGTCGCGGGCAATTTTTGCGACGGCCTTCATCATGGGCATCGGGCCACAGCAGGCTATCATGTCAAACGGGTGGTCAAGCGCGCTGTTGACGGTGACGAGGCCTTTTTCACCGGACGTACCGTCTTCGGTCGAGATATTAAGGTTGCCGTACTGCTCGAAATACTCGGTCTCCAAGAGATCAGAGGCCGAGCGTGCGCCAAGCAGAAATTCGGGCCTTATGCCGGCCTCGGCGAGACGCGCGCCGAAGTAGAGCAGGGGGGCTACGCCGACGCCGCCGCCGATGAGCAAGATGCGGCTATCGGGCGACTGTGGGATACTGAAACCGCGGCCGAGCGGGAGGACGATATTGATAATTGCGCCCTCTACGGCGGCTGTCAGATGGCGTGTGCCGTCACCGGCAGCGCGGACCAACAGCCATAGTTCGTTATGCTCATAGTCTACAAAATTGACTGAAATAGGGCGTCTTAAGTACGTCGTTTTTGAGTCGGCTATTTCGACCTGCACGAATTGACCCGGAAGTATCTCGGGCAGCGGAGACAGATCGGCGGGAGTGAGAATTAAAAGAGAATAAAGGTCTGAGAATCTGACCTTATGCTTCACTATGAAATCCGCAGATATTTTTTTGATGTTCATATTGATGACAAATTTATGCAAAGGTACAAATTTATGGATGCTCTTGAAGGCCTTTTATTACGAAAAAATGGCTGTTAATAGAAATAGGAAAGCATATATAAACATAAGTATAGCGGTCATGCCTAACAAGGGGTTGAGTTTATGTCCTGACAAATGTCTCATTTTTACAGACAGGAAAATGTGGACGATTAAATAAATTGCAGGCACAATTAAAGTTATGGAGGACATTGTGAGCCATGTAGGCAGCATCAGCAACACTGCCATAAGTCCGTTTATCAGATAGATAGCGGCCATTGTCTTAAGACCGAACATTACGGCAAGCGTGTGTTTGCCAACAGCTGCGTCATCGTCACGATCGCGATAGTTGTTGATAATCAATACGTTTGCACCCATAAAGCCAATCGACAGCGACCCTAAAAATACGTCAGTGGACCACGCCGAAGACATGATATAATATGTCAGGTTGACGGGGATAATGCCGAAGAAAAACATAACGGCTACTTCGCCCAAGCCATGATGTGACAAGGGGTAGGGACCTGTGCTGTATGCCACGACAGCCAATGCGATGACTATGCCGGCAGCGAGTAGCCACCAACCGCCCCATAAGATCAGGCTACAGCCTATGGCACATGCTATGCCGAGCGTTAGATATGTTGCTGTCTTCATGGCACGGGGAGTGATGTCGCCCTCGGTGACACCGCGTCTCGGCCCTTCGCGACCGACACGGTCAAGGCCTCCCTTGAAGTCATAATATTCGTTGGCAAAATTTGATGCGATCTGAGCTAATAGTGCAAAAATGAGACAGAGTAGGGCCGGCATCCACAAGAAGCAGCCGTCGAGTATGGCGTATGCCACGGCTGTTAACACGCCGGCTATCGAAACAGGCAGTGTGCGCAGACGCATCGCCTCAATCCATGCTTTTAAATTCATATCGATATAAATTATTAGCTATCAAACTATTATTTGTTTATCGGTCATTAGAATTGATAGATCTAAACCGGATTATTTCAGCGTTTTGACAGATGTTTTAGCCATGTATAATGCTTTCGATTTTGTAGATATGAGAGATCATGACCGTATAGATAAGCCTCTCTTTCAAACGAAATATTGTAATAGCTGTCTTGCATATTCCTGTATTTTAGGAACTTGACAATCCACTCGAGTATGTAGAAAATGTAAAACGGGATGAAGAGTAATTCTCGCTGCTGCGCAGTGTGAATCTTCTCATGGTTGATAACATATTCATCAATCCAACTTGAATCCCTTGTCCAAAAAGTTCCGAATAAATTCAGGCAAATACCTTTGGGCATAAATTTACAAGTGATAATCATTTTTAATCAATGATTAAATGTGTACGGTTTAAATGCAAAATTAGACAATCCGGCTAATGCTCACAAATTATGACATAATAATTATGTCACGATGAGACATGGAGACGGCCACTTAAATAATACAATTGCACATGATGCACATGAGCTCCAAACGAACTTCCTGTTAAATTGGTTATAAGGAGCGCGCCAAAAAAACATAGATACAATATGCGCGTCAAATAAACCATAATCACAATTTGCCGAAATTCCTGTGGGAACTATCAAATAAATTCCTATTCATAAAATACATAATTAATATTATGTTAAATTTATGTTCTGGTGAATTTAAGATAATATAATTTGGGGCGAAAATATAATGACACTATGATATCCCCTCCCGGTAGTAAAAGAAATAAATATTATGAGTCTAATGAGTCTTATGAGTTTGATGGGTCTGATGGGTCTGATGGGTCTGATGGGTCTGATGAGTCTGATGAGTCTGATGAGTCTGATGAGTCTGATGAGTCTGATGAGTCTGATGAG
>DXYS01000026.1:34717-37204 GCA_019415705.1 Bacteroidales bacterium | reverse complement strand
GTCTGATGAGTCTGACGGGTCTGATGAGTCTGACGGGTCTGATGAGTCTGACGGGTCTGATGAGTCTGACGGGTCTGATGGGGCTAGTGTGTATGTTGTATCTGATGGGTCTGATGAGGGCTGATGTGTCTGTTGTGCTGATGGAGCTGATTAGTCTGATTAGTCTGATGGAGCTGATTAGTCTGATTAGTCTGATTAGTCTGATGAGTCTAATAGCTCTGATTGGTTTGATGTGTCTGATTACCGGAGCTAATGATGTTTTTAGGCGATTATTTGGTGCATTGATTTTTCTGAGTGTTTTGTGGGGAATTGCCGAAATTGAGCTAATGTTTCTATAAATTGTTAATAATATGAAAGATGCAGATACTTTAGCTCTAAAATATTGATACTTTAACGCGCTGAGATTGTTATAAAACAAACGTTCTTTAGAGGCGTAAGTGAATTTTGAAATTTTGAGATAGAAATGGTTTGAATTTGCAATTTGAATGTTTTTAAAATCAAATGTTACAATTGCAAACTGGAGAAATTAAGTATCGCAAACGAAAATTTACGGGTCCGATTTATAATCTCACTAAAGATTTTCAAGAAACGAAATACAAATTCACTTCGCTAATTTGCACTTTAGAACGGTTTGGAGTTTCATCATTTAGGCTTGGAAAAGTAGTTAACATTAGTAATTATTAGCCGGTGTAAGCTGATAATCATACTAATTATATGTTATTTTTATAGTGTATGTTTAAATTATTAAGCGCTATACATGGCGTGGCGAATAATTCTGCGGTTTGATTGCATGTAATATATTGATTATTAGTATAATGGCATGATAATATAAATCCATGCTTTAAATTATTTGTAGCTAAGTTGAGATTGGTAAGATATAATTTGTGTTTGCATACAGTGAATTTAGGTGCAGCGTTTGCGATTGCAAATTTGGAAAATTTGATTTTATTGATTACATTTGCGTATCGCTATGAAAATGTAAATTTCCATATGGAAACAGATAAAAGTAACATAATTTCGCGTTTAAAGTCCTTTATGGAGCGTAAACAGTTATCGAGTTCTCAATTTGCAGACGCAGCTCAGATACCCCGCCCTACTCTTTCACAATTACTGAATGGCCGGCGTAATCAGGGTGACGGTGCAAAAAAAATCTCGAGTGACCTGATTCGTAAGATTCATGATACGTTTCCTGAGCTAAACGTGATGTGGTTGCTTTTTGGTGACGGAGAGATGGAGAGTATTTCAAATATTGAATCCTCAGAGCCGAAAGACGGGCTCTTTTCATCTCTATCGGATGATGAAGATGTTGTAAATCAGTCTACTGCGAGCGATATTCTTTTTGCAGACGAGTTCACTGAAAGTGGGTCGGAAAAATCTAAGCTCGTCGATTTGACCGGAGAGAGGGCTCAGAGACCTGCTCAGTCGAGTTTGGGGAGCGAAAATCAGGCAGACATCCATGATTTTGCAAAGTCGTCGGCCTACACTCTAAATGCAGACCGCTCAAAGCGCATACAGAGCATAATGGTTTTTTATACCGATAATAGTTTCGAGATTTTCAAGCCGTCTAATGCGGGGGAATAGTTTATTCTCTTCGAGAAACATGTTAGACGGATGGTATGAAGTCCCAAAAACGCGTTGCGAGCGTATTCCGGGGTTGTGAGCGGTCTGTGGCCGCGCATGTAATCCCTACGGATATAGTGTTTTGGTGCTCAAATAGATGAGATTTAGAAGGATGCGTCACCCCTACAGGGTGAATTATCATTCGTGATTAATTACCTATGACTGCGCTGACCTACAGTCAGCTTGTCATAGGCTCACCTACGGCGCTGCGCTGCAGCGCTGACGCGCCGATGGCGCTTCCGTTGACGTATAACCAACTGAAATGAAGGGACATGCCAGAGCAGTCGAAGACCGTGCCGGCATGTATAATATGCTTATAATGGATTGGTGGCTAAATTTTACGTGCCAAAGGAACGTTCCTACTTTTTGAAAGCTAAATCATTTTCAATTGCTCAGAGATTGGTTGATTTCCCTCGGAGTAGTCTTAGTCTTCTGCAACGTTTTTGTTGTGGGTGCGGAAGATGTCGGTGGCGGATTTGACGAATTCTTTGCAGCGGTTGTGCCACAGCCCTTTAGAGTTCATCAGATAGTCACGGGCGTCGACGACGCGGAAATTTTTGCCATTCTCAGGGGGCAAAGTGAAAATGAGTCGATAAGAGGCGTCTATGAGCTGCGCGTGGCCGTCAGTGTCGCGGCCTAATTTGACGCGAAGCATGGCGCCTCCACGGGTGTCGCGTGTCTTCATGTTAGAGATGAAATTGCCTAATGAATAGACAATCAGTGATTTGCGTCCGGTAGCCGGCGAATCAACAATTTCCATAGGTTGGATGACATGCGGGTGTCCTCCGATGACGAGGTCAACGCCTTTGTCAACCAAATAATGTGCGAGGCGCGTTTGTGACTGATTGTTAATGAGTTGATACTCAT
>DXYS01000026.1:2629-34707 GCA_019415705.1 Bacteroidales bacterium | reverse complement strand
GATACTCATTGCCCCAGTGAAGCGCGACAGTAATTATTTCGGCTCCGTCACGGCGCAGCGTCTCGATGTCGCGGCTGATTAGCATAGTGTCAATATAGTTGACCACGGCGTCTTTGCGAACGCTTATGCCGTTTGTACCATATGTGTAGTTGACGAATCCCACTTTGATGCCCGAGATGTTTTTTACGAGGCAGTTTGTGGTGTAGCGGTGAGCGCGGTTGTGGTATGTGCCGATATGGTCGAGTCCGCGTCTGTCGAGACTGTCTATGGTGGCGTGGAGGCCGTTGTCGCCGCGGTCGAGCGTGTGATTATTGGCTGTCAGAAAGAGGTCAAAACCTGCGTCGGCGAGCGCGTCGACATAAGATGCGGGCGAATTGAAGCAGGGATAGCCGGTGAAATTAGTCGAGCCTATGGGCGTCTCAAGATTGACGACGGCGTAGTCGGCACTCTCGACATAGGGACGGATGTCGTCAAAGCATCCCGAGTAGTCATATTTGTTGCTGTGGCGTCTTGCGGCCTCAAGCTGGGCCTGATGCTGCATGGCGTCGCCAACAAATACAATTTCAGCCTGATCTAACCCTAATACAAGGCTAATCAGGCTGACGTATATCGGGATGACTTGCATCGCGTAAGGGGCGTGTTATTTACGGTTTTTGGCGGCCTGCAGAGTGTTGATCATAAGGTTGCAGATGGTCATAGGCCCTACTCCGCCCGGCACCGGCGTGATAAAGCTGCATTTGGGGGCCACATTCTCGAAATCAACGTCGCCGGAGAGGCGGAATCCGCTTTTTCGCGAGCTGTCGGGAACGCGTGTCGTGCCGACGTCGATGATTGTAGCACCCTCCTTGACCATATCGGCTGTGACAAAGCCGGGACGGCCGAGCGCGGCGATGATGATGTCAGCCTGACGCGTGATGTCGGAGAGATTTTTAGTGGCGCTGTGGCAGACGGTCACCGTGGCATTACCGGGATAGCCTTTCTGCATCAGCAGGGCTGCCATGGGCTTGCCCACGATGTTGCTGCGGCCTATGACGACGACGTGGCGGCCGTCGGTCTCGATGTTGTAATGACGGAGGAGCTCGATAATGCCGGCGGGAGTGGCTGATTTAAAGCAAGGCAGACCAATCGACAGTCGGCCGACGTTAATGGGATGGAAGCCGTCGACGTCTTTGCGCGGGTCAACGGCCTCGATGACGCGCTGCTCGTCGATGTGGCGCGGAAGCGGCATCTGCACGATAAAGCCGTCGACCGTATCGTCTTCGTTAAGGCGCTTGATTTCGGCAAGGAGCTCCGCCTCGGTGGCATCGTCCTCAAAGCGGATGAGCTTTGACTCGAATCCGCACTCGGCGCAGGCCTTGATTTTGTTGGCAACGTAAGTCTCGCTGCCGCCGTCGTGACCGACAAGGATGGCTGCGAGGCACGGGCGACGCTCGCCTCGCGCTGTCATTTCGGCTACCTGAGCGGCGATATCGGCTTTGATTTCGGCCGCTACTTTTTTTCCGTCGATTATAGTCATAGCTTATAAGTTTATCTGCGACCGCCTTTCATCTGGCGCATCATTTTCATGGGGTTACGCATGGTTGTGGCCATCTTCATCATCTTGCGCATATCGTCAAACTGCTTGAGCAGGCGGTTGACTTCCTGAGCAGATGTGCCCGAGCCCTTGGCGATGCGCTGACGGCGTGAGCCTGTGATAATCTCGGGATGTTCGCGCTCGTATGGAGTCATGGACATGATGATGGCTTCGATGCCCTTGAAGGCATTGTCGTCGATGTCAATATCTTTGATGGCTTTGCCCACACCGGGTATCATAGACGCGAGGTCTTTGATGTTGCCCATCTTCTTGATTTGCTGAATCTGGCGCAGGAAATCGTTGAACGTAAACTGGTTTTTGCGCAGTTTGGCTGCAATCTCGGCGGCTTCTTTCTCGTCGTACTGCTGCTGGGCCTTCTCGACGAGAGAGACGATATCGCCCATGCCGAGGATACGGTCAGCCATGCGGTTGGGATGGAAAGCGTCGAGGCCGTCGAGACCCTCGCCGGTGCCCACAAATTTGATAGGCTTGTTGACGACCGAACGAATCGACAATGCGGCACCACCGCGGGTATCGCCGTCAAGTTTAGTGAGGACAACACCTCCGAAGTCGAGACGTTCGTTGAAGGCCTTGGCCGTATTGACGGCGTCCTGACCTGTCATGGCGTCGACGACAAAGAGAACCTCAGACGGGCGAATGGCATTTTTGATGGCCTCGATTTCGTCCATCATCTGCTCGTCGACGGCGAGTCGGCCGGCAGTATCGACAATCACGAGGTCGTGATGGTTTGTGCGCGCATAGTCGATAGCGTGACGCGCTATTTCGACCGGATTTTTGCTGCCTTCCTCAGTGTAGACGGGAACGTCTATAGACTGACCGAGAACTTTTAGCTGATCGATAGCGGCGGGACGATAGACGTCGCAGGCCACGAGCAGCGGACGCATGCCTTTCTCGCTCTTAAGTTTTTTGGCGAGTTTGCCCGAGAAAGTCGTCTTGCCCGAGCCCTGAAGGCCTGACATGAGAATGATGGCCGGTTTGCCTTCGAGATTGAGTGGAGCAACATTGCCGCCCATAAGAGCCGTAAGTTCGTCATGGACAATCTTGACCATGAGTTCGCTCGGCTTGATGGCGTTGATAACGTTCTGACCGAGGGCTTTCTGCTTGACGGTGTCGGTGAATGTCTTGGCTACTTTATAGTTGACGTCGGCGTCGATGAGCGCACGTCTGACGTCCTTAAGGGTCTCGGCAACGTTGATTTCGGTGATTTTGCCTTGGCCTTTGAGGATTTTGAAACTGCGTTCGAGTCTGTCGCTGAGTTTTTCAAACATAGGGCTTTATGGTTTGGGCTAAGATTTATTTAATCAGTCTGTTTGTGGCCGTATCGGGGAAGATGACAGAGGGCTTGAAAGTGCGTGCCTCCTCGATGGGCATAGTGGCATAGCTCATGATGATGACTATGTCGCCTGGCTGCACGAGACGTGCGGCCGCACCGTTGAGGCAGATTACTCCGCTGCCTCGTTCGCCGGGGATGGTGTATGTGTCGAGGCGTGCGCCATTGTTGTTGTTTACAATATATACGCGTTCGCCGGCTATGATGCCTGCGGCGTCCATCAGGTCTTCGTCGATGGTTATGCTGCCGATATAATCGAGACGCGCCTCGGTGACGGTGACACGATGTATTTTAGATTTCAGTACTTCGACGTTCATAGTCATAAGTGCAGATTTCAATTATTTAAATCTGATGTTGTCAATCAGTCGGACATCGCCGCAGTAAACGGTCACGCAGCCGACAGTCGATGCGTCGGGGCGCATCTGCGGTTCGACCGGCTGCATGGTCAGTGCATCGACAATCTTGAAGTATTCGGTATCAAGGCCGTCGATGGCGTTGATTGTCTCGGTGACGAACCGCTCGGTCTCGGCTGCAGTATGGTCAGCAGCATAGTCGACAGCGTCGACGAGCACACGGTGAATACCCGGGGCTATGGCGCGCTGCTCGGCCGAAAGACGCACGTTGCGCGAACTCATGGCCAGACCGTCGTTCTCGCGCAGAATGGGACAGGCGACAATCTCGGGTCCCCGGCCGATAAGCTCGACCATGCGTCGGATAACGGCAATCTGCTGGAAATCTTTTTCGCCGAAATAAGCTTTATCAGGCGTGACGATATCAAAGAGCTTGCTTACAATCTGTGCGACACCGTTGAAGTGGCCGGGACGCATGGCTCCCTCCATTACTTCTGCGACGGGACCGAGGTCAAAGACACGAGTGTCCGGCTCGGGATAAATTTCTTCGACCGAGGGAATGAACGCGTAGTCGACACCGGCCGTCTCCATCTTCTGACAGTCGGCCTCCTCGGTGCGCGGATATGTGCGCAAATCATCCGGGTTGTTAAACTGGGTCGGGTTGACGAAGTCGCTGACAACGACGACGTCACACTCGCGGCGCGCACGCTCGATGAGTGACATGTGGCCTTTATGGAGGGCTCCCATTGTGGGCACGAGGCCAACCGAGAGACCTTTGCTGCGTGCATCCGCGACTGCTTCGCGGAGCCGGGCGATAGTTCTTACAATTTCCATTATTATTGTAAAATATTCATGAACAGGAGGCTTGCTCCAATCAAGGTGCAAAATTAAATAAATTAAATCAGCCGTGCAACTGCAACGGCCTAATGTCGTATCTTTTTGAAGTCTTTTGGTATTATTATATATGATAAATCGCCGATTTTGATTAATTTTGTTGGACAAAGTACAACGATGTTGTTTATAGGCCGATGACACCTTTATTTTCAATAATCACCGTATGCTATAATGCTGCAGACACCCTCGGGCCTACCCTGAGGAGTGTAGACTCTCAGACATGTCGGCTCTATGAGCATCTGATTGTCGACGGAGGGTCGACAGACGGCACGCTCAAGCTGTTGGCATCCCAACCCAACGAGTTGCGCAAGGTCACATCCGAGCGCGACAAGGGCATCTATGACGCCATGAACAAGGGCCTCAGCCGGGCCAAAGGCGATTATGTCATCTTCCTTAACGCCGGCGACAGATTTCACTCGTCAGATACGTTAGAGACCTATGCCAAGGCCATAATGGACAATGATTATCCCGGTATAGTTTACGGACAGACAGATCTTGTAGATAAAGACGGACGTAAGATAGCCGGACGTCATTTAGAGGCTCCGGAGCAGCTCTCGCTCAAATCGTTTGCAGAGGGTATGTTGGTCTGCCATCAGGCCATGGCTGTTTTGCGCCGCATAACGCCCCTTTATGATGTCAGTTGGCGTTTTTCGGCCGACTATGAGTGGGTGATACGCTGTCTGCAACATTCGCGTCAGAACGTTTATACCGGATGTGTCACAGCCGATTTTCTCAGCGAAGGGACCACGACCGCCAACCGCCGTCGCTCGCTCGTCGAGCGCTTTCGCATCATGTCGCATTATTATGGTTTCTTCCCCACTCTGCTGCGTCATCTGAGTTTTGTGCCGCGGTTTTTCCGGCACAAAAGGGAGCTGAAACGCGGCGAACGTAATTTAACCACCGAAAAATGATTGTCTACAATACCACATTTCATGCCGACCCGTCTGTGGCCGGCGAATTGCTGCAATGGCTGCGCGACGAGTATATCAAATCAGCGCTCGCCACGGGCATCTTCAGTTCGCATATGCTCTGCCGCCTGATGCTGCCGCCGTCGCCCGACGGTTGCGACGTCAGTTCGTTTGCGCTTCATCTTAAGGCCGAGAGCCCCGAGGCTGTGGCGCAATGGACCTCGCATGACGAGCTAAGCCGATTAGAGTCTGACATGCACCGACGCTGGGGCGAGAAGGCACTGTTTTTCTCTACAATGATGGAGGAAATCTGATGGGCCGGCAGCCTGTAACACAGCCTGACAAAAACGCCCTGCGCCAGTGGGACCGAATCATTATCGGCATCGACCCCGGCACTAACGTCATGGGCTACGGCATACTCGGCGTGAAGGGTCGTAAGCCGGCCATGATAGCGCTCGGTGTAATCGAGCTGCACCGTCAGGACAGTCATTATCTGAGACTTAAATATATCTATGACCGGGTGTTGGGTCTCGTCGAGGGCTTTCTGCCGGACGAAATGGCGATAGAGGCGCCGTTCTTCGGCAAAAACGTCCAGTCGATGCTAAAGTTAGGTCGCGCGCAGGGTGTGGCGATGGCCGCGGCTCTGTCACGCGATGTGCCCATACACGAGTATGAGCCGCGCAAGATAAAGATGGCTATTACCGGCACCGGAGCCGCGTCAAAGGAGCAGGTCTGTGAGATGCTGCGGCGCATACTTGACATACCGGCCGATAGTTTGCCGGCCAAACTTGATGCGACTGACGCCCTCGCTGCCGCGCTCTGTCATTTCTATGAGTCACAGCGACCGGTCGGCCCCAAGAGCTGCAGCAGCTGGAAGGAATTCATAGCACGCAACCCTGAAAAGGTCAAGCGTTAATAAAAGGTATAAGGATTTCAGGAAATGCGGCTCCAGTCGACTGACGGACGGGCCGCTGCGAGTTCGCGCGCAAGAGCAGTGTTTGAAGGCGCGTTCAGCGAGGGGTCTGCCTCTATTAGTTTTTCGGCTGATTTGCGAGCAAGGGCGATAATCTGGCCGTCGGAGGCAAGATTGGCTATGTGGAGGTCAAAGGCTATGCCGCTCTGCATCGTGCCCTCGATGTCGCCGGGCCCGCGCATCTCCATATCGGCCTCGGCAATAACAAAGCCGTCAGAGGTCTGTGTCATGAGTTCGAGACGGCGGCGTGTGTCCTTGGCGATGTTGCGCCGCGACATGAGTATGCAATAGCTCTGGTCGGCTCCGCGCCCTACTCTGCCTCTGAGCTGGTGGAGCTGCGAGAGGCCGAAGCGCTCGGCGTTCTCGATAATCATCACCGACGCGTTTGGCACATTGACGCCTACCTCGATGACGGTCGTGGCGACGAGAATGTCGGCCTGAGCTGAGGCGAAAAGCGACATCTGATAATCTTTTTCGGCGGGTTTCATGCGGCCGTGGACATAGGCCACGCGATAATCCTTAAAGGTGTCACAGACAATTTTGTAGCCCTCCTCGAGACTGCGCAGGTCGATTTTCTCGTTCTCCTCGATTAGCGGATAGACAATATAAATCTGACGTCCGAGGCGCAGCTGGGAGTAAACACCCTTGTAGACCTGCAGGCGCTGTTCGTCATAGCGCAGGACAGTCTCGACCGGTTTGCGGCCGGGAGGCAATTGGTCGATGACAGAGACATCGAGATCACCGTAGACGGTCATGGCGAGAGTGCGCGGGATGGGCGTTGCGGTCATGACAAGGACATGAGGCGTGATGTCGCCTTTGCTCCACAGACGGGCTCGCTGGGCTACGCCGAAACGGTGCTGCTCGTCAATTACGACAAGGCCGAGATTGTTGAAGACTACGTTGTCCTCAATGACGGCATGTGTGCCGATGAGTATCTTTAGCGAGCCGTCGCGCAGCTCGGTGTCAATCTGTTCGCGCAGTTTGCGGCGCGTCGAGCCTGTAAGCAGCTTGACATTTATGCCCAAAGGCTCGAGCATCTCGGAGATGGACTCGTAATGCTGAGTGGCGAGAATTTCTGTCGGCGCCATCAGGCAGGCCTGAAAGCCGTTGTCTAAGGCGAGAAGCATAGACATGAGAGCGACAAGGGTCTTGCCGCTGCCCACGTCGCCTTGCACGAGACGGTTCATCTGGCGGCCTGTGTTCACATCGGCGCGTATTTCTTTTATGACACGTTTTTGCGCATCTGTGAGGTCAAACGGCAGACATTCGCGATAAAAGCGGTTGAACGTGTCTCCTACGCGAGTGAATCGGTGGCCGACAGAAGCGCTGCGACGCTTAAAGGATTTGCGCAGCATGTCGACCTGAATCATAAACAGTTCGTCAAATTTCAGGCGCAGCCGCGCGGCTTGGAGCTTCTCGTTTGATGACGGAAAATGTATCTCGTTGACAGCCTCGTTCAGACTTATCAGACGGTTGTCGGCCAGCACCTCGGCCGGCATATAGTCACGGATGGTGCTGTGAGTCTTGAGCAGTGTGCTGATCCATCCCGAAATCTGACGTGCGCCGATGCCGGCTGTGCGCAGTTTCTCGGTCAGCGGGTAGACGCCTCTGATTTGAGTTGTTGCGGCGGCCGATTCTGGCGTGTCTACCTCAGGGTGAGACATCTGTTTGACGCCCAAGTAGCTCGTCGGTTTGCCGAAAAGCACATAATCCTTGCCGAGCGTAAGATTGCGTCGGATGACTTTGATGCTGCGAAACCAGACGACCTCCATCGTTGCCGTGCCGTCGGTGAAAAGTCCGACGAGACGTGTCTTGGCTCCCTCGCCCATCACGTTTAGGCTGACGAAACGGCCCTTTACCTGCACCATCGGCAGCTCGTCGTTGAGCTCGCGGACAGTGTAATACTTCGAGCGGTCCAAGTAGCTATTTGGATAATGGCGCAGCAGGTCATAGGCGCTGCGTATGCCCAACTCTTTATTGAGCAGCTCGGCACGCTTTGGCCCGACCCCCTTGAGGTATTTTATGTCAAACGAGCGCAGGGAGTTCATCAGCGGTCTTTGTGGCTGAGTATCAGCGAGGCGATGGCTATATCGTCGGGGTTGGTGATCTTGATATTTTCAGTCGAGCCTTCGACGAGTCTAAGAGAGGTATAACCGGCGCTTTCCATCACTGATGCATCGTCGGTGAATGTCGGCCGGTACGGCTGACGGTAAGCATCGTGGAGCTTGTCGGCACGGAAAGCCTGAGGTGTCTGAACGGCTCTGAGACTGTTGCGGTCAAGCGCGTGACTGTGGCCTTCGGCGTCAATCTGACGGACGGAGTCAGACAGGGCCACAGTGGGAAGAACTCCGTCGGTTGCGGCGTTAAATCCTTCGCAGATGCGTCGGAGCGTCGCGCTGTCAATGAGTGGGCGTGCGCCGTCGTGGACCATGATAATCGAGCGGCTGTCGCAGGGACAAGCTGGGCCAGCCAAGGCGTTGGCGACTGAGGCCCATCTTGTCGGACCGCCGAAAACGATTCGCGGAGAGTCAAAGCTATGGAGTTCACATAGTTGCAGCCACAAATCTTTCATGTCTTGGCTTATTACAACAGCAATCGAGGACTCGGGCAAAGCTGTGCGGAAGGCGTCAATCGTGTGCATAAGCACCGGCCGGCCGTCGAGCTCACAAAATTGCTTGGGCAGCGCGGAGCCGAATCGGCTCCCGCTGCCCGCTGCAACTATAATAATATGTATGTTTCGGGTCACGTTGACGCGGCTCAATATGCAAACATCGGGTAGTCTGCCATCATGGTGTTGACCTTCTGACGTACGGCTGCAATCTTGGCGTTGTCCTCGGGGGCAGAGAGAACGGTGTCAATCATTTCGACAATCTCGCCCATCTTGTCGGCTTTGACGCCGCGAGTTGTGATGGCCGGTGTGCCGAGACGCACGCCGGATGTCTGGAATGGCGAGCGGCTGTCGAAAGGCACCATGTTCTTGTTGGCTGTGATGTCAGCCTCAACGAGCACTTTCTCGGCGACTTTGCCGGTGAGGTCGGGGAATTTGGTGCGGAGGTCGATGAGGACGCAGTGGTTGTCAGTGCCGCCGCTGATAATCTTGTAGCCTTTGTCTTTGAGAGCTGCAGCCATAGCTGCGGCGTTCTCTTTGACCTGTTTCTGATACTCGTGGAACTCGGGTGTCAGAGCCTCGCCGAAGGCAACGGCCTTGGCTGCGATGACATGCTCGAGGGGGCCGCCCTGCACGCCGGGGAAGACAGCCGAGTCGAGGAGCTGCGACATCTTGCGAATCTCGCCTTTCGGGCTCTTCTTGCCCCACGGGTTATCGAAGTCTTCGCCGAGCAGGATGATGCCGCCACGCGGACCGCGGAGGGTCTTGTGAGTGGTCGAGGTGACGATGTGGGCGTATTTGAGAGGATTGTCGAGCAAGCCGGCTGCGATAAGACCTGCCGGGTGAGCCATGTCGACCATCAGGATGGCGCCGATTTCGTCGGCGATGCGACGCATGCGGGCATAGTCCCACTCGCGGCTGTAGGCGCTGGCGCCGCCGATGATGAGTTTCGGGCGCTCTCGCAGGGCTACTTCCTCCATCTGGTCATAGTCGACGAGACCGGTGTCTTCTTTGACGTTGTATTCTAAGGCCTGAAATACGAGACCCGAGAAGTTGACGGGGCTGCCGTGGCTGAGGTGACCGCCGTGGCTGAGGTTGAGACCGAGGAATTTATCACCGGGTTTCATTGTGGCCATGAATACGGCCATGTTGGCCTGTGCGCCCGAGTGGGGCTGCACGTTGGCATAAGCGGCTCCGAACAGTTTCTTAACACGTTCGATGGCAAGTGACTCAGCCTCGTCTACAACCTGACAGCCGCCATAATAACGGTGACCGGGATAGCCTTCGGCATATTTGTTGGTCAGGCATGAGCCCATGGCCTGCAGGACCTGATCACTGACAAAGTTTTCGGATGCAATAAGCTCAATACCTTTTTTCTGGCGTTGATGCTCACGTTCGATGATGTCGAAAATTTGTTTGTCTCTTTCCATTATACTGTGTGGTTATTTGGTTTTGGGATTATTATTTCTTTTTCTTTACGGAGAATCCGAATCCGCCGATTTTGCTTTGCGGCTCGAGCGGATAATATCCTCCGTGTGAATAGGCAATCAGGCGGGCTGTCGCCAGATCAAATGCATTAGTCTCGGGATTGATGTATCGTTCGTCGGCAAGCACATTGAGCACATCGGCCACAAACATGTCGTGGCTGCCGAGTCGCATAATCTCTTTGACACGGCACTCGATTGACAGCGGAGATTCTTCAATACTTGGCGATGAAACCTTGACGCCTTTAACTGCTGTAAGTCCGGTTTCGTGCCATTTATTGAAGTCGCGACCCGACTTAACACCGGCCCAGTCGACAGCGCGAGCCATGTCGGCGGTCGTCAGGTTGAGCGTAAACTCCATGGTGTTGCTTATAAGCTCGTGAGAGTAGCGCTCGGGACGCACCGAGATGTATAGCATCGGCGGGTTGGTGCAGATTGTGCCTGTCCATGCGACAGTGAGAAAGTTGCAGCCTGACAAGTCATTACCGCCGTCATAAACACCGCAGCTAACGAGAGCCGCGGGAAGCGGATAGACCATTGTGCCGGGTTTCCAACTTTGTTTCATCTGCCGGGCGCGTTATAAAGTTTTGGCGTCTTTGCCGGCGACGGTGTGGTTGCAGTAGTGGCAGCGGATGACGACCGGGTCGCGGCTGATGACCTCAAAGCGGGTGTTCATGGGCTCGTTGTTGGTGATGCACTTGGGGTTGTCGCATTTGACGATGCCTGTGATGGTGTCAGGCAGCTTTACGGGGCGTTTGTCGACTACCTCAAAGTTGCGTATCGTGTTGACGACGGCTGTCGGGGCGATGAGGGCGATGCGGTTGAGCACAGACTCGGGGAACTCGGTGTCAGCAATCTTGATGATGCCTTTTGTGGCGCCGAGTTTGCGGCTCTCGAGGTTGTTGCCGATAGTTACATGGCGGTCAAGATTCTCGATGCCGAGAAGTTTTACGGCTTTGAAGAGCACCGACGACGGGATGCGGTCGATTACAGTGCCGTCACGCAGGGCGGCTACTGCGAGTTCTTTTTTATTGGTGGCCATTATGATGATATGGTTTACGGTCAGACTATGCGGGTTGTCATTTGCGCGGGTCGATACCTAAGGCGCGGGTGATAATGGCCTGTCGGGCGTAGAGTCCGTTGCGGGCCTGCTCGAAGTAATATGCTTTGGGATTGTCGTCGACATCACGGTCAATTTCGTTGACACGTGGCAGCGGGTGGAGTATTTTCAGGTTGGGTTTTGAGTTGTCGAGCATGGAGTTTCGCAGAGTGTAGCGGTCTTTGACACGCTCATACTCAAGTATGTCGCTGAAACGTTCGCGTTGCACGCGTGTCATATAAATAATATCACTCGAATTGATGATGTCGCTGCTGAAATCGCTCGATTCGGTGTATTTTATACCCTTTTCATCGCAAAAATTGCGATATTCGACAGGCATGCGGAGTTCGTCAGCGGCAATGAAATTGAATGTCGGGTTGAAGTATTGCAGAGCCATCAGCAGTGAGTGGACGGTGCGGCCGTATTTGAGGTCGCCGACCATTGTGACGGTCAGGTTATGCAGTGTGCCCTGAGTCTTGTAAATCGAGTAGAGGTCGAGCATGGTCTGCGACGGATGCTGATTGGCGCCGTCGCCGGCATTGATGATGGGCACGTCGGTGACCTCGGTCGCATAGCGTGCGGCGCCCTCAATGTGATGGCGCATTACAATCAGGTCGACATAGTTTGCCACCATCTTGATGGTGTCTTTAAGAGTCTCGCCCTTTGACGTACTGGTCGAGTTGGCGTCGGAGAAACCGATCACACGGCCGCCGAGGCGGTTGACAGCTGTTTCGAAACTCAGACGGGTACGGGTCGACGGCTCGAAAAAGAGTGTGGCAACAACTTTGCCGTCAAGAATCTTACTGTTGGGATTTTCTTCAAAATAGCGTGCGCGCGCTAACAAATCGAGCATCTCGTCACGCGAGATGTCGTCGATTGATACGAGGCTTTTTGATTGCATAGCTCAGAGACTGATTGGCGTAGGCCCTCGGGGCCCGGTTTTACAACGGCAAATTTACAATATATTTTTGGATTGTGGGCAGTCGCAGACATTCTAAATATCAACATTATTTTAAGTTTGCTTCAAGTCAGGGGAGTGTACTGCCGAAAAACTCTAAAATAATATTAATTGAGTTGCCGTTAATAATGTGAGCCTTTTGATAAAAGGAGAAAATTACGTAACTTTGTATAATGGTCGGACCTGAATGACGGCCCGACGTTTGACAATCATAAATGAAACCGATTATAGCTATAATATCAGCGCTTGTCTCAGTGCCGGCTTTCGGCGCGCAACTTAATTTCAACGGTCTTAAGTCTCCGGCAGTCACTGTCGAGGTTGCTCCGTCTACAGGCCTTGAAGGCATATATGTTGTCGACGGTACAACCGGCCTCACGGTGACGATTGACGGGGCTCAGTCGGTCGACTGGAGCGTCTATGGTGCGTCCGGTGCGGCTTATGCCGAGCCTGCGGGTCATGGCACGTCATTGGCTTTAGGCGATGGCGATACGGGTGTTGTGGCCACTTACGGCGGCCGCTCATACTATTTCTGGATTGTCGACTATACGCATCACGCCTATGATGTCAGTGCTATAAATTTTGCCTCCGAGCAGGATTGTGACCGCACGATGATTGACGTCACAGGCGCGGCTGACCGTATAGTCTGTTACGATATCAACGCGCGCCCGGTTGAGATAGACCGCGGTATAAAGCTCTCTTATATGACTCTTGTATATGATGAGACGACCGCTGCCTACCGTCAGACCGAAGTGACTGAGGATTTAGACTATCTTCGCCCTACTCTGTCTGTTGACGCGCCATACTGTGACAGTTCGTTCAAACTCACGGGCGACCGTTTCCTTGAGGCATGGGGACGCGGACAGACAGTCGAAAGCTCGGTTTTCACCACCCGCCACGTTGCCGCCGAGACATCGGCCGAGCAGCAGCGCCGCGATGTGGCAAACGAGCAAAAAGACGATGCGGCCGCCTTGGGCGGCTCGGCTCCGTGCGAGATCGATTTTCATGCCGCAGTGACGGATGCCGCGATTTTCCATGAATGGCAGTTCTCCCACTATCCCGAGTTTGACCCGATATATGACCGTTACACCGATTTTGATATAAATTATACATTTCAGGATCAAGGCACTACTTACGTCCGACTCTACTGCGCTGACGCCGACGGTACATGTGAATACTACGGTCCGACATACGAAGTCTTTATCGGCGAGTCGAAGTTAGACTGCCCTAACGCCTTCACCCCGACGTCGACACCCGGCATCAACGACGAGTGGCGTGTCAGCTATAAATCTATCGTAAGTTTTGAATGTCACATCTTCAACCGCTGGGGCGCCGAAATGTTTTCGTTCACCGACCCGTCACAGGGCTGGGACGGAAAGTACCGCGGCAAATATGTCCCCGCAGGTGTATATTATTATGTAATTAAGGCCACAGGAGCAGACGGCCGCGAGTATAAGCTCAGCGGTGACATAAACATAATCGGTCTGTCAGACCGCAACGGCTCGTCAACTTCCGCTCCGGCCGAATAAATAAAGCTTTTAACAAATGAAAAAAACGATTTCCACAATAATACTTTCTTCAGCGCTTACCGCATCCGCCTTACTTTTGACAGGCAACCCTCTGATGGCCGAGCCGTCTCATCCGTCAGTCGAAGACTATGATTTCTCGCCGGTCTTTAACCCTGATGTGCCTGCTTCGGTCAATTTCTGCGGCAAGAGCATCAAGCTCGACCGCGCTGATATGTATGAGCGTTTTGACCGTGAGTTAGCATCACTCGCATATACACATGGCTCGACATTGCTGATTATAAAGCGCGCCAACAAATACTTCCCCCGCATGGCCGAGCAATTGAAGAAGAACGGCATGCCGCTCGATCTGCTCTATCTCGCCTGTGTCGAGAGCTCGCTCAATCCACGAGCTTACTCTCCGGCCAAGGCTGCCGGATTCTGGCAGTTCATCCCCTCTACCGCAAAACAGTACGGACTCGAGGTCAATGATGAGGCCGACGAGCGATATGACATAGATAAAGCTACGGCTGCAGCAAGTCGTTATTTCAGGGACGGACTCGCCAAATACGGCGACTGGCCCTCGGTGATGGCTGCTTTCAACGCCGGGTTTGCGCGCATTACAGGCGAACTTGACAAACAGCTTGCCGACAACTCGTTTGACCTCTATCTCAACGAGGAGACCTCGCGCTATGTTTTCCGCATACTCGCCATGAAGACAATACTCGAGAATCCGGCGGCTTACGGTTATCATCTTGAGGCTGATCAGCTCTATTATCCGACCGAGTGTGACGTCGTAGAGGTTAGCGGTCCGGTAGCAGACTGGCCTGTATGGGCAAAGGAGCACGGCATCAGCTATGCGCAGCTCCGCGAGGAGAATCCGTGGATCAGAGCCAAAAGCCTCACTAACAAAAGCGGCAAGACTTATAAGGTAAGAATTCCGCGCGCCGACTCTCTATATCGGTCAAAACAGAATAAAAACGTTTATAATCCCAACTGGGTCAAGTAACAGGAAATGTCAGACATCCATCAGATCTCTCCCGCCGACTCTGTGTCAGTAATAGGCGCGAGAGTCAATAATCTGCGTAATATAGACGTCAATATACCACATAATAAACTTACCGTAATAACCGGTCTGAGCGGCAGCGGTAAGTCGTCGCTTGCCTTTGACACAATATATGCCGAGGGCCAGCGCCGTTACATCGAGACATTCTCGAGCTATGCGCGCAGCATGCTCGGAGGTCTCGAGCGTCCCGATGTCGACCATATCAGCGGTCTCAGCCCTGTAATTGCCATCGAGCAGAAGACCATTAACCGCAATCCGCGAAGCACCATAGGCACCACCACCGAAATATATGACTATCTGCGTCTGCTTTTTGCGCGTGCCGGTCACGCCCGTAGTTATGTGACCGGTAAGGAAATGGTCAAGTATAATGAAGAGAAGATAGTAGATATAATCCTTGAAAAGTACGCCGGGCATAAGATATACATATTATCGCCATTGGTCAAAAACCGTAAGGGCCATTACAAGGAGCTATTTGAGACACTGCGCAAAAAAGGGTTTCTCAACGTGCGTGTCGACGGCGAGATACGCGAGATAACTTACGGCCTGAAACTTGACCGCTACCGCAACCACAGCATCGAACTCGTCATAGATCGTCTGAAAGTCAACGAGAAGGAACGCAGCCGCCTGCGCGACACCGTAACAGACGCTCTGCGTCACGGCGACCGCCAGATGATGGTATATGATGTTGACGATGACAAGATAGCCCATTATAGCCAGATGCTCATGGACCCCGAAAGCGGCATCTCATATCGCGAGCCGGCGCCCCACTCTTTCTCGTTCAACTCTCCGCAGGGCTACTGCCCCTGCTGCAAAGGCCTCGGCACGGTCAATATCGTCGACCGCGCAAAAATCATCCCCGATGATAGTCTGTCGATTTATGAAGGTGCGATTGTGCCGTTGGGCAAGTATAAGAATACAATGATATTCTGGCAGATTTCGGCAATCTGCGAGAGCCACGGCTTTACAATCAAGACCCCTGTCAAGGACCTCAGCGACGAATGTATCAATGATATACTCAATGGCACCACGGAGCGTCTGCAACTTAAAAACGATACTCTTTCGACGACAAATTATTTCAGTACATACGAAGGTCTTATAAAATATATCGAGATGCAGCAGGACGACGATGCGTCGGCCGCCGCGCAAAAATGGAGTGGGAAATTCTTCTCGCGCGCTGTCTGCCCCGAATGTAACGGCGCACGACTCAACCGAGAGGCTCTGCATTTCTATATCGACGGCAAAAACATCGCCGACCTTGCCCGATATGACATAGGGCGTCTCTACAAATGGTCAACCGAGGTGCTTGAACGCTTAGACAAGACTGACCGGACGATTGCGGCCGAAATAATCAAGGAGATTTCGACTCGCCTTAAGTTTCTGGTCGATGTCGGTCTCGATTACCTGCAGCTCAACCGCAACTCGGCCACATTGTCGGGTGGCGAGAGCCAGCGCATACGTCTTGCCACTCAACTCGGGTCAGAACTTGTCAACGTACTGTACATCCTCGACGAGCCGAGTATCGGATTGCATCAGCGTGACAATCACCGCCTGATTTCGTCGCTCAAAAGGCTGCGCGACGCCTCAAACACCATTATTGTCGTCGAGCATGACAAGGATATAATGCTTGAGGCCGATTATATCGTTGATATTGGTCCGGCAGCGGGTCGCAAAGGCGGACGCGTGGTTTTCGAGGGTACTCCCGCCGAGATGCTCAAGACCGACACGCTGACCGCGGCTTATCTCAACGGCCGCAAGACCATCGAGCCGCGCCTGCCTCGCCGTGAGGGCAACGGCAAAACTCTGCGTCTTTTAGGATGCACCGGCCATAATCTTAAGGACGTCGATTTCACTTTGCCATTGGGCACTCTGACATGTGTGGCCGGAGTGTCGGGCAGCGGCAAGTCGTCGTTAGTGAATTCGACTTTGCAGCCCATACTCAGCAAGCACTTCTATCGTGCCGAACAGGAACCGCTGCCCTATCGCGCCATCGAGGGCATCGAGAATATCGACAAAGTCGTGACTGTCGACCAGTCGCCGCTCGGTCGTTCGCCGCGCTCAAATCCGGCTACATATACCGGGGTCTTCGCCGACATCCGTCAGCTCTTTGTCGGTCTGCCCGAGGCTAAGATACGCGGATATAAACCCGGACGATTTTCATTCAACGTCGCCGGCGGCCGTTGCGAGGCCTGCTCTGGCAACGGCTACAAGACTATAGAGATGAATTTTCTGCCTGATGTGCTCGTGCCGTGCGAGGTCTGCGGAGGCAAACGTTATAATCGCGAGACATTGGAGGTCCGTTTCAAAGGTAAGTCAATAGCCGACGTCCTTGACATGACCATCAATCAGGCCGTCGAATTCTTTGCCGGCATCCCGACTATACTTAAGAAAATCAAGGTGCTACAGGATATAGGCCTCGGCTATATAAAGCTCGGTCAGCCGTCGTCGACCCTCTCCGGCGGCGAAAACCAGCGTGTAAAGCTTGCCACCGAGCTCGCCAAAAAGGACACGGGGCGCACGCTCTTCATACTTGACGAGCCCACCACCGGTCTGCACTTCGAGGATATAAAGACATTGTTAGGCATACTCGAACGCCTTGTTGACAAAGGCAACACCGTGTTGGTCATCGAGCACAACATCGATGTGGTGCGTGCTGCTGACCATGTCATCGATATGGGCCCGGGCGGAGGCGAAAACGGAGGCCGCATCATAGCGACCGGTACTCCCGAGCAGATTGCAGCCGGCGACTCCCCGACCGCTCCCTATCTGTGCTAACCGTAAACAATATACATTAATAGAATTAGACATTCGTTTCGCTAAAGTGTAACGAATGTCTTTTTTGTGTGTCATATATAAAATAGTAATTTGTATCTTAGCAGGGTATTAACACAAATCATATTATGCGCAGGATTCTTTTAACTATATTATTCTTTTCGTCGATTTTGAGTGGTTTCGCTCAAACTTACGACGAGCGTATAGCTTTGGCTATGAATAAGCATGACTGGTTTGCATTGGACTCGATTTACAAGGTGACGCCAAAAGATTCTATTACACCTTTTCTTGAAGTCTTTTCGCGTTGTCTTATAGGCAATCGTCTTAACAGACCGGAAGAATCCGTGCAGGCGTTTGACGAGTTATTCAGAAACCACAGCACAGAACTCGACTTGGGAAATATGCTCAGTTCGGCCATGATGTTTTCGATGGATTTGAACCGTTTGGACGAAAACAAGCGCGCCGCCGATATGCTGACTGCGATTTTGTCATCAACAAAAGAATATCTTGATTCGACATGGGTGACGGCTTTACGTAACAATATAGACCAATATAATGCCTTTGCCGGCTATACTCCCTATGAAATATCATTTGAAAATCAGCGTGGTGGAAAGGTCCCTTTCAGAATTGTCCGTGTCGGGCCGGAGAATAAAAATTCGGTGCTGATGCATCTTGAAAACAGTTCGATTAACGGTGTCGACGCCGATATAACGTTTGATACCGGAGCCGGAGTAAATGTAATATCGAACGCATTGGCAAATAAATACAATCTTGTGCCGCTCGACGCGTCTGTCAAAGTCGCCGGACATGGCTTGCAGACAGGTTATCGTGCTATTGCTAAAGAACTGAAAATCGGCGACATGACATTGAAAGATGTTCCTTTCAGTGTCATGGATATTACGTCGGGAAACGCAGAGGCCGATAAATATATTGATCAGCTGATGATTGTTGTAGGCAGTGAAATGATGCTCCGGCTCAAGGACTTGACAATTGATTTTGTCAATAATGAAATAACAGTGCCTTGCAATGCGCCTCAACGAAGTCAAATCGCGCCTAATATGTGTTTTTCATCGGGTATGAATCTGTTGGCTAAAGGCATTATACATGATAATCCCATGTTGATGTGCATAGATAGCGGAGATGCCTCCTATGGATCATTGAACAAGAAGTTTTTTGACCGGAATAGGGAATATGTGATGTCGCACGGTGAGCCGGATTCGATAAGGAGCGCGGGCATCGGAGGCGTACATATTTCTCAGTGTTATCGAGTCCCGGATATGGAACTTGGGTTGGGCGGTTGCCGGACTGTAATCCCCGAAATGGTAGTAAGTTTAGGCGAAAACCCTTCCAATATATTGGATTACGAATGTAATATCGGACTGATGTCACTTATGCGTTTTAAAAGAATACGTTTCAATATGGTGGATTTTGTTTTGACCACGTATCAGGACGCAGATTGATTTATCATATATATAATTATAAGCAATGAAAAAGATACTATTGTTTTTTGCCGGAGTTGTATCAGCAGTCGCGGTCAGCGCCTCCTCCGGCTTTTCTGATTACAGGGGTGTTTGGGCGAATGATAGTGCAGAGGCTGTGATAACGGATTCGGTCTGCATTTATTATTATAAAGCTGACAGCACGATGCAGGCTGTTCTTGAAATTCCTTCGGCCGGATTGGTACATAAGACTGTCTTCTCGCCTGATGGCACGGTTTCGTTTCCCGAGGATGTAAAACCGCTTGAAATAAACATATCTGATGCGGCGCTGAATATCAGCGGTCAGGTGCTCCGGAAGGTTGAGGGTATCAATATCGTTAAGCCTTATGATATGCCGCAATGTAAGTCAAAGTATGATGTCGGGAAATGTCTGCAACAGTGGCGTCTCGGTGCAGGGTACGGCATTACGGACGATATGGTGTATTGTGAGGTCAATACAAACCGACACATGTTTGTGTATATGATAAATCCCGCGATGGTATATATCCGTGCGGCGGCAGCAAGAAATAACAATAAAGGGACATTGTTCTATCAAAACATCCGTATGATGAAAAACCGAAATACAGGAGAATATACTATGGCAATCGAGCCTGATAATTTCAAAATTGCTAAAAATGACCTTGTTATTGACGACTCGAAATTTCAGCCTGACCGATGCACATTTAAACCTGACGATGGCATATATTGGTCTCTTATTTCGTTTGAGCCCGATGTGATTTTGATTAACGGCTGCGGCGAGACATATAAAGTTGAGCGTCCTGAAACTGTGGCTGACTTCGAGTGGATAGAATATGTCCCATACTCGTCTGACGTACCGGGACTGCCGGTATTATAATCGAGAGGCATAGAATAACAAAACCGCTCCAAGGAGGCTGAAAGACTGTTCTTGGAGCGGTTGTTTTTGTATGTGTGGCTTTAGTTCTTCACTCCGCCTTTGATTCCGCCTTTGACACCGCGACCCATCGAGAAAATGTTTTGGTCGTAGCTGACGGTTTTAGACGATTGCTCGCGTTTGCGCTTGAGGGCGAGTGCCACAAGGCGTTCCATCAGTTTGTCAAAAGTGATGCCGCTTGCCTCCCAGAGATAGAAGGAAAGCGAGCCGGGGATGGTGTTTATTTCATTGACATAGATGTCACGTGTATCGCGGTCGATAATCATGTCGACGCGGCTGACTCCGTGACACGAAAGCACACGGAATGTCTCGCCGGCATAGAACTGTATTTTGGCGGTTTCGTCTGCGGGTAGTTCGGCAGGAATACGTTTTGCGGATGCCTGCATGCCTTTGGCGCCTTTGGTCCCCCCCATGTATTTGTCCTGATATGAGAGAATTTCGCCGCTTTTGACCGGCTCCTCGAGGACTGATGTCTGATAGTCGTCGCAGTCGCCGAGTACAGAGCAGTTTATTTCCTGCAGATTGTCGACCATGTGCTCTACAATGATGCGTGACGAGTAGCGGCGCGCATCATCGACACGCGAGAGTAGCTCCTCTCTGTTACGGGCGCGGCCGATGCCTACGCTTGAGCCGAGGTTGGCAGGTTTGACGATAACCGGATAGTTCAGCCGTTTCTCGATATCTGCGATAATATCGTCGCGACGGGCTGACCACTCTTTGTCTGTGAACCAAACATAGTTGACAACGGGGATACCTGAGGCCTGAAGAATCATCTTCATCGTGATTTTGTCCATGCCGTTAGCCGAGGCGAGCACATCGCAGCCTGCATAGGGAATGCCTATGGAGTCGAGTATGCCCTCGAATGTGCCGTCTTCGCCGTTTGAGCCGTGGAGCACCGGGATTACTACGTCAAGTTTTGTGACTACGTCTGAGCCGAACATTTTGTGACGTGTGCGGTAGACATTGTAGTCGTCGTAAATCGGACGCATATAGACTTCCTCACACTTGTTGAGGAGCGCCGGTACGTCGCGATAAGAAGCGATGTCGAGCAGAGCTTCGCCGGTATACCAGCGACCCTGTTTGGTGATGTAAACGGGTGTCACGTCAAAACGCTCACGGTCAATGGCGTGCATGGCCTGATTAGCCGAGATTACCGAGATTTCATGTTCGGTCGAGCGACCTCCGAAGAATACTCCTATATTGGTTTTCATTTCTTTTAGAGCTATATTGGGTTTGAATGTTGTCTTTTATTTAAATGTGTCAGGCAGGTCATTTTCGTATAGCACGATATCACCGGCTGTTACGAATGACTGCAGGAGAGCCTGAGCATCAGTGAAAGTATCGACGGCATGGACCTTGTCGGGATTCATGCCTCCTTCCTTCAGGCCTTCGCAGATGGCATCACGGTTGTATGTGCCAACGACAATGGCGACATCGGCCGACGAAGCTATCTTTTCGCCGAACTTACGGTTGAGTTCATATTGGCGTTCGCCGAGCTCAATCATACCGGGGGTAATAATTATGCGACGTCCCTCGGTCATTGACGCCAGAACGTCCAATGCCATTGATGAGCCGACGGGATTGCTGTTGAACGCATCGTCGATAATGATAATGCCTCCGGGTGTGCGTTTGATGTTGAGGCGGTGCTCGACTTGTTCGATTTGTTCGACTGCATATTTTATAGTGTTGTCGTCGAGTCCCATGCGGCGTGCGACAATCACGGCTGCGAGCAGATTTGAAATATTACATTCGCCGACCAAGCGTGTATGAAGTCTGAGTGCCCAGCCGTCGCGGTCGCATGCAGTGAAGTCTGTACCTGTCGCGCTGTAGCGTATGTCATCGGCGAAATAGTCGGCATCGGCGGGGTCTGCGATTGCATAGCGTATACAGGTGCAGTTGTCGACGGGGCGGTCGGCTATCTTCTCGAAATCGTTGTTGACAACGGCGAAACCGTCAGATGGCAGACAGTCGACGAGCTCAAATTTGGTACGCTGCACATTTTCAATGGTCTTGAATGATTCCAAGTGCTGCGGACCGACTGCGGTGACGATAGCTGCAGTCGGGTGAACAAGGTCGCATATCTCCTTTATGTCGCCCGGTTGTTTGGCACCCATCTCGCAGATAAACACTTCATTGTACGGTTTGAGTTGCTCGCGTATCGTGCGTATGACGCCGAGAGTCGTGTTGTAGCTGCCCGGTGTCATCAGAGTGTCGTATTTCTCTGAGAGTATGCGGTATAGGTAGTGTTTGGTGCTCGTTTTGCCGTAGCTTCCGGTGATGCCGATTACACGGAGCGACGGCATCGAAGCGAGGCGTGAGGCCGCGTCATTGTAATAACGGCGATTGATGGCTTTCTCAACCGGCTGCAGGAGGAAGTTTGCGGCAATAATTACGCCATGTGACGCACAGTAAAGCCCCATCAGTGTCACAGCCGAGACGTAGACCGAGCTTTGTAGTTCACCATGACCGAAAAACACTATACCTGCTGCGACTACAATAATCGAAAGCAGTAATGCGACGGCATATATGCGTCGTGCGCGGGCTGTCCAGACAAGAGGTTTCTTATATTTTCGGCTTTTGAGACGGTATATGTTTATTACTGCAAATATAGCCATCAGAGCTGCCGCGAGGTGTCCGAAAAGCGATGAGGCCAAAGCGACGAAGAATATGACTAAGCCGCTGAGTCTTATCAGTGATGTGCTGTCGCCGGAAGTAGAGAGCCATTTGCGGTAGCGCTCCGAGCGGTATGAGTTCTGCTGGAGCATCATAAGGTCGCGCAAAAGCTCTGTCATGAGGCTCAGCAGGGTCAGTACGGCTGTAATGACATAAAATATTGTCATGTCTGTCAGACTTGTTTTTTATGATTTATAAAACTACGGAGCACAGAGGCAAACCCGTAGGGATTATCGAGGAAACTGTAATGCCCGCAGCCTTTGAAACTTACGAGACCTGAGTCGGGTATGAGACTCTCCATCTTTTTCGCATCGGCAAGTGGGGTCGCGGTGTCATTTTCGCCCCATATTAATAATGTAGGCGCTTTTATGGATGACAAAAGATGAGTGAGGTCCTGATTGACGACACGACTCATAATGGCACGCATACGCGGTGAGGCTCCGGCATAGTCGCTCGAGCCGTGGCGTGCGCGCATCTGCTCGATGCGTTTTTCAGCACGCTCTTTGCCGAGCAGCAACTGCCAGAATTTTTTTCCGGTCTTGAAACTGTAGACTTTTATATAGTATTTCAGGGTGCGACGTGGCTTTATGCCGGCCGCATCGACCAATATCACCTTGTCTGTTTCGTTGCGTGAGGCGTAGACGATGGCTACGCGTCCGCCGAACGAATGTCCGAGCAATATCGGGTGCTGAATGTCGAGAGCTTTAACAAAAGTCTCAAGCATGCGCGTATATTCATCGACGCCCCACACTTCTGACGGCTCGTCGGAGCCTCCGAAACCGGGGAAATCAATGTTGTAGACCGTGTGTTCCTCTGATGCAATGGCGGCGACAGAGTCAAGCGTCGAGGCCTGACAGCCCCAGCCGTGCATAAGAATCATCGCAGGTCCTGAGCCTGAAATAAAATATCTGACACGTGTTCCGTCAATATCTATGGTATGCTCTGTCTTGTTCACCTCAGTTTCATGTTTGTTGTTACAAAATTACTATTCTGCCTTGGTCTGAGCAAATATTTAACGGTCGTCAACAGTCATCAATAGTCGTAGACAAGTTCAAGGTCGTCGAGGTAGAGTGTGGCCCCTACTCCTCCGGTGAAGTAATCGCCGTATTTGCTGGCAGATGCGGTGATGAGTATATAGCGAGGAACGCGTGATGTTGACTTATATACGATATCAAAACTGAACGGTATGTAATTGTCTACGTTTTCGCCAAACTCTATCTTGCCGTAGGCGACTACCTCAGGCCCGTTTTCGTCAAATAACTGGCGGTTGCGCGGGTTGGTACGAATTTCGAAGGGCTCGGCGCTGTCAATAAGAGAGCACCAGACAATGCAGGTGTCTGGCTCGCCTATCAGGCTTGAGAAGCCTTCGGTGACGTTGTTGATCGGAGCGGTCTTGTACTTAAGATAACCGGTCAGACGCGTCGGACGCTCTGTGAAAGGCCGGCCGAAACTCAGGATGCCGTTTGTGCCGTCGGTGCGCACGTATCGTCCGGCGAAGAGGTTGCCGGCGGCAAGTTTGCCTATACTGCCGATGCCGGCGAAAACGGTCTCCAACTTGGCGGCCTGCCCCTGACCTGACGATGTGTCATCGGTCGGGACGCTGTTGGACTGTCCTATTGTTGTGGCGCCTTTGTTGCCGGTATCCCACCACTGTTCGCCTCCTTGCGGCCACGGGTCCCAGATTTTGCCGTCTAACCACCATGAGTCGAGCGAAGCATTGGGGACTTGTAATATGGATCCTGTCGTAAATTCGAGCGTTTCGCCGTACTCTGTGTCTGAATAAGCACGAGCCTCATATGTGGTCATCGGGCTCAGATGTATGAGCCGGGCATGGAAACTGCCTCCGTCGGCTGTAATCCATTCCTTGGGTGCGCGTGTCCACTCGGTGTCATCTTTGAGGCGGTATTCGATGCCGTTATCGTGCCCGGTTTCAGCTTCGCCGTATATCCATGCCACCTGCGTCCATGCATCAGCGCGTACGGTCGATACCGAACTTTCGGTTGTCGCAACGTATAAAGTCCATTGCTCCGTGCGTCCGAAACAGCTGACATCCACTTTGACCGCATCGCTGAAATCGACTCGTGTTCCTTCGATGTCAGGCTCGATAACCGACCCCTCAGGACCGAGTTTTATCGATTCGACTAATACTGATCGTATATCGCTTTTGTCACTCACATAAGCCACAACGCGTCGGGCGGGCACGTCTATGACTGACGAGCCAACCTGATTTGCAAGTGTGAAGTAGCGGTTAATATTCTGATTGCCCGTGATGGTCCAGATGTAATCCTGATAGAGCGATAATGTCACGTTTAATGGCGACGACAAGTCGACAGCCTTAGAAAATACATCGCCGACAAGCGACGCACCGGGTGTCAAGGTGTAGTCAGAGATGTTTACATTATAAATATCGACTGTCTCCGGAAAATAAAGGGTCACGCGGCGGTTGATTGAGTCAATCTGGCTGCCCTGAGACTGGCCGGTAGCATTAATAGTCAGGAAATTTGCCTGTATGTGAGGATAAGGGATATCGTTCTTTATACAGCCGGTAAAGCAAGTGGCGCAGACAGTTACAGCCACGAGGTATATAATGTTGCTTAGTGATTTGACGTTCATGATAAGACTGTCAGATTACAACCATCAGGCCGAAATTGATATTAAAAATGTTGAATTTGAAGTTGGCACCGCTTGTGAAACGGTGTCCCTCATCGACACCGTCGGTCGATTGTTTTTCGCGGCGCATTTTAAGGCCGAATACTCCGAACGACACGTTGAATCCGACAAAATCCTGTATGAACACGCACACACCGGGACTGAAATTTAACGATGCCTGTGTGATGACAGTACGTGTATCTTTTGGCTTGTCGTCAAATATGCGTTTAAAACGTGATGATCCGGAGCTGAATGCGAGGTCGACTTCGTTGAAGACGGCAAATCGTTTGTCCATGCCGAGGCCGACATAATTACGGTAGCATGTCGATAGTGTGAAACTCTGGCTGTAGTAACTTACGTCATGGATATTGAAGTTGAGGTCGTCGTCAAAATCGAGAGCGAGATTGGCGAGGTCTGCCACACCGCGTGTGTAGTCAAATTTTATACCGATTGACTGATTGTTGCGGAAAAAATATGAAATCGACGGTTTTATGGAGTACATTTTGCCCTTGAAATCTATATTTTCGAGCATTGACAATAACTGCACATCGTCGGTGTTTAGCTCTCCGTAAGATGCGGTCAGAGCAAAAGACCAATTGCCCTTCGGTATGAAAAGATAATTGAAGAGACCGCGGTCAAATCGGCCGAAATTACGGTCGGGAATAATCATGCTGACAGTGTCGCCGTTGACGATAACTCTCTTGTCTTCGGCCATGATTGCGGGCGGGATAGTATCGTTGACAGGATGTTTTTTTCTGACGATATATGGCGTGTCGGCGACCGCCGACAGCGTTGTCGCCGCAAGCAGCATGGCTAATATGATGGTTTTCAGTAATTTCATTGCCCAGAGCATTACAGATAAAACGAAACACCGAATGTAATCGAAAACAGGTTAATCTTGAAGTTGGCCGACTTCATGTCTCGGTGTGCCACATATATGCGGTCGGTAGTGGCTTTGGCGCTGTTGTAGTTGAATCCGAGCACGCCGACGTTGACCTCAAGAGCCGAGTAATTGTTAAGAAAGACGGCCATTCCGGGCGAAAGTCCTATGCCGAAATTGAATGTACGCTCATATGTTCCTGTGAAGTCGACACCCGTGCCGTTTGTCAGTTTTGACTGACCTCCGCCGAAAACCATCTGCACTTCATTGAACAGCCCGAATCGGGTGCTGTGTCCGAGGCTTATGTAATTGCGGAAAGCGAGCGTCCCCGAGAAATTATGGGAGATACTGTAGAGGTTGTCGACATTGTAATTTGTCTCTGAGTCGAGCACTACGTCTGCCGAATTAAGACGTGTACGCTGACGGGAGTATGCAAAACGGCCGCCGGCGGCGAGGTTGTCCTTAAATGCGAACATCACCATCGGACTTATTTTGAAGGTGTATGTATCGCCTGACAGATTTTCTATGATAAGAAATTGATATTTGTTTTGGTCAGACTGCGAGTAGCTGACGCTGACACCTGTAATCCATTGTCCTTTCGGGACGAATGAAATCTGCTCGAGATTTCTTTTGAAAACCTCTATTTCTTCGGCTGAAGTCGTTGGCGACAATGACATTATCAAAGCCGATAATAAGCAAAGTGCCAGTATTTTATATGATTTCATAATGACCGGAATATCCATTGTTTCGCCTCAGACTGATAGCATAGCAGTCGGTCGGCACGATGTCGCTTTAGCTTGTGTTATTAAAAATTGTGTAAAGTTAACCTTTATTTTTTGAATGAATGTGCTCGGGTTTGTTAAAAAGCGTTTTTGCCACGTTTCCGCGGATGTTAAATGTTGGCTGGCGGCGGGTTATTTTGTCGAATACGGTGTTGTATTGCTATTGCTATTTGCATGAAAACTTATTATATTTGCAGCGAGTCAATAAAGACAAATGCGTTATTATAGCACAAACCGTAGAAGTCAGCCTGTCGGTCTTAGGGACGCAGTCATAGAATGTATGGCCTCGGATGGCGGTTTATATCTGCCTGAGCGCCTGCCGTGTTTCCCTCATGCTTTTATAGACAATATGGCGGCGATGTCTCTAAGAGAAATCGCCTATGTTGTCACAGATATGTTTATGGCCGGAGATGTCGCCTCAGAGACTCTAAAAACTATTGTTGATGAGACACTTTCGTTTGACGTTCCTTTTAAGGAGATAGCTCCCGGCCGTTATGCGCTTGAGCTTTTCCATGGCCCGACCATGGCATTCAAGGACATAGGCGTAAGATTTATGGCCCGTCTGCTGTCGTCGATGGATAAAAAGAACGGAGTCACTCTTAAGGTTTTCGTAGCGACGTCAGGTAATACCGGAGCCGCTGTGGCCTCGGGTTTCAGTGATATTGACAACATTGAGGTCTATATATTATATCCAAAAGGAGGTCTCAGTGCCATGGCTGAAAAGCAGATTGCATCTGCTGCGGACAATATCGTGCCGATTGAAGTTGCCGGTAATATCGATCAGTGCCGCAATATGGTTTCGACGGTGTTGTCTGACGTCAAAATGAGGGAGCATTTCCTGATGACATCGGCTAATTCGTTGAATATAGCTCGATTGATGCCTCAGGTTTCGCTTTTCTATTATGCGGTGTCTCGTCTTATCGCGGCAGGTATCAATCCGTCTGAAGTCGATTTTGCCATTCCCTCAGGCAATCTGAGCCTTGTTACCGCCGGAGCGATGGCAGTCATGAGCGGGTTGAAAACGGGGCGGCTCATTGCGGCCTGCAATGCCAACAACGCGACAGACCGTTATCTGCGCGCTTCAGACATGTCACGTCATCCGATTATACGTACGATAGCGCCATGTATGGACACAGTCTTTCCGTCAAATCTTCCTCGTCTGCAGGCTCTCTGTGCCGATGATAAAGACCGTCTGCGTTCGGTTATTGATTCGGTGACTATAGGGGACGATATGATAAAAGCATCGATGCTTAAGGCTCTTGGTGAGGGCTATTTGGCTGATCCGCATACATCGGTAGGACTTAGTGCACTTGATTGTCGCGTCGACCGACAGCGTCCGGGACTTGTTTTTGCAACCGCACATCCGGCCAAATCGGCGGATACGGTATACAGTATTACTTCTCAAAAGGTCGAGACCGCAAGGATGCTGAAGAGCTTTCATCCGCGGAGAGTGTCTGAGAAGATAGCCCCTACTTTTCCGGCCCTGCGTAAGTTTTTACTCAGAGATAAATAGAATAATCGTTTAATTTAAATTTTAACAATATGTCAAGTATCAGAAGAATCAAAAAGCAAATCCGTTATGCCTGTGGTGATCTTTCGGCCGAACTGTTGATGGCCTCGTATGCGCTCGACGGTTTCGATACGTCAAAAACCGCAGAAATTATGGGTGATATTGCATCATTGCAGGTTGATGCCCTTAAAAAATGTACTTTCGCCTTTGACAAGGTCCGTGCAGACTACCCGGATGATGCTGCCTACCGCAAGGCTCGCCACGCTTATAACAAAGCTGCTTTTGACAAACTTCGCGCCGAAATAAACGAACGTCTTAAAGCGATTGTAAAAGAAATGAATTCGGCCCTTCCGGCTGATGTAAAGGCTAAAAACAAAGCATAAAAACGTAATCCTATTATTATGAATATGCTCGGGCGCAACTCTCATGGCGGAGTGAGCCGGGCATATTCTCTCTTGTGTCTTAATTTCCTGTCGTATATTTGATTGGGAATATCTATTTGTAATGAATTTAGCTGCAATTATACTTAAAATCGCAGGATGGCGAGTCAATATCACGGTGCCCGATTATCCTAAATGTATAATCTGTGTCGCTCCGCACACGAGCAACTGGGACTTTATTCTGGGTCTGCTCGCATATAGCGCGGTGGGACGCAGGGCCGGCTTCCTGATGAAAGAGGCGTGGTTTTTCTGGCCGCTCGGCTGTCTGTTTCGCGCCATAGGCGGCATAGCCGTGCCCAAAGAGAAAGGCTCGCGGCTCAGTGATGAGATTGTCAGGAGGTTTGACTCGACAGACAGGATGCAACTTGCCATTACTCCCGAGGGAACGCGCAAGCGTGTCACTCACTGGCGTACCGGCTTTCTGCATATAGCCGGAGAGGCTCAAGTCCCGATTTTGCTCGGAGCGATAGATTTTGCGACAAAACAAATCATTATCGAAGAAGAGTTTAAACCGACCGGAGATATCGACGCCGATATGCGTGCCATAAAAGATTATTACAAACCCTTTGTCGGCCGTTATCCCGATAAGTTCACTACAGATGATTAACCATTGTACATAAGTTGAATGGACATAAATAACGATATTAAAATAGCCCTTCTCCCTTTAGATATAGTTTGGGCAGACCGCGAGGCTAATATCGCCAATGTTACCCGCGCATTGGAGCGATTGGATAAAGACACAGACCTTGTCGTCCTTCCCGAGCTTTTTTCGACAGGATTCTCGGCTGACCCCGACCTGCTCGGCGAGATTGCCGAGACTAACAGTGGTCCGACGATGGCTGCCGTGCGTGAGCTTGCCCGACGCCATAATGTTGCCATTGCAGGCGGATTTCTTGCTCGCACTGGAGCTTCTCTCTATAACCGGGCTTTTTTTATCGAGCCATCAGGGGAGGAAACTTTTTATGACAAACGTCATCTGTTTGTTATAAGCGCAGAGTCAAAATTCTTTACCCCCGGCGATAAAGTTCCTCCGATAATAAGATATCGCGGATGGAATTTCGCTCTGATTGTGTGTTATGATTTGCGATTTCCCGTGTGGTGCCGTAATGTCGACAACCGTTATGACGCGTTAGTGTCGCCTGCAAACTGGCCGACAGCGCGTAAATATGCGTGGCGTCATCTGATTATAGCGCGCGGCATCGAAAATCAGGCGTATGTCGTCGGTGCTGACCGCGGTGGTGCTGATGAGTACGGTGAATATGACGGCATGGCTATGGCTGTCGACTACATGGGTAAAGAGCTTGACGCCGAGTCTCGCGACGGTTTCATCTATAGCCGTCTGCAGCGCAAGCCGCTTGATGATTTTCGCGCTAAGTATCCCTTCAGCGCTGATGGTGATGTATTTGCAATTGACAATATGATTGTCGGGCCGAATAAATAGTTTTATCCCCCACTCTTTAAATATTTGCAATCAGCTTATTATGAAAAAGTGGGGTATAAATATTTTATAAACCGCAGATTTATATTAAATTTGCAAAACTGTAGCGATGTCTTCTCAGACGTCGGCATTATTTTTTATTGACAAGAAACAATATCATCCTAATAATTTATTATACCGATTAAATTCAAATGAAAAGAGTTTACACATTCGGCGACGGAAAAGCCGAAGGAAACGCCGATATGAGAAACCTCCTCGGCGGTAAAGGTGCAAACCTTGCTGAAATGAACCTGCTCGGCATGCCCGTGCCCCCCGGTTTCACTATTACAACCGAAGTCTGCACCGAATACACACAGTATGGCAAAGACGAAGTCGTTAAACGCATCAAGAACGACGTCGAGAAAGCCATCGCTCACGTCGAAAGCCTCACCGGCAAAAAATTTGATGATTCCGCAAATCCCCTTTTGGTTTCTGTACGTTCAGGCGCCCGCGCATCGATGCCCGGCATGATGGACACCGTCCTCAACCTTGGTATGAACGACGCCACAGTGGCTTCTCTCGCCGAGAAGAGCGGCAACCCCCGCTTCGCTTGGGACAGCTACCGTCGTTTCGTCCAGATGTACGGCGACGTCGTCCTCGGCATGAAACCCAAGAGCAAAACCGATATCGACCCGTTCGAAGAGATTATGGACAAGGTTAAAGAGGCTAAAGGCGTCAAGCTTGACACAGAGCTCGATGTAGACGACCTCAAAAACCTTGTCAAACTTTTTAAAGGTGCCGTTAAGGAATACACCGGCAAAGACTTCCCCGACAGCGCTTGGGAGCAGCTTTGGGGTGGCATCTGCGCTGTGTTTGACAGCTGGATGAACGAGCGTGCAATCATCTATCGCCGCATGAACCAGATTCCCGAGGAATGGGGCACCGCCGTCAACGTGCAGGCTATGGTCTACGGCAACATGGGCGACAACTCAGCCACCGGTGTCGCATTCTCTCGTGACGCCGCCACCGGCGAGAACATCTTCAACGGCGAGTATCTTATCAACGCTCAGGGCGAGGATGTCGTAGCCGGTATCCGCACACCTCAGCAGATTACCATCGAGGGCTCGCGCCGCTGGGCTGCCCTGCAGGGCATCAGCGAGGAAGAGCGTGCCGCCAAATATCCCTCACTCGAGGAGTCGATGCCTGTCTGCGCCAACGAACTTTTTGCCATCGCAGCCCGTCTCGAGGACTACTACAAAGACATGCAGGACATGGAGTTCACCATTCAGGACGGCAAGCTCTGGATGCTCCAGACCCGTAACGGCAAGCGCACAGGCGCCGCTATGGTCAAAATCGCCATGGACCTTCTCCGTGCCGGTGAGATTGACGAAAAAACTGTTCTCAAACGCATGGAGCCTCAGAAACTTGACGAACTCCTTCACCCCGTATTCGACAAGAGCGCTCTCAAACGTGCCGTTGTAGCCGCTAAAGGTTTGCCCGCATCGCCCGGTGCAGCCGCCGGCCAGATTGTGTTCTCTGCCGACGAGGCTGAGGCGTGGGCCGAGAAAAAACGTAAAGTCGTCCTCGTCCGCATCGAGACATCACCCGAAGACCTCCGTGGTATGGCTGTTGCTCAGGGCATCCTCACAATGCGTGGCGGCATGACATCTCACGCAGCCGTTGTGGCACGCGGCATGGGTAAATGCTGCGTTTCAGGCGCCGGTGAGATTAAAGTCGATTACAAAGAGAAGACCGTCGAGATGAGCGGCAAAGTATATAAAGAAGGTGACTGGATTTCGCT
>DXYS01000026.1:0-2619 GCA_019415705.1 Bacteroidales bacterium | reverse complement strand
GCCATCATGAATCTTGCAGCCAAATACACCAAGACACTCGTACGTACCAACGCCGACTCACCCCGCGATGCAAAACAGGCTCGCAACTTCGGCGCTCAGGGTATCGGCCTGTGCCGCACGGAGCACATGTTCTTCGAAGGTGACCGCATCAAGTCTGTCCGCGAGATGATTCTCGCATCTGACGAGGAAGGCCGCCGTATCGCTCTCGCCAAACTGCTCCCCATGCAGCGCGGTGACTTCGAAGGCATCTTCGAGGCAATGGACGGCTTCGGCGTGACAATCCGTCTGCTCGATCCCCCGTTGCACGAGTTCGTGCCTCATCAGACAGCCACTCAGAAAGAGCTCGCTGACGAAATGGGCATCTCGCTCGCTGAGGTTAAGGCTAAAGTCGACAGCCTCGAGGAGTTCAACCCCATGCTCGGTCACCGCGGTTGCCGTCTCGGCATCACCTATCCCGAGATTACCGAGATGCAGACACGCGCCATCATCGAGGCTGCCCTCGCAGTCAAGGAGCGCGGCATCGACGTTCACCCCGAGATTATGATCCCTCTGGTCGGCTCACTCAAAGAGATTCAGCATCAGGCCAACGTCATCAACGAGACTGCAGCCAAAGTATTTGACGAGCAGGGCCGTTCTATCCCCTACCTCGTCGGTACGATGATTGAAGTTCCGCGTGCAGCCCTGACAGCTAACGAAATCGCCACTGTCGCCGACTTCTTCTCGTTCGGTACAAACGACCTGACTCAGATGACCTTTGGCTTCTCGCGTGACGACGCTCCCAAGTTCCTCAAGTTCTACAAAGAGCACGGCATCATCAAGACCGATCCCTTCGAAGTACTTGATCAGGAAGGCGTCGGCCAGCTCGTCCGTATGGGCGTCGAGAAAGGCCGCAGCGTCAAACCCGAGCTCAAAGTAGGTATCTGCGGTGAGCACGGCGGCGAGCCCTCATCAGTAATGTTCTGCGCCAAACTTGGTATGAACTACGTCAGCTGCTCACCCTATCGCGTGCCCATCGCCCGCGTCGCAGCGGCGCAGGCAGCCATCGAAGACTAATCTGATTAACAGATAACTACATATAAAAGGCCGTGATATCGTTCATCGGATATCACGGCCTTTAATATTACTTAATTGGCGCAGTATTAGGAAACATGCCATATCATGCACCCAACGATTGCGATGGCTGAGCCGATTATCATCAGGCCGAAGCCTGTGTTACGACGTTTTATCCATTCAGGGCGCATCGCATTAAGCCTTACGGGCTGCGACTTTGCCTTGTAAAAGGTATAGGAATACTTCATCGCGAACGCCAACAGAAGGATGGCTCCGATAATGTTTATGGCTATTCCGCCGTATATCAATATATTCTGCATATTATCAGAACATATGGCCGGCGGCAAAGTTCGGCTTCCAATTACGAGATGTGATAAATTCAGCTCCCAAATACTCAAAACTAAGCGAATTTGTAGTTTATAAGGTTTTTACTTATTTTTGGGACATGAAACTCGACCATATCGCCTTATATGTCAGTGATCTTGAGCACGCCAAACAATTCTTTATTAAATATTTTGGCGCTGTGTCAAATGATTTGTATCACAATCCTCGCACGGGTCTCAAGACTTATTTTCTTACGTTCGGCTCCGGCGCTCGACTTGAGATAATGTATCGTCCTGACATCTCTCAGGCATTGCCTGACCCCATGCGTCGCGGGTATATACACATCTCGTTCTCAGTCGGCTCAAAAGAACGGGTCGATGCCCTTACGCGCCGTCTTGAGGCCGACGGATATAATGTCTTAAGCGGACCGCGTACCACCGGCGACGGATATTACGAAAGCTGTATAGAAGGATTTGAAGGCAATCTAATAGAAATAACCGAATAAAAAATAGTTATGTCACACCCCGAAATGAAAGACGTAAAGATTGTCATTGAAACTAATGCGCTTGGCTGCATCAGCGCAGATGTGATGAGAATTCCCCTCTTGGAGTTTACCGAAGGGGAGCCCAAGATCATTAACGGCGTCTTTCCGCCGGTTTACATGCAATATATTGACACTGTCAAGGTGACTGTCGAAGGTAATACACTGAGCGTTGAGTCAAAATATAAGACGGAGACTATAGAAATGACGCCTTATAGCTACATTATTTTACGTGACATAGGCCTCTCGTATGCATATTGCAATATCGAGATTTGTGCAGAATAATCCGTTCCGCTATTATTCCTTATTCTCGTCATCCTTGAGGATTACGAGTTTGTCGATATGGACATGCCATAGGCTCTCGACCACAACGGCATACTCGCCCGCGTATTTGTAATAATCCTCGCTCACGGGTATCTCGCAGCCGTCATACGTCTCGCGTGTATTTTTGAAATGACGGTCATAATACTCAAGAATATATGAGATTATGTACTTCTCGAGGTCGGGAGTATCGGCGTCGATGCCGAGCAATTCGGCGGCAAACTTTGACTTCTCCGCTTCAGTATCAAACGTCAGTTTACGGTACATTGCATTAAATTTAAGGATTAAAAAATGCTTGTAAACCCTGAGTTTACAAGCATTTGTGTCATGTCGGGGTGACAGGATTCGAACCTGCGACCACCTGGTCCCAAACCAGGTGCGCT
>DXYS01000025.1 GCA_019415705.1 Bacteroidales bacterium | reverse complement strand
TATATAACATTCACAAACTACAAACGTGGTCTCTAGCCTTAAGTTAGTGACATTGATATAAGGTGTGATGTTATCAGCTCCGCCTTTATAGATAATATTATCTTTTATAGTATAAACCGACCCTGCGCCATAATTTCCGGCGACCTTTGCCAGTGCGCGGTCATTGCTCTTGCCCCAGCGATAGACCGTGTTGTTTGTAAAATTAAAAGTGAATGCATTTGTTGCATCTGATGCATTAGGACAGAAAAGACTCTCGCCGTTAGTATAGTTATACAGCGTACTGTTGCTCACCGAGACACTTTTGACTATATGTTTAGGATAAATAAAATTATATCCATTCGTGCCGCAATTATATATAAGACAACCGTCAAGTATTATTTCATCGACACTGTAACCGGTATTACTCGTACGTAAAAAACAACGACCGATTCCGGTTATCGAGCAATTTTTCATGGTAATAGTTTTGACATTTCCATACTTGGATAAATCAAACAGATAATCATTACTTGGGTTGATTGCGAAGCCGTCAAATATAACGCCACCATTTGTCAGCGTCTCATCACTTGCTCTTATATTGGCAAGAAAATCGACTGTTGCTCCGTCAGCAGCTTTAAGAGTTATAGTTTTTCCCGAGGGAAAGGTTAAGGAACCTGTGTATGAACCCTCGCTCATCACCAGCACGTCGCCGTCGGCCGCATTGTTCCAAGCCGAAGTTAAATCAGCAGGACTGACATTGACCTCGGCTGCCTGCAGACCTAATGCCGCTGTCAGTGACAATGATAAAATCAGTTTTTTCATGATAAAAAAATTTATAAATGGTTATGTTTTAATACATATCAGGAATTGATAACAGCCAAACAGGTAATTTGTCTCTGTCACAGACAATCGCGTACACTCAATCGCAGCAAAAGTTTATCCTGTAACAGACACTCAACATGAAATTAAATGCTATTGCGCAAGTAATCCAAATGTCTATGATTCTACCCGACAGGCTGTTTTTTCATATGGTCAATTTAAGGTTTTATATATTACAAAGATAGTATTACTAAAGAGTGTTAATGTGGAATTTTTGTTGTCTTTAGTGTAAAATTTAAATTCCGGCAGATATCAATCACTCCATAACTCTCCTGCTGCCGTTAACAGTATCTGAAACCGCGCTTTTGTCAATCGGTCTGTATAAAAAAATTCGCCTCCGGGCATTAACGGCTCGGAGGCGAATAGCATTTGTTTTTAAAGCGTGATTATGCTTTGTAGTAGCTGAGCTGGTCAGGAGTAAAGTTGGCAATGAAATCGGCATGCTTGGCGACCTCGGCCTGCGCCATCTTGTTATAGACGGTGGCAGAAGCCTTGAACGACTCGTTGCGTGTAGCGTCGAGGAGCAGCAGATAGCTCATCACGATGTTGCCGGCCATCTCTACCATGCGGCGAGCCATGAAGTCAGTGTAAGCCGGCTCATTGACGGCTGCGACAGCTGCGACGGCTTTCTCATACTGCTCGGTCATGGCTTTGAGATTGTCCTTGAGCGGATGCAGATCGGCAGCGATTTCCTGCTGCTCGTACTCGCGGATGAGGCTCAGATATGTGCCGGTGGTCACGTGGCGGATAGCGGCTACGACCTGCAGCTGGGTTGTACCTTCGTAGATTGATGTGATGCGTGCGTCGCGATAGATGCGCTCACAGGCATAATCTTTCATGAAGCCCGAGCCGCCGTGTACCTGAATACAGTCATAGGCGTTCTGGTTGCAGTATTCGCTGCCCATGCCCTTGGCCATAGGTGTCAGGGCGTCGGCGAGTTTGCTGTAATGCTTCATCTCGGCGCGCTCGTCGGCTGTCAGGCTGCGCTCTTTGGCGATATCCTCATAGAGTTTATACATGTCGACGAAACGAGAGGTCTCATAGAGCAGCGCGCGGCTTGCGTCGAGTTTGGCCTTCATGACCGAAATCATCTCGGCTACGGCGGGGAACTCGATGATGGCCTTGCCGAACTGGCGGCGCTCCTTGGCATAAGCGAGAGCCTCACGGTAAGCGAGCTCGCTGACGCCGACCGACTGGGCGGCGATGCCGAGACGGGCACCGTTCATAAGGGCCATCACATATTTGATAAGACCGAGACGGCGGTTGCCGCAAAGCTCGGCTTTGGCGTTTTTGTAGACAAGTTCGCAGGTGGGCGAGCCCTTGATGCCCATCTTGTTCTCGATACGACGCACGGTCACACCGCCGTCACGCTTGTCGTAGATGAACATCGACAGACCACGGCCGTCTTTTGTACCCTCCTCAGAGCGTGCGAGCACGAGGTGGATGTCGCTGTCGCCGTTGGTGATGAAGCGCTTGACACCGTTGAGACGCCATGTGCCGTCCTCGTCCTGAGTAGCGCGGAGCATTACTGACTGCAGGTCAGAGCCGGCGTCGGGCTCGGTGAGGTCCATAGACATAGTCTCGCCCTCGCAGACACGAGAGATGTAGCGCTGTTTCTGATCCTCATCGGCAAACTCGTAGATGGTCTCGGCGCAGTCCTGCAGACCCCAGAGGTTTTCGAAGCCTGTATCGGCACGGCTGACGATGTCAGCAGCCATGATGTAGGGAGTGATGGGGAAGTTCAGGCCACCGAAACGACGGGGCATCGACATACCCATCAGGCCGGCCTTGCGACAGGCGTCAAGGTTGGCGACTGTGCCGTCGGCATAGTGTGCGCGGCCGTCAGAGCAAGATGCGCCCTGATGGTCGACTGACTCGGCGTTATCGGCGATAAGGCCTCCGCAGAGATCACCGACGATTTCGAGTACTTTATCATAATTGTCCATGGCGTCCTCGAAGTTGCGGGGAGCATAGTCAAATTTGTCGGCGTCAGTGAAGTTGCGTTCCTTAAGCTCGACAATCTTGCGCATCAACGGGTGATTGAGATGATGCTTGAGATCGGGATTATCTGTATAGAAGTTAGCCATTTTATCGCTTACTTAGAGTTCTTTTTATAATATTTGATGAGTTTGGGCACGATGTCTTCCATGTTGCCTGTGATGACATAGTCGGCGATGGTGTTGATCGGCGCGTTGGGGTCGCTGTTGATGGAGATGATAATCGAGCTCTCCTGCATGCCGGCGATGTGCTGAATCTGACCCGAGATGCCACAGGCGATATAGAGTTTGGGGCGGACGGTCACACCGGTCTGGCCAATCTGACGGTCATGCTCGATGAAACCTGCGTCGACGGCGGCACGCGATGCACCGACTTCGCCGCCGAGAGTCTGAGCGAGGTCAAAGAGGAGCTGGAAATTCTCTTTGCTGCCAACGCCGTAGCCGCCGGCCACAATGATGGGCGCACCCTTGATGTTGACTTTAGATTTCTCGATGTGGCGGTCGATGATTTCGACCACGAAGTCAGCGTCGCTGACATATTTCTTGGCGTCGAGGTTGATGACTTCGCCGCGATGGTTGGCGTCTTTGATTTCTTTCTTCATCACACCTTCGCGCACGGTGGCCATCTGCGGGCGGCAGTCGGGATTGACGATTGTAGCGACAATGTTGCCGCCGAAAGCGGGTCGAATCTGATAAAGCAGGTCGTGATACTCCTTGCCGGTCTTGGGATCTGTGTGGTCACCAATCTCGAGAGCTGTACAGTCGGCGGTCAGACCGCTGTGGAGGCAGCTTGACACGCGGGGACCGAGGTCACGGCCGATGCAGGTGGCGCCCATGAGACAAATCTGCGGCTTGATCTCCTTAAAGAGATTGATCAGCACGGCTGCATGGGGATTTGATGTATAGGGATAGAGTCGTTTGTCCTCAACTTTGTAGACGGTGTCGGCGCCGTAGGGGAAAATCTGTTCCTCGATGCCTTCGAGTTTGTCACCAATAACAAGGGCCTCGAGTTTGACGCCGAGTTTGTCGGCAAGCACGCGGCCTTTGGTCAGGAGTTCGAGGCTGACATCGGCCACCTTGCCTTCGTCAAACTCGCAATATACGATAAGATTATTGTTTTCTGCCATAATTATGTGAGTTTATCGTGGCTATCAGCCGATTGTGTGGTTTGTTATCAGTTCTTTGATGAGGTCTTCAATCTGAGAGTCATTGTTCTCAAGACAACGGCTTTCTTTGGCCGTGAATACAACGTTCTCGATTGCTTTGACCTTTGTCGGCGAACCGGCCATACCGATTTGCTCCGGGTCAGCCTCTACAAAGGCTGCTCCCCACTCCTGCAGCTGCAGATAAGGACGAGCGTCGACAAATGCCTGCTCCTCAGCGCTCAGTTTAGCTTTCTCGCTGGGAGATACGGCATATTTGAACTTCATCAGGCGACGAGCATTGCGCGGACGGCAGTCTGCGGCCGAGCCGTTGACAGTGACCACACAGGGCAGCGGAGCCTTGACTGTCTCGACACCGTGCTCGAGACGGCGTTTCACAGTAACATATCCGTCTTTAAGGTCTACAATCTCCTCTGCATATGTAACCTGAGGAATACCGAGTTTTTCGGCAATCTGGGGACCTACCTGAGCAGTATCACCGTCGATGGCCTGACGACCGCCGAGGATAATGTCGTAATTACCGAATTTTTTCACAGCCTGTGCTAGTGAATAAGATGTAGCAAGCGTATCGGCGCCACCGAGCACACGGTCAGTCAGCACTATGCCGCTGTCAGCGCCGCGGAAAATAGCCTCACGGATAATTTCTGATGCACGGGGAAGGCCCATCGTGAGCAGAGTCACAGTCGAGCCGGGATTGGCGTCTTTGAGACGGAGTGCCTGCTCGAGAGCATTCAAATCTTCCGGGTTAAAGATAGCCGGGAGAGCGGCACGGTTGATTGTACCGTCTTCCTTCATCGCATCTTTGCCTACATTACGGGTATCAGGCACCTGTTTTGCAAGCACAATGATGTTTAAACTCATAATGAAATGATATTAATTTATAAATATATATTCAAATATTTTTAGTCTTTCAAGCTACAAAAGTACTCAACACAGACGTTTTATCCAAAAAAATATCGTTTTTGGAGCATCTTAGATGTTAAACTTTGTCATCGGGGCTGCCGCAGACCGCTTTTCACTCGTAAGAGCTGCCGTCGAAACAGTGTGTGCATATTTTGCATTTGGGCAGTCCGATGGCTTTGACCAAAGTCTCGAGCGAACAGAATTTGAGAGAATCCAGTCCTAACTGCCGGCGGATTTCTTCAACCATACGATTGTATGCCTCACTGCCGGTGCGCGCATATTCCTCGAGCGGAGCCTCGAATCCCTGCTCCTCGAGCAGTTTGATGACACGACGGGTTATAAGCTCCATCTCGCTTTTTGATGACGTGAAATTAAGAAATCGACAAGGATAAATCAGAGGCGGACACGAGATGCGGATATGCACGTCTTTTGCCCCGGCCTCACGGATATCCTTGACATTGTCGCGCAACTGTGTGCCGCGCACGATAGAGTCGTCACAGAAAGCGACGCGCTTGCCGCGCAGCAGGCTCTCGTTAGGTATGAGTTTCATCTTGGCGACAAGTTCGCGACGGGCCTGATTGCCGGGTGTAAAACTGCGTGGCCAAGTCGGGGTGTATTTTATCATTCCGCGCAGATACGGCTTACGTATGCCCTCGGCATAACCGAGAGCCATGCCTGTGCCGGAGTCGGGAATGGGGCTGACAAAGTCGATATCATCTCCGTCTTTAAGCTCAGCCGCGGTTTCGAGACCGATGCGATGACGGATTTCATCTACGTTGCGTCCCTCGTAAGTACAGGGGGCGTATCCGTAATAAACCCACATGAACGAACATATCTGCATGTCGCATCCGGGTTTCTTTAACTGTTGAATCCCGTCAGGAGTCACTTTTACGATCTCAGCCGGTCCGACGGTATAACATGTCTTATACCCGAGATTGGGGAAGGCGCAGTCTTCGGATGCGACAGCATATCCGTCGTCTTTACGGCCTATAGCAACAGGTATGCGGCCAAGTTTGTCGCGAGCCACAATCAGCCCGTCAGGAGTGAGAATTAGCATCGAGCATGAGCCTTTGACTTTGCGATAGACATTCTCGATGCCGTCGACAAAATCTTTACCTTCGCTTATAAGTGCTCCTACGAGTTCGGTCGGATTGAGCGTATCGTAGCTATGCTCACAGAAATGGCGTCCCGCATCCAAAAGTTCGGTCTCAAGCTCTTTTATGTTGTTGATTTTAGCAATCGTCACTATTGCGAATTTGCCTAACCGGCTGTTGATAATTATAGGTTGAGCATCCGTATCGCTTATAACACCGATGCCTGAGTTACCTGAAAAATCATCAAGGTCAGCCTCAAATTTCGTACGGAAATAAGAATTGTCGATGCTATGAATCTGGCGCGTAAACTGATTGTTACCATAGGTTGCCATACCGGCACGGCGGGTGCCGAGGTGGCTGTTATAGTCTATGCCGTAAAACAAATCGTTGACACAATCGCTGTGACGCGTCACACCAAAGAAACCTCCCATAAATTAACCTTCTTTTCTGTTTATATGTATCTTATTGTGAAAACCGCGGGCTCCTGCGGCGCGTCCGTTCAGACGCGAGCTGCAGGAGCCCGTTGTATTTATTTTGCTGATGTCGCCTTCTCTACCCAGCGGCGGGCGTTGATAAAGGCATCTATCCATACAGTGACTTCGTCGTTGCGTCTGCTGCGCGGATACCAGCCGCACTGCCACGGATAAATCGCACGCTCCAAGTGAGGCATCATGGCCACATGACGTCCGTCGGCCGAAGCGAGTCCGGCTACGGCGCCTTTCGAGCCGTTGGGATTGCCGGGATAAGACGCGTAACTATAGCGCGCCACGACGTTGTAGTCGCTGACTTTCGAGGGAAGCGCAAACCGGCCCTCGCCGTGAGCTACCCAGATGCCCGTACGCACGCCCGAGAGCGGGCCAAACATGACTGTATCATTTTTAGGCACGGTCACATTGACAAACTCCGACTCGAATTTGTGCGACACATTGTGGAGCATCTTGGGTCGTGACTGCTCGTCAAGGCCGAGCAGGTTGAGCTCTATCATAAGCTGACAGCCGTTGCAGATGCCGAGGCTGAGAGTATCCTCGCGTTTGTAGAAGGCCTCAAGAGCTGCACGGGCTTTCTCGTTCCAACGGAAACCGCCTGCCCAGCCTTTGGCCGAGCCGAGCACGTCGCTATTAGAGAAACCGCCGCAGAAGACTATCATGTTGACATCCTCGAGTGTCTCGCGGCCGCTCATGAGGTCGGTCATATGCACGTCCTTGACGTCAAAGCCGGCGAGGTAGAGCGACCATGCCATCTCGCGGTCGCCGTTGACGCCCTTCTCGCGGATGATTGCTGCGCGCACACCGCTGCGGGCGGTGCGGTCGGGATCGAGGCCGCGCGAAGCGAGTTTGCCGTCGAAAGTTTTGGGCAGGATATAGCGCAGGGCCTGTCGCTTGTAATTCTCAAAACGCTCTGCCGCGCAGTTGCCGGCACTCTGCAGGCTGTCAAGGAGATATGACGGACGGAACCACAGGTCACGCAGATAGTCGATACCGAAGAGATGCTCGCTGCCGTCATGTGTGACCATGATGACACGCTCCTCGCAATATGTAGCTACGGGGAAATATTTGACATCGGCATCGTCGAGTATCTGCTCGACGCTTTCCTTCTTGGTGTCATCTACTTGGATGACGACGGCCGGGTTTTCGGCAAAGAGTATCTTGACAAGGTCAGTCTCGCCTGCGGCGGTGAATCCGTCAGTGTAGACCTTGAGACCACCAGAGACATTGGAGAATGTCATCTCAAGCAGTGTCGTAATCAGGCCGCCGGCACTGACATCGTGCATGGCAAGGAGCTTGCGCAGCTTGACGAGACGCTGCACGGCGTCAAAGGTCTTGGCAAAGAGTGCGGGGTCATTGACCTCGGGGACATCGCTACCGACAGCGCCCATAGTCTGGGCGAGAGCCGAGCCGCCTAATTTGAGGCGGTCAGCCGAGAAATCTATATAATAATATGTGGTGTTGGCTTTGTTGACGGCGACGGGCGATACGGTACGGCGTATGTCGGCGACCTCGCCTGCGGCCGAGATGATGACGGTGCCGGGGGCGTAAACCTTGCTGCCGTCAGGATATTTCTGAGTCATCGACAACGAATCTTTGCCCGTGGGAATATTGATGCCGAGTGCGCAGACAAAGTCACTGCAGGCCTCGACGGCGCGGTAGAGCGAGGCGTCCTGACCGGGGTTGTTGCAGGGCCACATCCAGTTGGCACTCAGCGACACCGATTTGAGGCCCTTGGCGAGATTGGCGCCGACGATGTTGGTCAGCGACTCTGCGACAGCTATACGTGAGCCGGCCGCAGCGTCGACAATGGCGGCCTGCGGAGCATGACCTATTGATGTGGCGATACCGGCGCGGCCTTTATAGTCGAGGGCGACGACGCCGCAGTCACTCAGAGGCAGCTGTATCTCACCCTGACACTGCTGACGGGCGATTTTACCGGTCACGGAGCGGTCAACCTTGTTGGTGAGCCAGTCTTTGCAGGCAACGGCCTCAAGCTGGAGCACGTCTGAGATATAGCGGTCGAGCTCGGCGACATCGGTCTTGATGTCCTGATGGCGCTCCTCGACTGTCGAGTCAGTCATGACAGTCTTCGGCGAGTTGCCGAACATGTCGGCCATAGCGAGGTCGATAGGTTTGGTGCCGTCAGAGGCTTTGAACGTGAATTTATCATCACCCGTAGTCTCGCCGACGACATAGAGCGGAGCGCGCTCACGCTGAGCAATCTGCTCGACACGCGGTATATCCTTGGCATCGATGACAAAGCCCATGCGCTCCTGACTCTCGTTACCGACAATTTCTTTTGCCGACAGTGTCGGGTCGCCGACAGGCAGAGCGTCAAGATCAATGCAGCCGCCGGTGGCCTCGACGAGCTCTGACAGAGCGTTGAGATGGCCGCCGGCGCCGTGGTCATGGATTGAGACGATGGGGTTGTCCTCACTCTCGGCGAGGGCGCGTATGACGTTAGAGACACGTTTCTGCATCTCGGGATTGGCGCGCTGCACGGCATTAAGCTCGATAGAGTTGCCATACTGGCCCGTAGCCACTGACGAAACGGCGCCTCCGCCCATACCGATGCGATAGTTGTCACCACCGCTGACCACGACTTTCTGACCGGGCTGCGGAGTGCCTTTGATGGCATCTTTCTTTGCAGCAAAACCTACACCGCCGGCAAGCATGATGACCTTGTCGTAAGCATACATTTTGTCATTCTCATTATGCTCGAATGTCAGCAGCGAGCCGCAGATAAGAGGCTGTCCGAACTTGTTGCCGAAGTCAGATGCGCCGTTAGAAGCCTTGATCAATATCTCTGACGGCGTCTGATAAAGCCATGCGCGCGGATCGAACAGGCGTTCCCAGCGACGCTCGGCGTCAAGTCGCGGATATGATGTCATGTAGACAGCCGTGCCGGCGATAGGCAGCGATGCTTTGCCTCCGCCGAGACGGTCGCGAATCTCGCCGCCCGAGCCTGTGGCAGCGCCGTTGAACGGCTCGACCGTGGTCGGGAAGTTGTGAGTCTCGGCCTTGAGCGAAATCACTGTCTGCAACGGACGCTGTGTGAAGTAATCGGGACGCTCGGGATGCTCGGGGTAGAACTGGCTGACAACCGGTCCTTTAACGAAAGCCACATTGTCTTTATAAGCAGATACAAGACCATTGGGGTTGGTCTGTGAAGTCTCCTTTATGAGTTTGAACAGCGAAAGTTCTTTCTCGTCACCGTCAATTACAAACTTACCATTGAAAATTTTGTGACGGCAGTGCTCGGAGTTAACCTGCGAGAAACCGAATACCTCGCTATCGGTCAGCTTGCGGCCGAGCTTGGCGGCGAGCTGACGCAGGTAGTCCTCCTCGTCGGGACTCAGGGCAAGACCCTCAGCGGCATTATATTCGCTGATATCATCGATATAATGAATAGGCTCTGCCTTGCGGTCGACCGAGAACACGCGCTGTCCGAGGCCGTCGTAGATGCGCTGCAGCATCGGGTCGTGGGCGTCGCCGTCGGCCGCCGCGAGTTTTTTGTATTCTTCAATACGAGAAATGCCGGCAAGATTCATGTTCTGTGTAATCTCGACGGCATTTGTGCTCCAAGGGGTTATCATTTCTTTACGGGGCCCGACAAATCGGCCCTTCACTGACGAGGATGAGAGAGCTTTGGCGCCATCAAGCAACCAGCTCAGACGTTCTGTTTCCTGAGGGGTAAATTGGTGGTCGGTCTCAATGGCATAAAAAATGTCACTGCCTTTTTTAAAGAATACAACCATATTAAGTATAATAAGTGATGAATGATTATGGAATATTACGCCGCAAAGTTACTAATTTTTCCGTTATACCGTCCCCCATCGACCGGTCTAATTGACGTTTTTTTCTCAATATTTAGCTAAATAGAATTTTTAATATTAATTTTGCACCCGGAAAATCGAATCATATTATTACAAAACATATAAATAATCAGCTCCAAATGAATATTACATTTGAAAAGACCGACGATTGCAACGCAAAACTCATCGTCAATGTCACCGAAGCCGACTATGCGGCCAAAGTAGACGCCGAGCTCCGTAAAATCGGCAAAACCCACAACATCCCCGGCTTCCGCAAAGGTCACATCAATATAGTTCAGCTGCGCAACCGTTTCGGCAAACAGGTCAAGAGCGACGTGCTTAACAACGAGGTCTATGAGGCTGCTGTCAAATATATCGTTGACAACAAAATCAATATCCTCGGTCAGCCGCTTGCCGAAAAACTCAGCGAAATCAATCTCGACGACAAGGACTACACCTTCACATACGATCTCGGCCTAGCTCCCGAGCTCAATATCGACGTAACAAAAGACGTCACTCTCCCCTACTACGACATCGAAATCACCGACAAGATGCTCGACGAGCAGGATCACAGTCTGCGCGAGCGTTTCGGCGCACAGGTGCCCGGTGACGAGGTAGACGACAAAGCTGTGGTCAAAGGCACCATCATGGAGCTTGACGCCGACGGCAAAGTAAAAGAGACCGAAGACGCCGTGCAGGTCATCAACGGCATCGTCGCTCCCTTCTACTTCAAATCAAAAGATGAGGAACAGAAATTCATCGGCAAAAAAGTCAACGACAAAGACGTATTCAACCCCTACAATTCATGCGAAGGCAACGCCGCCGAGCTCGCATCGATGCTCAATATCGACAAAGACCGCGCAGAGGATTACAAAGGTGACTTCGAGATGGCAATCTCCGAAATCATCGTTGTGAAACTCGCCGAACACGATCAGGAGTTCTTTGACAATGTCTTCGGCAAAGACAAAGTCCACAACGAAGAAGAATACAAAGAGGCTCTGCGCGGCATGATTGCAGCATCATTCAGCGGCAACACCGACTACTATTTCAATATCACCGCCCAGCGCTACTTCACCGACAAATATGCCGCCGATATGAAACTGCCCGAGGCATTCCTCAAACGCTGGCTGGCAACCACCAACCCCGAGGCTGCCGCCGACACCGACTGGGACAAGGAATATGTAAGCATCGAGCCCCAGATCAAATGGCAGATTATCCGTGACCGCATCGCCGAGCAGCTCGGAGTCAAGATTGAGGAAGCCGACGTGATGGCACGCGCTCGTTTCATCGCTCATCAGCAGTTTGCCCAGTATGGCATCTATAACATGGACGAAGAGACGCTCAACGACACCGCCAAACGCATCCTTGCCGACCGCAACAACCGCCGTCGCATCGCCGACGAAGTCAGCGACCTCAAGCTTTTCGCTACAATCCGCGAAGCTGTCACCATCGATCGTAAGACAGTGACGATGGAAGAGTTCGTAAAAATGGTCAACCCTTCTGCCACCGCCGAATAATAACAACACGACATATGACAATCGGCCGCCACACAAATGGCGGCCGATTGCTTTATATACCTACTGAAATTTTTCACCCGTCATTTTTAAAACATATTTCTACATCATCCGCTTGCATCTTTGACATAAACGGCCTAATTTTGCAAAATGCACATTATATAATTATAGAAATGACCCGACGAATCATCAGAGCTTTATCTAATTCTCGCATTATAAGAGTTTTTGCTGCCTCGCCATGTCCTCAATGGACCGTATTTCTGGCAGATTTGCTGACAGTCTTTGTAAGCTGTCTTCTGATTTTCTATCTTAACTATGAGCAAAGTACCAAGTTGTCAATCCCGTTTATCGGAACGTCAATAGGACGTTCGTTGGTACTCACATCAATATTTGCAATCAGCAGTCTGATTGTCAAGTCATACCGTTATATCATAAGACTGTCGGTATTCGAGGACGTATACCGTGTAATGATTATGACCATCTCGGCAATTGTGGCAGCTGTTATCTTAAATGCCGCCGTCGCATATTTTACGGATATAATATATTTCAAAATTTGGAATCTCGTTATAATCGGCTTGTTTGCCTTCTCTCTGATGATGATGCTCAGGCTGTCTATAAAATTTTTCTATAAAGCTATAAGTTCAGCCAATGTTGAGAAAAAGCGTGTCATCATGCTTGGCTCCGCTTTAAATTCGTTCATCTTTGCGTCGGCTCTGAACAATGAATACGAGGGTGGCTTTGCTCCTGTTGCATTGCTTTCGCTATCCGAAAATAAAAACGAGAAAATAGTCAACGGTTTACCGGTTGTCTTATATAATCCCGACACAATCGAAGAAACGTTCCGCAAATATCGTTGCGATACTTTGCTCTTCCTGTCGACGCAGATTGACATTTTACGCGACGGTCTTGCCGATGAGTTTCTACGTCACCGCATCAAATTATTGATGCTGAATCAGATTGAAGAATTCGATTCAAACTCCAACTCATTACCGGCTATTTCTCCTCACGTACGAGACATACGTATCGAAGATTTGCTTGGTCGCGACGAGATACATACAAATATTGATGATATACGCCGTGTCCTTCAGGGAGAAGTTGTTATGGTCACCGGGGCTGCCGGCTCAATAGGTTCGGAAATTGTCAATCAGGTTGCCCGAATAGGTGCCGAAGAGATTGTTCTGCTTGATCAGGCCGAAACACCTATGCATGAACTGCAGTTGCGGCTCGAAGAAACATTCGGTGACAAAATCAAGATTCATCTGTTTATAGGTGACGTCGCTAATCCGACCCGCATAGAGCTTGCATTCCGTAGATATCGTCCGCGCTATGTATTCCATGCTGCAGCATACAAGCATGTACCAATGATGGAACGTAACCCGGCCGAAGCAGTCCTCACCAATGTTTTCGGCACCAAAAATGTCGCCGACCTTTCTATAAAGTATAATGTCGAGAAATTTGTCATGATTTCGACAGATAAAGCTGTCAATCCGACAAACGTGATGGGTGCGTCAAAGCGTATAGCCGAAATTTATGTCCAGTCACTGTTCTTCCATCAGCATAAATCCTCAGATAAGCCGTCGACTCAATTCATCACTACGCGTTTTGGAAATGTCCTCGGCTCTAACGGCTCTGTCATCCCGCTTTTCCGCCGCCAGATTGAGGCAGGAGGACCTGTAACGGTTACTCACCGCGACATTATCAGATATTTCATGACAATTCCCGAGGCTTGCTCGTTAGTATTACAGGCCGGATGCATGGGTAAGGGAGGAGAAATATATATTTTTGACATGGGACAACCCGTCAAGATTTATGACCTCGCCAAACGTATGATTTCGCTTGCCGGCATGCGTGAGGGAGTAGACATTCAGATAGTAGAGACTGGTCTGCGTCCCGGTGAAAAACTCTACGAGGAACTTCTAAACGACAAAGAGCGCACCACCTCGACAACCCACTCCAAGATTATGATTGCACGCGTGCGCCAATACGAATACGATGATGTGCTCTCTCATCTTGACGTACTATACAAGGCCATGCTCTCGGGTAATGTACATGATATAGTGTCGGAGATGAAGCACATCGTACCCGAATTCATCTCGCAGAACTCTGTTTTCGGAAAAATCGACCAAGAAATCAATAACAATGCAAACAGCGCGGACGCGCTTTTGTCTAAAAACTAAAATATCTATGGTTTTGAAATCAATATGCATCAGACTGCTGACTGCAGTCATATTCCTTTCTGCGGCCGCCGGCACAGCCGCTGCACAATCATCGTTACAGGATTTGCTTAAATCAGTGACCGGCGGCGCATCTCAGGACGGAAATAGTAAAACCGAAGGACTCGGTAAAATCGGCGACCTGATTTCGGGGCTCACCGCATCATCAAACTTTGAGCTCAAGGACCTCACCGGCACATGGAACTACAGCTCGCCGGCAGTAACATTTAAAAGCGACAATGCGCTGCAAAAAGTCGGAGGCGTGGCCGCAGCAACAGCTATCGAAGAAAAGCTTGCGCCTTATTACAAAACCACCGGATTCGACGCCATGGTGCTGACCGTAGCCGATGACTTCACCTTCACGATGAAACTGCGCCGCGGCACACTCAAAGGCACCATCAGTAAAGGTGATGACGGCAACCTTGTTTTCGCTTTCAACGCTTTCGGCAAAATAAAACTCGGCAAAGTCTCGGCTTTCGCCGCAAAATCGGGCAATACACTTACACTGACATTTGATGTCACCAAACTAATCTCTCTGCTCAAAACCGTCTCGTCAGTCGCCAACATCAAGAGCCTCTCGACCCTCTCCACCCTCCTCTCGAGCTACGACGGCCTCTACGCCGGCTTCAAACTAAAAAGATAAACAATCCCAATATCACTAACGAAAGGCCAGTTCATAACGTAACTGGCCTTTCGTTGTTTTATCTTGCTAAAATTTGGGGTTGTGGCGACTGTTTGCTATCTTTGATTGTTAATCAATAGTAATGGATGAGAGCCCGAGACATAAGGCCGATGGCGGCAGATGGCATAACAGGTTGCGCCGTCTGCGTTTTCGGTATGCGCGATTCACTCATAATTTTTCTGTAGCGATACGTAACATCTCAGGAGTTTCGGAGTTTATATCGACTATTGCCGCTGCCTGCTGTCTGATAATCCTTGTCATATATTTCGGTTATGACAACTCGGGAACAACACTGATGCTGCACCGCCGTCTGCTGCGCATCATACAGGGTATTTTCATTTTTAACGTCGGATTTAATCTAATCTTCAACCTGCGTGCCACTTTGCGTGCGACAAGGATGCTTAAATGGATTGTCGACATCGCCGTACTGCTCACTCTGCTCCCGTGGCTCTATCCCCATCCCGTCCATCCGTGGCTGCCTTTTCTCGAAAAAATACTTTACAGTAACGTATTTCTGTTCGGTATACTGACGGCCTACTCTATCGTCAGACTAAGTTACGGCGTGATGAAACTGATCGGCCGGCGCACTAACCCGGCGTTGATTCTTTCGGGAAGTTTCCTGTTCTTCATCATTGCCGGGTCATTTGTGCTGATGCTGCCTCGTTGCACGGTCGTCCCGTTATCCTACATCGATTCGCTGTTTGTGTCGACAAGCGCGGTCTGCATAACGGGTCTGACAAGTGTCGATGTGCCTTCGACTTTCACGCCTTTAGGTCTGCTGGTTTTGGCTATACTCATACAGATCGGGGGGCTCGGCGTGATAACTTTCACAAGTTTTTTTGCCATATTCTTCAGCGGCGTGCCGTCAATTTACAGTCAGCTGCTTATACGCGATATCGTTTACTCCAAGTCGATGAATAATCTCGTGCCTACGTTGCTCTATATACTTGTGTTCACGCTGGCTATCGAGGTAGCCGGAGCTGTTGCTGTCTATCTGACCATTCCCGACGCATTGGGACTCGATGTCGAGCACAAGATGACGTTCGCCGCATTTCACGCATTGTCATCGTTCTGCAACGCCGGTTTCAGCTGCCTGCCGGGGGGCATGGCCAACCCGATATTGCTGCATGGAGCGCAGTCAATCTATTGGGTGACCTCATTGCTCATTCTCGCCGGTGCCATCGGGTTCCCGATTCTTGTCAATCTAAAAGATATCGCAACATCCTATATACGGCGACTTTTCATCCGTGCCAAAGGTCTGAGACAAGGCAAAAGAGCAATCCATATCTACGATCTTAACACAAAATTGGTAATCATCACGACGCTCGCCATACTCGCACTATCAACCGTTGCGTTTATGGTGTTTGAATATAACAATACTCTCGCAGGCATGACATTCGGCGAGAAAGTGTCACAGTCGGTATTCAACTCGCTCGTGCCCCGCAGCGCGGGATTCATGTCGGTCAACCCGGCATCTTTCTTGCCTGTGACATTGCTTCTGATAATCGTGCAGATGTGGATCGGTGGTGCTTCGCAATCGTTGGCAGGCGGCATCAAAGTCAACACCGTGGCTGTCGTGCTGTTAAATCTGCGCTCGGTGATATGCGGACACCGGAGTGCGGTAGCATTTAACCGACGTATAGCCATAGGCTCTGTCAGACGAGCCAATGCTGTCATCATAATTGCGATAATTACATTTTTCCTTTATACGACAGCCATACTGCTGCTCGAGCCACAGATGGCCTCGCGCGACATCATATTCGAAGTCACATCGGCCCTGTTTACCGTCGGCTCCTCATTAGGAATAACGGCCGACCTGTGCGACATGTCAAAAATCGTTCTTTCGACGGCCATGTTTGTCGGGCGTGTCGGCATTCTCTCAATGCTTATCGGGTTTGCTGCCGGCTCGGCTGACCGCTCGGCACATTATCCGGTCGACAATATCATAATCAACTGACAAACAAAGACAAAAACTATGAGATATCTTATTATCGGACTCGGCATTTACGGATCAAATCTCGCGCTCGACCTAACCAATCAAGGCCACGAAGTCATAGGAGCCGACAACCGGCAGGCCAACATCGACGCCATAAAAGACTACATCTCGACTGTCTATCTTATTGACTCGACCGAAGAGAGTTCGCTGAGCGTACTGCCACTTAAAAACGTAGATCTGGTTATCGTGGCCATCGGTGAAAACTTCGGCGCGAGTGTCAAGACCGTCGCGCTGCTCAAACAGTTCGGCGTAAGGCATATCTATGCCCGTGCTATAGACAAACTGCACGAGTCGATACTCCAAGGGTTTGAAATCGACCGTATCCTTACGCCTGAACAACGCGCCGCCGCTGACCTGACCAACGAAATGGAGCTCGGCAGCCAAGTCGAAAGCCTTAAAATTGATACGGATACTTACCTACTGAAGTTTAATGCCCCGCAATATTTTATAGGCGACAGTTATGACAGCCTATCGTTAAATGATTACGGTCTTACTCTCGTGGCTGCGACGCGCGAGACCGAGCAGACAAACATACTCGGCATAAAACATAAACTGCCCGTGATGCTCGATTTAAGTCAAAAAGGACTTATAGTCGATGAAAATGATACCCTGACCGTGCTCGGCACCTCAAAGGCATTCCGCGACCTTTACCGTCACATCAACGGCTGACCCGAATCAAAACTCGTAGTCGACGCAGGCACGAGCCTCTTTGTGTCCGGCGAGCAGCCCGGCAGCAGCGACGTGAGCGGGATGTTTGGCGTAAACATCCACGTCAGCCATGCAGTCGACGACGGCTGTCAGCACCACGTCCCACGATTCGGCGGGATTTTCGTTGATGCCGACCTCTATAGAGCGAAGCACGTCAATCTGCGAGGGAAGAGCCTCGAGGGCGGCCTTGAATTTTTGAGCCACGGCACGGCGCTCGTCACATGTGCCGGTGAGCTTAAACATTACAATATGTTTTACCATTTTACTGATTTTTTGAAGGTTATCGCATTATGAATGTGCATAAAGCCGCTCTCGCAGAGCTGCCACGCGCTCGTCTGTGATATAGTCATCATAGTCCATCATCTTGTCGATGATGCCGTTGGGCGTCAGTTCGATGATGCGGTTGCAGACGGTCTGGATAAACTCATGGTCGTGAGAGGCAAGCAGCAGATTGCCCTTGAACGACTGCAGCGTGTTGTTGAACGCCTGAATCGACTCAAGGTCAAGGTGGTTGGTCGGCGAGTCAAGCACCATGGTGTTAGCGTCGCGAAGCATCATGCGCGCAATCATGCAGCGCATCTTCTCGCCACCTGAGAGCACTGACGCCTTTTTGAGCACTTCCTCGCCCGAGAAAAGCATCTTGCCGAGGAAGCCCTTGAGATAAATCTCGCTCGAGTCGTCGCTGAACTGCGCGAGCCAGTCGACAAGATTGAGGTCGGTGTTGAAGAACGCCGTGTTGTCAAGCGGCAGATAGGCTGTGGTAATGGTCTGGCCCCACTCGTATGTGCCGGCGTCGGCCTTGCGGTTGCCGTTGATAATCTCAAACAGCGCGGTCATAGCGCGCGGATCGTGTGATAGGAATGCAACCTTGTCGCCCTTTTCTATCTGGAAGTTGACGTCTTTGAAGAGCGTCTCACCGTCGACAGTCGCCGTCAGGCCCTTGACCTCAAGAATCTTGTTGCCGGGCTCACGCGAGGGCGTAAATATGATGCCGGGATAACGGCGCGACGAGGGCTGAATCTCCTCGATGTTAAGTTTCTCGAGCATCTTTTTGCGTGAGGTCGTCTGCTTGCTCTTGGCCACATTGGCGCTGAATCGCTGGATAAACTCGAGGAGTTCCTTGCGGCGCTCCTCAGCCTTCTTGTTGGCCTGCTGCTGCTGGCGGAGGGCAAGCTGGCTGCTCTCGTACCAGAAGCTGTAGTTGCCGGCGAAGAGCGACACCTTGTTATAGTCGATATCAAGCGTGTGGGTGCAGACAGAGTCAAGGAAGTGACGGTCGTGACTGACGACAAGCACAGTGTTTTCAAATTTAGACAGATAGTCTTCAAGCCATGCCACAGTCTCGAGGTCGAGGTCATTGGTAGGCTCATCCAAAAGCAAGTTGTCGGGATTGCCGAAAAGCGCTTTAGCCAAAAGCACGCGCACTTTCTCGTTGGCGCTCATGTCGCGCATCAGCATATAGTGTTTATCCTCCTTGATACCGAGACCGCTGAGCAGTGCGGCTGCATCGCTCTCGGCGTTCCAGCCCTCGAGTTCGGCGAATTTCTCCTCAAGCTCAGAAGCACGTATGCCGTCAGCATCCGAGAAATCCTCTTTTGCATAGAGGGCGTCCTTCTCTTTCATGATGTCCCAGAGCACTGTGTGGCCTTGGATGACAGTGTCGATGACAGTGAAATCGTCAAACTTGAAGTGGTCCTGCTCGAGCACACTCATGCGCTCGCCGTTGCCCTGCGCAATAGTGCCGTGAGTCGGCGACAGCTGACCGCTGAGCATACGCATAAGCGTCGACTTGCCGGCGCCATTAGCACCGATGATGCCGTAGCAATTACCCGGCGTGAACTTCAGATTGACATCTTGAAAAAGAACTCTTTTACCGAATTGGATACCTAAATTGTTTACCGTTATCATAATGTTTATAAAAGCATTTCTAAGTTATTCAGCCTCAACGGCTCCTATATAAACCGTCGGACGCAGATGCCGACAGTTATAATGCGACGACATCGACTCGCCGTATGCTCCTGCAGAACGTATGGCGAACAAATCGCCTCGGCGTGTCTCCGGCAGAGTGACTTCCTCGCCGAAACAATCGGAACTCTCACAGATTGGCCCGACGACGTCATATGAGTGTTTCGGGCGATGCTCTCCGAGAGCCGACAGATTGTCGATGCGGTGATATGCCTGATATAAGGCAGGGCGTATCAGCTCGGAGAAACCGGCGTCAAGGATTACAAAATCTTTTGAGACGCCGTGCTTGACATAAAGACAGCGGCTGATAAGCGAGCCGCACTGAGCCACAATCGAGCGTCCGAGTTCAAAGTGTAATGTCTGACCGGGCTGAAGCCGCAGATTGTCTGCAAAAACTTTAAAATATGACTCGAAGTCTGCTATCGGATGACCGTCAGGGTCATTATAATCGATACCAAGACCACCGCCAACATTAATCGAACGTATAACGACACCCTTGACCGCCATCTGCGACAGCACTTGACGGATTGTGGTGCAGAGCAGCTCAAAGGGCTTAGTTATAGTTATCTGCGAACCAATGTGAAAATGCAGACCATTCAATTTAATACCGGGCAGCGACAGGGCTGTGTCGACGGTCTCATCAAGACGGTCCATGTCAATGCCGAATTTGTTTTCGGCCAAGCCGGTCGTAATATATTTATGTGTATGAGCGTCGATATTCGGATTGACGCGCAGAGCAACCGATGCTGTCAGATTCTCGCGTGAAGCAAGCTCTGATATGACATGTAACTCCTCGACAGACTCCACATTGAAACTGCCTATACCGGCACGCAGGGCGAGCAAAATCTCTTCGTCGCTCTTGCCTACACCGGCGAAAACGATGTCCTCAGCCTTGAATCCGGCTTCGAGAGAAAGAGCAATTTCACCGCCGCTGACAGCGTCTATGCCGAGACCGGCACGGCGTATCTCATCGAGTATTTCAGGGTTGGAATTGGCCTTGACGGCATAATGCACGCGCCAGTCAGGTCTATCCGACAAACGTTTGATTTCATTTAGAGTAGCGCGCAGTAGAGCGATATCATAGAAATAACACGGCGTTGCAGCTGTTTCAAGCTGCTCTATAGGAAATCGAGTCGTCATATCTTAATCAATCATGAAAAAAGTTTATCACTGAGACGCCTCAACGCCTCAATCTTGTCCCCGGCACTGATAACCATAGAGACATTATAATTGCTGCCGCCATAACTTATCATGCGCACCGGGATGTCTCTCAGAGCGTCGATGGCGCGTGCCGCATAGCCTCGGTTATGCCACTCAAGGTCGCCGACGACACATATTATCGTCATGTCACGGTCGACGGTGACCGTGCCGAAGTGTTTCAGGTCGTCGACTATGGCGGCCAGATGGCTTGAATCGTCTATAGTGACAGTGACACCAACTTCTGATGTCGCTATCATGTCGATGCTCGTGCAGTATTTGTCAAAAGTCTCGAAGACTTTATGCAGGAAACCATAGGCCAACAGCATTCGGCCTGATTTAATCTTAATGGCCGTAATATTGTCCTTTGCTGCGACAGCCTTTATATGGCCGTCAGGCGGCATGTGATAAATCAATGTGCCGGGAGCATCAGGCTGCATGGTGTTAAGCAGGCGCACGGGGATATTGGCGAGCTTAGCCGGAAGCACACAGTTGGGATGCAGGATTTTCGCTCCGAAATATGCCAGTTCGGCAGCCTCCTCAAAGTCGAGCTCGCCGACAGGCGATGTGTTGTCGACATAGCGCGGGTCATTGTTGTGCATGCCGTCGATATCTGTCCATATCTGTATCTCCGAAGCGTTGACGACAGCACCGACAATCGATGCGGAGTAATCACTGCCGCCACGTTTAAGGTTATCTACCTCACCACGAGAGTTTAGACATATATAGCCTTGAGTAAGAAGTATATCGGCATCGGAGTTGCAGTCAATCAAACGTTTCAGACGCGCCGTGACATAAGCCATGTCAGGCTCACCGTTTGAATCGGTGCGCATATATTCGAGTGCCGGTAATATTGCAGCCCTGATGCCGGCAGATTCCATATAAAGTTGCATCAATGCTGTCGACATAAGCTCTCCCTGAGCCAATATCTCACGTTCCTCGGCCTGAGTGTAGCGCCCGTCGCATAATGCCTTCAGATAAGAAAATCGTTCGCCTATTACTACTGTCGCACGCGCACGAAATACCTCATCGTCAAACAGACCGTCAATCACCGAGGCATATTTCATCCGAAGCCCATTAAGTGTATCTTGCGCTCCGGCCGAATTGCCTTTCGACAAATAGTCGGCAATCTCAACAAGCGTATTTGTTGTTCCTGCCATAGCCGAAAGTACGACTATAACACGACCGCGCTTACTGACCAACTCAGCGACATGCTTGATACGCTCTGCCGAACCGACAGAAGTTCCTCCAAATTTTAAAACATCCATTTTATCTATAAATCGGGAATAGAATATCTATTTAACATTCATCGCCGGGCATAATCTCGGCCAAATCGCACATCTCGTCGTAAGCGGCCCAGTCGGAGTCAAGCTCGGCATATATCGTCAATGGCAGCAGAGGCAAATCGGCCAGCGCCTCGTTAATCTTACGACCGAAGATGTTGTTACTCAACGTATAAAACACCCAGTTGCGCTCGCCGGCCCCGGTAAAAATGCCGGTCATGACAGCCACGGGGTCTTTGTCAAATGATGTGTTAAGGGCGTCGGTGACCTTCTCCATCATCTCGGCCGTCGGTTTGTCAGGCATGCCGGCCTCCGGAGACCCGTCATAGCGCCATGTAATCTCTATGCGGTTACAAAAACGCTTGTTGTCTCTGAAGCGGCCAATGTCGCGTCGACCGCTGACCATAATAAGTCTGCCGTCTTCGCTCTCGGTCGGTGATGTCCACCAGTCATGTTCGTGCGCCATTGTGTTTTGTGTCAATTATAAAAAATAGCCTCGCCGGAGTATAAGCCGGGTTATGTAGACGGCCCACTTTCAGACACCGCACAAGGCGGCCGAGTTGAGCCGGTCTGTCTGTCATTTATCTGCGCCACGATGTTGCCACCGGGCTTTAGCGGTCTACCCCCCGGCAATGGACGAGCAGCCCTTAAATGCCGGTATACTTGACCTTGCAACCCATAAGATGTGCGGCGCGCGATATCACTATTGCGCCCGGTGAGCTCTTACCTCGCCTTTTCACCCTTACCCGCGCGGCGACAAGCGCAGCACAGGCGGTTGTTTTCTGTCACATTACTCTGCCGTTACCGACAGCTTCCCGTTAAGAAATATGGTGCTCTTTGTTGCCCGGACTTTCCTCACGCCGATGCGCCGCAAGCGGCGACGGCGCGCGACAGACCCTCCGGCGCGGCTATTATAGGGTTAATTACATATATCCGCGGATTATGCCGCGTTTTGAGTTCTTGACAAAGAGGATGATTTCGTCGCGCTCTTTTGTGGCGGGGAGCTCGGCCTCGATGCGTTCGAGGGCGTCGCTGATGTTCATACTCGACAGGTAGAGGTAACGGTATGTCTCCTGAATGTCACGGATTGTCTCATTAGAGAAATTGCGGCGTCGCAGACCGATCGAGTTGACGCCGGCGTACGCGATAGGCTCGCGGGCGGCCTTGACATAGGGGGGGATGTCTTTGTTGACCAAGGCACCGCCCTGTATCATCACGTGCGGACCGATGTGGCAGAACTGGTGGACGAGTGTGCCGCCGCCGATAACTGCGTAATTGTCAACGACAACCTCGCCTGCAAGCTGCGAAGCGTTTGAGATGATTACGTTGTCACCGACCACACAGTCGTGGGCTACGTGTGAGTAGGCCATGATAAGGCAGTTTGAGCCGACGACAGTCTTGCCCTTGGCTGCAGTGCCGCGGTTGACGGTGACGCACTCACGGATAGTGGTGTTGTCGCCGATGATGGCCGTAGTCTCCTCTCCGCGGAATTTGAGGTCCTGAGGGATGGCACCGATAACCGCACCGGGGAAAATGGTGCAATTCTTACCGATGCGTGCACCCTCGAGAATGGTCACATTGCTGAGAATACGTGTTCCCTCGCCTATCTCGACATTCTGGTCAATAGTAACAAAAGGGTCTATGACAACCGACGGGGCAATTTTTGCCGCCGGATGAATATATGCAAGTGGCTGTTTCATAATACTGTGTCCTGAATTCGGGTTATGGTTTATTTGTTCTTGATAATCTGTGCCATAAACTCACACTCGCAGACGATTTTCTCGCCGACGAACGCGAGGCCTTTCATAACAGCCATGCCGCGACGCAGAGGGGTCATGAATGACACGTGGAAGAGCAGCGTGTCGCCGGGCACGACTTTCTGACGGAACTTGACATTGTCAATCTTCATGAAGTATGTCGAGTAGCGCTCGGGCTCATCGACTGTGCTGAGCACGAGCAGACCGCCTGTCTGAGCCATGGCCTCGACAAGCAGCACGCCGGGCATGACGGGCTCCTGAGGGAAGTGACCTTGGAAGAAAGGCTCGTTAGTAGTCACGTTCTTGACACCGACTATATAACTCTCTGATTTGTCGATAATCTTGTCGACGAGCAGGAAAGGATAGCGGTGAGGCAGACGCGAGCGTATCTCGTTGTTGTCCATCAGCGGGGCGACATTGGGATTGTAGACCGGAGCCTGCACGTCCTGACGCTTGATTTCGCTGCGGATTTTCTTTGAAAGAACAGAGTTGATGGTGTGACCGGGCTTGGTGGCAATAACTTTGCCCTTGAGCGGGCGGCCTATGAGAGCGATGTCGCCGACGAGGTCCATGAGTTTGTGGCGTGCGGGTTCGTTCTCATGACTGAGCGGACGCACATTGAGATAGCCGAGAGCCGATACCTCGCGGTGAGGTGTGTTCATCATATCTGCGATATGGTCAAGGCGTTCCTGACTCATAGGCGCGTCATAGATGACAATTGCATTGTCAAGGTCTCCGCCTTTGATAAGGTTGGCGGCAAGCAGCGGCTCAATCTCGCGCACGAATACAAATGTACGGGCCGAAGCAATCTCTTTGGCGAACTCGTCGACATGCTCCATCGACGCATACTGGTTTGAGAGCACGGGCGAGTCAAAATTGACCTTGACCTCGACGCTGAACTCGTCGTCGGGCAGTATCATAATCTTTGAGCCTGTCTCCGGGTCTGAGACCTCGATTTTATGCTTAACGACATAGAAGTCCTTATCTGCATGCTGCTCTACAAGCCCCACGCGCTCGATTTCTTCTACATAAGGTTTGGCGCTGCCATCGAGGATGGGAAGCTCTCCGGCATTGACTTTGATAAGACAGTTATCCACGCCCATGGCATAAAGCGCAGCCATGGCATGCTCGATAGTACTGACTACTATATCGCCTTTGGCAACGACTGTGCCGCGGTTTGTAGCCACGACGTACTCGGCCAAAGCCTCGACTACAGGTTCACCCTCAAGGTCGACACGCACGAATTTGTATCCGTGATTTTCGGGAGCGGGGCAGAAGGTGGCCTCAATCATCGCACCGGTGTGAAGACCTTTACCTTTGAGGGTAAATTGTTCGTTAAGAGTTAACTGCTTCATTTCTTTGAAAGTATGATAATGATTATTTTTTCTCAAGTTTAGCTACGCGCTCGAAGAGCTCTCCGAGACGTTTGACATAAGCGCTCTGACGCATGAAATCACGCGCCGGGACGGCAGGATAGCCCATGATGCGCTGTGACGAGGCAACGTTGTTGGGTACGCCTGACTGAGCGCCTATCTGCACATCGTCGCCGACATGAATATGACCGGCGAAGCCGACCTGACCGCCGACCATACAGCGGCTGCCGATTTTTGTCGAGCCGGCCACTCCGGCCTGCGCAGCCATCACGGTCATCTCGCCGACCTCGACATTGTGGGCTATCTGGATGAGATTGTCCAGCTTGGTGCCACGACCGACACGTGTGGCGCCCATCGTCGCACGGTCAACTGTGGTGTTGGCACCAATTTCGACATCGTCAGCAATCTCGACAATACCAATCTGGGGTATCTTGTGATAACCGTCAGGCGTCGGAGCGAATCCGAAACCGTCTGCTCCAATGACCACGCCTGCATGGAGGATGCAGCGCGCACCTATGTGACAGTTGTCATAAATCTTGACCCCGGGATAGAGTATCGTGCCGTCGCCGATGACGACATTGCGGCCTACATAGACCTGCGGAAATATTTTTACGCCCTTGCCAAGACGGGCGCCTGCGCCTATATAGGCAAAAGCGCCGACATAGCTCTCGGCGTCGACTTCGACACCCTCGGCGATTGACGATGGCTGCTCAATGCCCTTGGGCATGACGAACATGAACTGTGACACCATGGTCAGGAGAGCCGAGAGCGTGGCATAAGGGTCGTCAACACGTATGAGCGTGGCCTTGACGGGGTGCTCGGCTTTGAAGTCCTTGCCGACAAGCACTATCGATGCTTCGGTCGTGTATATGAAATGGGTATATTTGGGATTAGCGAGAAAAGTTATCGAGCCTTTGTGAGCCTCCTCAATTTTAGAAAATGTATTGACGGTCACCGAGTCATCTCCCTCGACGACACCGTTGACCTGTGAGGCTATCAGACTTGCTGAAAATTCCATATTTTGCACAATGATTCTTTAAGATATAAATCAATGTGCAAAGTTCATAAAAATTTTTCACATTTCGCCCTTTTCGGGCCTAAAAAGACTCGAAAGTCAAGTGTCAATGTGTCAATTTGACTTAAAAGCAGCAGCCAAAGGCGATTTTCTGCGCGTCAGTCGCCGTCGGAAGGCTTTTCGGCCAAAGCGATATTGTCGCCGTCGATGACTATGCAGTGCTCTTTGTAAAGGCGGCCGATGGCCTGTTTGAAGTCGCGCTTGCTGCACTTGAACTCGGCCTTTATGTCGTCGGGCGACGACTTGTCGCCGTAAGGCAGACTGCCGCCCGAATTCTTCAGCCGTTCCATAATCTCGTCTGAAAGTTCGCGCACACGGTTTACGGCCTTGTCTCCGAGTGTGAGATCGATTTTGCCGTCCGCTCTGACCATCTTGACGTAAGCGTCAACGGTCTCCTCAATCTCAACCGGCCGGTAAAGCTCATTCTGATAAAGCATGCCCTGAAAAAGATTGTCGACGATGACCTTATAACCGATGGGCGTGTGCTCCCATACGAGTGCCTCGACACGCTGGCCGGGCTTGTAATCTGGGATAAGGTTACCGAGATATTTCTCGACTTTGGCCGACGCTACTATGCGGCCGCTCTCATTGTCAAGATAGACATAAACGAGATAAATGCCGCCCTGCTGCATGCGCGCCTTCTGCTCAGAGAACGGCACGAGCAGGTCTTTGGGCAGACCCCAGTCAAGAAAAGCACCGACTTTGTTTACGGCCACGACCTGTAGAAAAGCAAACTGACCGACTTCGACATAGGGCACGTCTGTCGTGGCTACAGGGCGGTCCTCCGAATCTTTGTAGACGAAGACATCAATCTCGTCTCCAACTGCTAAATCATCGCTTACATAACGGGCCGGAAGAAGCACCTCCGCGCCCTCATCGTCTGTCAGATAAGCGCCGAAATCTACAAAGCGCCCTACCCTGAGTTTATTATTGTGGCCGAGTTTTATCATTTTTAGTTCGTTTTGGTTTTACAAAATTAACAATTAATCTTAAATTTGCCGTAACAAAAAGCAAGACCTTATATATTTAGCAACATTCACCTCTTAAGATTGTTTGTCATAGAAAGTCTCCCCGATGGAAACTATACAAAAATATTTTGACTCGCTGAGCGACGAGCAGAGACGGCAGTTTGCCGCCTTAGGCGACTTGTATGCCGACTGGAACGCCAAAATCAATGTCATCTCACGCAAAGACATTGACAACCTCTACCTCAAGCATGTGCTCCACTCTCTCGCCATAGCCCGTTTCTGGGGCGAATTAGAGGCGGGTACGACCGTCTTGGACATGGGCACGGGAGGCGGATTCCCGGGCATACCGCTCGCCATCACCTACCCCGACTGTCGCTTTCACCTAATCGACCGCATCGGCAAGAAAATAAAAGTGGCAACCGAAATCAGCCGCGCCATCAGACTCAAGAACGTGACATTTCAGCACGGCGACATAGGCGAGTGCCGCGAGCGCTATGACTATGTGGTCAGCCGCGCAGTGATGGCTTTAGATGCGCTCGTACCGCTGATTGTCAAGAATATAACTCAACAGACACGTCCGTCAAACCGCTATGACAACGGTCTCGTATGCCTGAAAGGCGGCGACATCGAAGCCGAGTCAAAGGACATACGCTATCCAGTAATAGAATACCCTGTCAACGAGTTTTTCAATGAGGAATTCTTTGACACAAAGAAGCTTGTCTATGTGGCCATCGGGCATAGGCGATAAACATCGAAACTCTTCTCAACTCAAATAATATGTTAAAGATCAAACAGTTCGTTTTTAATATGTTCGGTGTCAACACTTATCTCATCACTGATAAGGATACCGGTGACACGGCCGTCATTGACCCCGGCATGATTGACGCTGCCGAAAAACGCGAATTTGACGATTATGTCAGCGCCAATAACTTGAAAATTACGCAGATAATCAATACGCACCTTCACTTAGACCACTGCTTCGGCGACAACTATGTGCGCGATAAATATGGCGTGAAAGTCGCAGCCAACATCAACGACCAGCCTCTCGGCGACGACATACCTGCACAGATGGCCCGTTTCGGCGGACGCATAAAAGCCGACCCCGTTAAAATAGACGTGGCTCTGAAAGACGGCGACATCATCAAGATTGGAGACAGCGAACTGCGCGTCATCACCACGCCCGGCCATTCGCCCGGCGGCATATCACTATACTCGGCTGAGGGAGGCTTTCTGATTTCGGGCGACACACTGTTCCGCTTTGGCGTCGGACGCACCGACCTACCCGGCGGCGACCATAACACGCTGATCAAGAGCATTCGCGAAAAACTCATGACCCTCCCCGACGACACAAAAGTCCTCCCCGGTCACGACCGCTTCTCCACCATCGCCGACGAACGCCGCCACAACCCGTATATCTAAGTAGGACGAGTTCTATAAGTAAAAACGCCTCAACCGAATAATGTGTCCGATTGAGGCGTTGCTGTGTCAAATATCTTCTAAATCTTTTTGAATTTTTGCTTCTACATTCTGAGAGTCGCGATATTTGATTACAACCATTCCTTTTGAATAATCCACTTTCTCAATCAATAATTCAATTGTACCACCGATAACATTCCACTCACTTGCATAAGTTACTGTACCTTGCCCCAACTGATACATGAGTGAGATATTACTATCGCTTTTACTTGGATTGTACTCCAAACAAGCATTTGGCTCACCATATTTACGAATATAGAGGGCCTTGTAATAATCATATGTATTAACCAAGGTGTTCCAATCTTCGGACTTATCAAACAAAACGACTACAGAATGTACGTTTTTGCCATCATCGGTAGATGCAACGCCAACATTAGCTTGTCGACCGGTAAAATCACCTGTAAACAAAGTGAAATTGTTATCACGGCCAAGTTGTGAGAATCCTTTAGCTTTCAATTTCTGACAAAAAGCCGTCATACTTCCTTCAATCTGTATCCCTTTGAAAGATAAATGCTCCTGTGCAAATCCACAGATAGAAAAGCAAACTAAAAATAATGAGATAAATAATTCTTTCATGTTATATAGCTTTAAGATACATCAAGGGCATTCTATTTATAATAGAAGTCATTATCGTCATCAACATGTTGTTGATGTAATTATCGAAGTCTACCCACATATTATGCCATGTATCGCCATTGTATATATCTAAATATTCAAAGTTGGCATAAAGCGAGATTGATATCTAAGGCCGAGTCATTAGACTCAATTTACGAAAAGGCGACATCGCTGATGCTACACACAATTAATTATTCGGGACTGAATCTATTTATAGCTTTTATTGTAAGTTTATAACTCCAATTACCGTGACTATCTAATTTATTGCGTGTGACATATCCATCATTTTCCAAACGCTCTACAAAATCTTCAAGGGATGCGACGTCTCTTACCGTTTCAGTATCAACCCTATAGCTACCAAATCGAAACATTGATTTTCCCCCAATAAAATTTAAACGAGAAAAAGTATTTATATTAGATTTACACCACATCAACATAATCTCTTTTTCTTTATCCGAATAGTCAGGAACCTTCTCTTCTACGGTCTTTTCTTTTTTTTTGACTAATCGATTTTCGATATACAAACCTAATTTTTCCATGAAGACTCTCTCAAAATCATCGAGATTATCAAATCGCGTAAATAAACATTTATCCGATATTGACTTTATATATTCAGAAAGTCTAGTAAATTGCTGAATATCATTAGGCCTAACGTAATTTTTAATAAAAACAAGGACATCTTTTTTCGCTTTAAGGTGTTCTTCTATTTCTTCCACCGTACCACTTATATGCGTAGAAGTTGGCGTCCCTAAACGTGCGCCGAAAATACACACCATAACATCACTATTCTTAACAAGTTGACGATTCAATGCTTTCTGGCCTTCTTCATCCATCGTCGGATAAGAAGAAGTTTTCCAATGAACTGGAACTAAAGCGATTCCATGAGTATTGGTATGCAATGAGTTCCAATGGTGTATCGTTCTGATTGCAATATCTGCTTCATTGGAAACATCACTTGGAGACCCTACCATGATACTATAAATTTCTCCTTCTATCATACGTTTATTCAATGTGGTTTACTTTGTTTTTGTATTTTTATCATACATGTCAATGGCTACAAAGGCCATATTTTTATAAGTATATTCAAATTTGTAATATTAGTTCGATTATTTTCCCTCTAAAGAAATAGATTTGAAACGCACCTGTAGGTTTATCTTGAAAAAATAATTATCATTTTCTTTATAAAGCCAACCAAACAAAAATGGTTTTTTGGGTTTACCAGTTTTTGAATCAAACCTAATATGACCCGGATTGTCTCCATCTTCACCAGTCGAAGGTTGTTCAATGCGGGTAGCATTAAGAAGATACTGGCGAAATCTATTAAGCTCATAAATATGATAGCAGACTATATCACCATCCTTCTTAACAATAATCTGACCTCCGTCTGCATCATAGAAACCACTCCACGGCGTTTCAGGAGTCATGCCCATTGCGGCATCTTGGAGAAAGCGTGCAATTTTGACTTCATAAACCGGGCTGTTTGTTGCAATTCGATAACCCAAAGGATTACATTTGTTCAGCTCGGAAATAATCTCAGGCCATGATGAAAGACTATAAGCATATTTATACAATAGAGCATTGGCAAGAATTATCGGCAATTCGCCATCAATGGTACGCAGGTTTTGATTTAAACAATCCGATTGGACACGGTCAAAGGAAATTTTGCCGCCAAGTGTTTCTATCTTCGATATACGAGCCGCAATCTTACTTGGCATTCCATTGTAAGTCTCAGCATTAAAAGAATCGCAGTCAACTGAAACATTCTCAGGAAAAACAACTTTAAAGATAAAGTTGGTCCCTGCTCCCGGATTGAACAGCGTAGACTGCTTACCAAGAAAAGATTTAATGCTAAAACCTAAAGTTTGAGCCATACCATTATGGAAGTCCTCAATTGATATAGTGATATCACGCTTATGTCCTACATCCTTGATAGAAGAAATTCTGAGTTCGTTCATAAAACTTTGAATTTCCGGATAAGCAGCCGAACGTCCAGTTTGTGTTTGTAGGTGTTTCAGCAGGACATCTGCATTGTGGGCGAATTCTTCTATAGACATTGCAAATTCATCCAATTCTCCGCTTATATCATTCTTGATTTTTATTATGATACGGTCATCTGCACGAAGATATTGGTTTTTACTTTCGGCTTCCTTACGAAGTATGGCGAGAATTTTATAAAATTCGTCGGGTATTGCTGTTAGGGTATCATCGGCAACATTCATTTTGCCGGCAGCAAGTAAGCGGAAGAAAACATATATTTCGCTCCACTCACCGATGTTGCCACGTAAGCTGTTCATTTTTAATTAAGAGGCTTTTGTGAAGTAATAATAAGGTTGCTTTCGATAATCGGGACATTCCCGGCTTGTTCAAAATTTATTTGTTTGAAATCTTCAATCAGTTCGTCTAACTGAAATGATAAACAATTAATCGATTTGTTAAGACCAATCACATCGCCTGATTTAATTTTACAATTAACAATCTCGCTTTCATGGTCAACAAGGGTTAAAAGAAAACTTTTGGCTCGCCTATGAACGTATTTTAGAGCTATGGCTTCTAAATCGGCTTGTTTATATCGTTCCCTTAAAGATGTTTTCATTGATAGAGCAATTGGTCCAAATTCTTTGCAATATAAAATGGCATCGTATTCAACATTCGGGACAAAAGCTACTTTTGCTTGAAGATATAAAGGCAAGATGTTTTCGCGGATGAAAAGGGTTGCCATTATTAGTTCAAAAATATTCCCATTCAGCGAAACATTTCGATTGGGAGAAGAAATATATTTGTCCCAATACATTTTGACGTACTCAGATGGGGATGAATAAGAAATTTGAGTGAACGGGATATCTTCAAATAAACTTTCAAATATGTTTGATGCAATACCCTCATTACGAACCACATTATATGATTTGAGTATGCCCATAATTAAAGGATTTTATTATCGTGTAAAACTTTAAGTATCTGTTGTGCAGTTGCCTGAATAGCAGGTACGGCGACAGAGTTGCCGAACTGTTTGTATGCGGATGCATCTGCAACCGGGATTTGGAATACCGGAGCGCCATCACCGTTATCATATACGGGATAACCTTGTAATGCGCCCCATTCGCGTGGTGTCATGCGGCGCCACCCATCCTTGTTATATTCACCTTTAATGCGTGTAGTGGGTGTGAGGTCGGTTTGGCGTTTATCGATAACAATATTACGTTCGCGACCCATGCCGCCTACAACAATAGCGTTTGCCACTTCATTGTCGCCGACAATTGCATAGCCGAATCCATTGCCTTTGCTTTCATGCCGGGCTTTGTGAGCTATGAGAGTATTAACGTATGTCGTAGAAAGATAATATTTTGAAGGAACCGGGTCTTTTTCACGAACGTCAATAAAGTGTTTCGTAACTTCTTTCTGCTCCGGGTAAGTAAAATCTTCCGGTTTTATTCCAATATCTTTACGGAACCCGACTATATAGATTCGCTCGCGATGTTGCGGCACGCCAAAATACATGGCATTTACAATCTGAGGCGGAACTACAGTATAACCTATCTCATCCAGTGTATTAAGAATAGTTTTAAGAGTCTTGCCTCTATCGTGAATAGCCAGGCCCTTAACATTTTCAAGGAAGAAGGCTTTGGGCTGTTTACGTTTGAGGATTTCTGCGACATCGAAGAACAATGTACCACGGGTCTCCTCAAAACCGAGTCGTTTGCCGGCCAAAGAAAATGCCTGACACGGGAAACCGGCACAAAGAATATCAAAATTGTTTGGAATAAAGCGTTTTGTGTTCTCAGAAGTTATGTCGCCAAACGGAACTTCACCATAGTTGGCAAAATATGTTTTTTGAGCCTGAGCATCCCACTCTGAAGAAAACACACATTGTCCTCCAAGATTTTGAAACGCCATACGGAAACCGCCTATACCGGCAAAGAGATCTATAAAAGTAAATTTGGGATTGGCCGGGCCGGGAAACGGTACGTCGTTAAAATCATCAAAAAGAGAACGTTGAAACGGACTTAACGGCTCGCATACGACAGAAGAATCTATTTTTAATTTACTTGGTAACGTTGAGTTGTCCCATGCATCAATAAGTTGAGCCGCTTTTTGCTGAAAAATAGCTCCAAACTTGCTGTCTTTGAGCATACGGGCATGAGTTACTATTGCTAACTGTGCAGTGAAATCAATGACAACAGGGTCACCGTTTTCGTTGACAATGCTATCATAGCAAGTACGCTCATCGAATATTTGAACCGGGCCGGACTTTTTGTAGCCCATATCCATCAGCGTAAAGGTCAGTCTGTTTTTACTCATTGTTGAAGTTCCGTTATCAGGTTGTTCAGTGTTTTTTCTTTAGTTTTTGGTTTTAATTGGCATTGCCATAATTCAATAACTCGCCATCCCATGTTGGTTAGTTTGGCATAAGTAGCTTTGTCTCTCTCAATGTTGCCGGATATTTTTGTCTCCCAAAAATCTCTATTAGTTTCCGGCAAAGCCGCATATTTACAGTTATTATGGCCATGCCAAAAGCAGCCGTTAATGAATATGACTGTTTTATATTTCGGAAGAACGATGTCCGGCTTACCGGGCAAATCTTTTCGATGTAATCTGAAACGAAAGCCATGTGCAAAAATGAATCGACGCACCAAGACTTCCGGTTTTGTGTCCTTGCTCCTAATACGTGACATGCACTTGTGGCGCTGTTCTTTCGATAATACATCAGCCATTGTTAAGTATAAAATCTCGATTGTCTGACAGTTGGCCTTACCGGGTGTAAACTCGTTTGCATGAGCAAGAAACCTTTATGCATTGACAAAGAAGTCTTATAATTATTGTTCATTACATATTTACTTAAATAATCAGCCTTTGTCAGCACGAACATATAATGAATTGCTAAGTTACAAAATATTTCAAAATCTTTGTTGTCTGCAACAAAGATAATATTTAAGTATGGCAAAAATCCGGCATTTTCATGTTAAATTTACAAATTCCACAGATATGTCATTCCCGAGTATAGGTTTACATATAATTCAAAAGAAACCTTGGTTAACGCCATTTTGTGTGCGGTTTCTATTCCCCGAGCTACGCACGGGGTTGTAGAAAAATCGCGCGTCCCGCGCTTTTAAAATTAACGGCAATTTTATTCTCGCAATTTTAAAATGAGATATAAATAAGTCTTGTTTACCACGCTCCTAACGGGTCGAACCGGTCCCAGTCGGCCTCGGCCGGGGTGAGCATCAGGCGACGGCGCATTTCGTTGAGGACAGCGACTACACCAATGCGGCGAAGTGTGTCTCCAATGCCGGCCGACGGCTGCTCGCTAAAGAAAGTCTTTATGCCGTCAATCAGCTCAATAGCTGTCTGATACTGTCCGTTGCGTATCACCGAAAGCACATAAATGACAACCTGCAGCCCCGCATCATCAGACGTTGAGCCCGATTTGCCCTCACAATGACGTTCGTAATAACGCGTCACAGACTTGAAGTCTTTGAGCATGAAGAAGTTGCGCACGAGCGCTTCATTGACATCAGGGTCCTGACGGCCTATCTTCTTTTCATAATATAAAAGGACCTTTACGGCCTTGTCATAAACGTTCAGATCCTCGAGTGACTTAGCCCACTCTATCCATTCGGCAGTGGTCGCAGGCGGGTTTTTCTTGTCGACAATTGATATCACTTCATCAGCCGGTGAAAGACCTATAGCCAATATATCAGTGGCAAGCTTAACATCACCGGGATTAAGTTTAAAGCACTTGTCGAGCACTGATGCCGCGAGTCTGAAGTTACGCATCTTCTCGGCCATATCATCTGACTGGGCCATATCAACATACATAGTTGCCAGAAAATGGCAGATGTCTATATCTTCAGGAAACTCGTCGGCGAGTTTGACAAGAATTTCTACAGCACGGTCTGTCGTGTGCTCGTCGCGGGCAAGAATACGCGCCTGATAGAAGCGCATGGCCTTGTCGTCTGGCAGTATGGCAAGCGCAAGATCGAGAGCCGAGAGCGAGCCGTCGACATTACCGGCCAAATCGTACTCCTGAGCAAGCATAAACCAGTACTGCTCATTATAGGGCTCGATGTTTGTAAGCTCCTCTAAAAGCTTGATAGCTTCGTCGTAACGGCCGTTCATCTCAAGCACTACTGCAATCTCAAACAGCAGTGTCGGCAGATATGTGACATGGACACGCAAAGCATCAAGACGGTCTGTCAGCCAGTCGGTCTGACCAAGCGACGAGGCGAGGTCGACAAGCTGTATGACCTCCTCATCATCAAATTCGTCATAATGTGACAGCAACAGTTCGAGCTGTCTGACAGCCTCGGCGCCGGCAGGGTTACTGTTGCGCAGACGCGCGATGTCCCAGAGGGCACTCTGCTGCGAGTTGTTGTCCTCGAGATATTTCTCCGAGAGGTCCTCGCCGAAAGCCGAGTAAAGCAGCGCACGGCGCTCTTTCAAAGGTATGCTGTCAGGGTACAGACGGGCACCGCAAAGCAACACTTCAAATCTGATATAATCGTCATTGAGGTCACCTGCGTAATCAAATATTTCGATGAGTTCGTCCTCATCGAAATATCTGTCGCTGCCGTTGTCGGAGAGTGATGCGCGAAAGCGGCTGCACAACTCCTCGCGGCGGTCGTCTGTACCTTCTGCCATTACGATGTAAGTGTCTTATTGGTAGAGGTTAAGCCTTTTTCTGCTCTTTCTCCCAGCTATCCTTGAGGGCGATTGTGCGGTTGAATACCAAATGCTCGGGCGTCGAGTCATAGTCGGGGGTGAAATAACCAACACGCTGGAACTGGAATTTGCGTCCGCGCTCGGCGTTCTCGGCGATGAAGGGCTCAACTTTGACTCCGGTCACCACCTTGAGCGAGTCGGGATTAAGCATCTCGCGGAAATCGCGGTCTGGCTCTGCGGCGGGATTCTCGACGTTGAACAGGCGGTCATAGAGGCGCACCTCGGCGTCAACGGCGTGAGTGGCCGACACCCAGTGGAGCGTGCCTTTGACCTTGCGGGCTGCACCGGGCAGACCGCTGCGTGTCTCGGGGTCGTATTCGCAATAGATTTCCTCTATATTGCCGTCGGCGTCTTTCTTGACACCGGTGCATTTGACGATATAGGCGCCTTTGAGGCGGACCTCAGAGCCGGGAGTCATGCGGAAGAACTTCTTGGGCGGATTCTCCATGAAGTCATCACGCTCTATGTAAATCTCGCGTGAGAACGGCATCTGATGTGTGCCGCTGCCCTCTTCCTCGGGGTTATTCTCCATCTCGACAGTCTCAACCTGTCCTTCGGGATAGTTTGTAATCACGACCTTGACGGGATTGAGGACGGCCATGGCGCGTGTGGCGTGACGGTTGAGATCGTCGCGCACGGCGTGCTCGAGGAGGCTGACAGAGTTGAGAGCCTCATATTTGGTGTAGCCGATAGTCTCAACGAATTTGCGGATTGACTCGGGGGTGTAGCCACGGCGGCGCATACCCGAGATGGTCGGCATGCGGGGATCGTCCCAACCGGCCACGAGGCCTTCTTTGACAAGCTGCAGCAGTTTGCGCTTGCTCATCACGGTGTATGTAAGGTTGAGGCGGTTGAACTCAATCTGACGCGGGCAGTATGTTTCGTCAGCAAGCTCTTTGACAAAGTATTCGTAAAGAGGACGATGCACCTCAAACTCGAGAGTACAGATAGAGTGTGTAACACCCTCGAAGTAGTCACTCTGACCGTGGGCGAAGTCATACATCGGGTAGACCTTCCATGTCGTGCCTGTGCGGTGATGCGGAGTCTTGATGATGCGGTACATGATGGGGTCGCGGAAGTGCATGTTGGGCGACGCCATGTCGATTTTGGCGCGAAGCACACGTGCACCCTCGTCAAACTCACCGGCGTTCATGCGCATGAACAGGTCGAGGTTTTCCTCGGGTGTGCGGTTGCGATAGGGACTCTCAATGCCGGGCACTGTGGGGCTGCCCTTCTGGGCGGCAATCTCCTCTGACGTCTGGTCGTCAACATAAGCCTTGCCCTCTTTAATCAGGCGCACGGCAAGGTCAAACAGACGGGGAAAATAGTCCGAGGCGTAGTACTCGCGGTCGCCCCAGTCGAAACCGAGCCAGTGAATATCCTCGCGAATAGAGTCGACATACTCGACATCCTCCTTGACGGGGTTTGTATCATCAAAGCGCAGATTGCATGTGCCGCCGAACTTCTCTGCAACGCCGAAGTCCATGCAGATAGCCTTAGCGTGGCCGATATGGAGATAACCGTTAGGCTCGGGCGGGAAACGCGTGTTTAGGCGGCCTCCGTTCTTGCCTGCCTGCAGGTCATCATATACTATTTGTTCGACAAAGTTCAAGCCTTTCTTCTCAGCCGACTCAGCGGCATCATTTTCTTTGATTTCTGACATAGGATATCGAAATTAGGCCCACAACTCAGGCTCAACGCCCCGAGCGCCGGGAAATTTATTAATTAGACTACAAAATTAATCATAATTTGCAACTGACAGCAAGCATCAGCCCAAAAACTGCTTTTGAACAGTTAAAATTACGGCCGGCGCAAAGAGATGCGTCGGCCGTGAGCCTTAATCGCTTATGTAAATTAACGTATTTCGGCGAGGATTTCGTTCATTTTGGCGGCGATGCGGTCGTTGGCGAGGTTACCTATGCTGCCTGTGTGGGTGTGCGAGACTTCGCGCCCGGGCTTATATGTCTTGTTCTGCACGGCCATGCCGACCTGACGGTAAGCGTCGCGGAACGGGACGCCGGCCACTACGAGGCGATTGACGTCCTCGACAGTGAAGATGTAGTCATAACGGCTGTCGTCGAGGATGTGGTCGCGGACATTAATGTGCGAGAGCATGAAATCAGCCATGTCAAGGCACTCGATGAGCTCGGTCGTGGCGGGGAAGACGATGTCTTTCATCAGCTGAAGGTCACGGTTGTAGCCGAGCGGCAGGTTGGCCGTAAGGATAGTCAGCTCGTTGGGCAACGACTGCAGACGGTTGCACTTTCCGCGCATAATCTCGAATACATCAGGATTTTTCTTGTGCGGCATGATGCTTGAACCGGTCGTCAGCTCGTCAGGGAAGGAGACGAAGCCGAAGTTATTACACATCCACATGCAAACGTCCATGGCAAGGTGACCGAGCGTTGACGCCACGGCGGCAATGGCCGAGGCTACGGCGCGCTCAGTCTTGCCGCGGCTCATCTGTGCGGCCACAACATTATAGTGAGGACGGTCAAAGCCGAGCAATTCTGTTGTCATCTCGCGGTCAAGCGGGAACGATGAGCCGTAGCCTGCGGCCGACCCGAGCGGATTCTGATTGGCGATGCGGTAAGCGGCGAGGACCATCTGCATGTCGTCGGTCAACGACTCGGCATAGGCACCAAACCACAGGCCGAATGACGACGGCATGGCAACCTGCAGATGGGTATAGCCCGGCATAAGCTTGTCGCTATGCTGCTCCGAAAGAGACTGCAATCTGACGAACAAACGGTTAACTGCTTCAGCTATATGTTTGAGTTCGTCTCGGAAGAATAATTTGAGGTCAACGAGCACCTGATCGTTGCGCGAACGACCCGAGTGAATCTTCTTGCCGATATCGCCAAGGCGCTCTGTGAGCATCAGTTCGACCTGCGAATGTACATCCTCGACGCCGTCGTCAATTCTAAACTCGCCGCGGGCAATGGTCGCGGCAATCTCGTCAAGAGCCGGAAGCAGGCGGTCAAGTTCATCCTGCGTGAGCAGACCGATTTTTGTAAGCATTTTTATGTGGGCCTTCGAGCCCTCGACGTCATAGGCGGCGAGACGCAAATCGAGCTCGCGGTCAGCGCCGACAGTGAAGTCCTCAATCTGGCGGTCAGGTTCAAAGCCTTTGTTCCACAATTGTTTAGCCATATTATAAAGCTTTAATTATTTCAGGGTAAATATAAAGAGCCTCGTTAATCTCAGAGAGAAGGACAAACTCGTCGGCGCTGTGAGAGCGCGACGACTGCCCGGGCCCGATTTTAAGTGAATCTATATCAGGCATTAGCGCCATATCGGAGGTCGTCGGCGAGACAAACGGCACGAGGCCGAAAGCCTTTGCAGCCGCGACAAGTTTGTGACCGGCGTCAATGACAGAGGCGTGTATGCGTGTCGAGCGCGGCGTCAGTGTGCTCCACTCAACGGTGCGACGGAGCAGTTCGACCGTCTCCTCGTTGGTATAGGCGTCGGTCGTGCGCACATCGACGACATAACGGCAGCTGTCAGGCACGACATTATGCTGAGTGCCTGCGTCAATGACCGTTACACTTACCTTAATAGGTCCGAGGACCTCGCTGACGCGCTCGGTCTTGAAGGTGCGGAGACGGCTGATATCTTCGATAGCGCGGTAGATGGCGTTTATACCCTCGTTGCGCGCGGCGTGGCCCGATTTACCGGCAGCGACGGCGTCGAGGACAAGCAGACCGCGCTCGGCCACGGCCGGACACATGCCTGTGGGCTCTCCGACGATGGCCATATCGGGATAAAGCCCCTGCTCACGCAGATATGGCAGAAACGCACGCATGCCGTTCTCGCCCGACACCTCCTCTTCGGCGGTAATCGCAAGCAAAAGATTCACCGGCAACTCCGTGCGTTTATACAGCTCGATAAAAGTCGAGGCGAGAGCCACACCCGAGGCGCCGGCGTCATTGCTGCCGAGGCCGTAGAGGCGGTCGCCAACGGTTTCAGGCTTAAACGGGTCGCGGGTGTATGACGACGAGGGACGGACCGTGTCGTGATGAGAGTTGAGCATAAGCGTCGGGCGCACGGGGTCAAAGCCCGGCGCGACGGCATAGACATTGTTGCGGAATCGCCGCACGTCACCCACCCTCTCGCCGAGCCACTGCTGCCAGATGTCGGCCGTAGCAGACTCGTCGCGAGAAAATGACGGCGCGGCTATCAGACGCTGCAGCAAGGCGACCGACTCGTCAAGATATTTATGTGCAGGGCGCGTATTCATTTATTTAGTACGGATGGTTGTGCCACCACCGACAGTCAGCGCCTCGGCCTGACATATTCTGACCTCGGAGACACCTGCTGCGGCACATGCGAGCGCGTTTTCGATTTTGGGAATCATGCCTTTGGCGACTATGCCCTGCTCGCGCAAAGTCACAAACGACTCGGCTGTCACCAACTCTATGACCGACGCGGGGTCGTCGACATCGCGAAGCACTCCGGCTTTCTCAAAGCAATAAGTCAGCCGTGTCGCATCAATGCGCGACGCGCCCTGAGCGACAGCCGCAGCGACAGAGTCGGCGTTGCAGTTGAGTAGCGAGCCTCCCCCGTCATGACAGATGGCACAGAACACCGGCGTAACGCCGGCTGCGAGCAACGAAGCGATGAAACGGTCGTTGACAGCCCGCGGGTCTATATCGCCGACAAATCCGTAATCAACAGGATTGGCCGGGCGGCGGCGCGCGGGAATGACATTGCCGTCAGCGCCTGACAGACCGACCGCATTGCAGCCTTCGGCCTGCAGCATCGCGACGATACGCTTGTTGATTAGGCCGGCATAGACCATCGTGACAACGTCAAGCGTCTGACGGTCTGTCACGCGGCGACCGTCAATCATCTGTGTCTCGATGCCTAAAGTCGTCGAAAGGCGCGTGGCTTCCTTACCGCCGCCGTGGACGAGTATCTTGGGCCCTTTAAGCGAGGCGAAATCGCGGAGAAAAGCGGCCAAAGCCGCAGGATTATCTACGACGTTGCCGCCTATTTTTACTACGTTAATCATACCTCGGACGGTTAAAGACTTTCGAGCATGCGTTTTAGCACTGTCTGTGCCGAAATCTCACGGTTTGCGGCCTCGGGGATTACGAGACTGCGCTCCGACTCAATGACGTCGTCAGTGACAATCATGTTGCGTCTGACAGGGAGACAGTGCATAAAGAAAGCGTTGTCAGTCAGGCCCATTTTCTCGGCGTCGACAGTCCACGAGCGGTCAGTCGACAGCACCTTGCCATAGTTGGGGTCAGCATAGGCCGACCAGTTCTTGGCATAGACAAAGTCAGCGCCCTCGAGTGCCTCGCGCTGGTCATAGATGATTTTTGCACCGGCGGTAAATTTCGGGTCAAGTTCGTAGCCGTGGGGATGCGTGATTACGAAATCATAGTCTGTAACATTCATCCATTCGGCAAACGAATTTGGCACGGCCTGCGGCAAAGCCTTGGGATGAGGCGCCCATGTCATCACGACCTTGGGACGCGGCTTGGTCTTATACTCCTCGATAGTGATAAGGTCGGCAAAACTCTGCAGCGGATGGCGCGTGGCAGCCTCCATGCTGAACACGGGACGGCCTGAATATTTTATGAACTGACTGATAACCAATTCCTCATAGTCCTCGCGTTTGTCTTTAAGCCCGGCAAATGAGCGCACACCGATGATGTCGCAATAAGAGCCCATGACGGGTATGGCCTCCAAAAGATGCTCGGCCTTATCGCCGTCCATCACCACGCCGCGCTCTGTCTCCAAACGCCATGCGCCCTGATTGACATCGAGCACCATCACATTCATGCCGAGATTCATAGCGGCTTTCTGTGTCGACAGACGGGTGCGCAGCGACGAGTTAAAAAATATCATGAGCAGTGTGCGGTTGCGGCCGAGCTCGGTGAATGCGAAACGGTCTTTCTTAACCGCAGCGGCCTCGGCGAGAGCGATGTCAAGCGGGCCTATATCATTGACGCAGGTGAATTTTTTCATGATTAGCAAATGGTTTGTTTGAATTTGTCGAGGAACATGTCAGCCTCGGCTTTTGAAATGGAGAGAGCCGGCAGCAGACGCAGAGTGTACTGCCCTGCCCCGCCGGTAAACACGTGATGGCCAAAGAGTAGCTTACGGCGTAAATCAGAGCCTGTGAAGCCGTCGACTTCAAGACCTATCATCAGTCCGCGTCCTCTGACCTCGCTTACTCGCGGAAACTTTGAAAGCTCAGCGATAAGATACTCGCCTACACGAGCGGCATTGTCAACAAGGTTTTCGGACTCGATGACATCGAGAACGGCGATTGCCGCAGCGCAGGCGAGATGGTTGCCGCCGAAAGTCGTGCCGAGCATGCCTTTCCGCGCCTCAATCTCAGGCGAGATAAGCACGGCTCCCATCGGGAAACCGTTGGCGATGCCTTTGGCACAGGTGATGATGTCGGGACGTATGTCGGCGTACTGATGGGCGAAAAATTTGCCACTGCGACCGTAGCCTGACTGTATCTCATCGAGAATAAGCAGCGAACCGTTTGCATGGCACGTATCGATAAGCTCTTTAAGGAAGTCATCATCAGGCACATGTATGCCCGAGACGCCCTGTATACCCTCGATGATGGCGGCGGCATACTCACCCGTGGCAAGCTCGCGTCGCATGGCCTCCGTGTCATTCAGCGGAACGAAGGTGACATGGTCAGTCTTGTTGAACGGTGACTGAATGGCGGGATTATCAGTGGCGGCGACAGCGCCCGATGTACGACCGTGAAAAGCCTTGCCGAAGGACAGAATTTTGCTGCGGCCTGTAGCGAATGACGCCAGTTTGAGGGCGTTTTCATTGGCCTCGGCACCGGAGTTGCAGAGGAAGAGACGATAGTCATCATAGCCCGAAACGCGGCCGAGCTTCTCGGCAAGACGGCTCTGCAGACTGTTGATGACCGAATTTGAGTAGAAACCCAGTTTTGCCGCCTGTGAGGCGATGGCCTCTACATAATGCGGATGAGCGTGACCTATCGAAATCACGGCATGGCCGCCGTAGAGGTCGAGATAGTCGGTGCCGTCAGCGGTGAAGACATGCGAGCCTCGGCCGCTGATCGGCTCTATATCATATAATGAATATACGTCAAAAAGTTCCATCTTTGCGTGAATTTTAGAAGGCCGAAGGCTTGAGCCTCAGACCGGTGTGCTCGTCAATGCCGAGCATAATATTCATATTCTGTATGGCCTGACCCGACGCACCTTTGAGCAGATTATCCTCGGCACATGTAATCAACAGTTTATCGCCGATTTTATCAACGTGGATAATGGCCTTGTTAGTATTGACGGCCTGTTTCAAGTCTATGGGTCTGTCGCTTACAAATGTAAAAGCTGCATCACGGTAGAAGTCCTTATACAATTTCACCGCCTCCTCAGCCGTGAGTTTACAATCGAGATGCGTCACGGCAAATATGCCGCGCGCAAAGTCACCGCGCATCGGGATGAAATTGATGCGCGAATTATAGCCGGGCTGCAGTTTGGCGAGTGTGGCGCCGATTTCAATCAGATGCTGATGGGTGAAAGCCTTATAGACCGACACATTGTCTGTGCGCCAGCTGAAATGACTCGTCGGGCCCGGTTTGACGCCTGCTCCTGTCGAGCCGGTCAGAGCAGTGATGTTGATTTCACCGCCGGCAGGCAGTAAGCCGGCTGCAGCAAGCGGCAAAAGCGAGAGCTGGAGCGCCGTGGCGAAGCAACCGGGATTGGCCACTGAGCGGGCCTCGGCGACACGGTCACGGTTTATCTCGGGTAAACCATAAACATATCCGTCAGATTCGTCGCGATAGTCCTGCGCGAGATCTATCACGCGCAGACATGCCGGGCGCTCGTTCTCCTCCCAGAACTTACGGCTGTGGCCGTGAGCCGAGCATAGAAAGAGTATGTCGATGTCGTCAAGCGGATGTGTGTCCGAAAATCTGAGGTCTGTCTCGCCTATCAATCCGTGATGGACGTCAGAGACAGCCTCGCCGGCGTTACTCGTCGAGTGCACAAACTCGATGCTCACCTCGGGATGATTGATGAGCAGGCGCAGAAGTTCGCCGGCCGTATAGCCGGCACCTCCGATTATACCTATTTTTTTCACGGCGGTAGCTGATTATTCGGCTTTGCCGTTCTTGACCTGATTGTTATGGTAAATCTTCATCTGATTGCCCATAATCTTGGTAAAGCCCTTGACGTCATCGGCCGTCCATGCCTTGTTGACCTCGCCGTATTCGCCGAAATCGGTCTTCATAAGGTCAAAGGGTGAGTCGACGCCAACGAGCGTGTAGCAGTAAGGACGGAGCGTCAGCTCGACCGTGCCGCTGACATTGCGCTGCGAGCTCTCGAGCATCTTCTCGATGTCGCGCATGACTGGCTCGAGATACTGCGCCTCGTGCAAGAACATGCCGTACCATGTGCCGACTTGGTCTTTCCAGTACTGCTGCCATTTGGTCAGCGTGTGCTTCTCAAGCATCTTGTGAGCGGCGATAATCAGAATCGGAGCTGCGGCCTCGAAGCCCACACGGCCCTTGATGCCTATGATGGTGTCGCCGATGTGCATGTCGCGGCCGATGCCGAAACGTGAGCCGATGCGCTCGACCTCACGGATGGCCTCGACCTTGTCGTCGAAATGACGGCCGTTGACAGCAGTCAGCTCGCCCTCGTCAAATGTAAGCTTCAGGGTCTCAGGCTCGGTGGCTGTAATCTGCGAGGGATAAGCCTCCTCGGGAAGAGTCTGCTCGGAGTGCAGAGTCTCCTTGCCCCCGATTGATGTGCCCCACAGACCTTTGTTGATAGAATATTCAAGTTTCTTGAAATCAGCCTCATAGCCGTGTTTCTTGAGATAATCAATCTCATACTCGCGGGTCAGAGTCATGTCGCGCGTCGGAGTGATAATCTCAATCTCCGGGGCGAGAATCTGAAATGTCAGGTCAAATCTCACCTGATCGTTGCCGGCACCTGTCGAGCCGTGGGCGATGGCGTCAGCTCCGATTTTCTTGGCATAGTTAATCGTGGCGATAGCCTGAAAAATACGCTCCGATGAGACCGAAATCGGATATGTGCCGTTGCGCAGCACGTTGCCGGCTATCATATAGCGTATGCTCTTGTCGTAATACTCGCCGGTGATGTCAAGCGTGGCATGCGAGGCGGCACCGAGACGTTTTGATTTGTCAGCGATGACTTTGAGTTCCTCGTCGGTGAATCCGCCGGTATTGGCGATGGCGGTGTGGACCTCATAGCCAAGATCTTCTGACAGATATTTTACTGCAAATGATGTGTCAAGGCCTCCTGAAAACGCCAGAAGGACTTTCTTCTTTTTTTCTTGTGTCATTATTGTTTTTGATTTCGATTTACGTAAATATTAACGGCCGCCTGTCTTCAGATGGAGCACCTTGTTGATTGTGTTCCTGAGTTTCATGACGTAAGGATTGGGGCGGTCTTTCTCTGCAAGAGGTTGCTGGGGGTCGTAAAGCATGCCTGTGCAAAGGCACATGCGGCGGTTGTTACGCTGCAGAATATCGTAGTTTCTGCAACCCTCGCATCCTCGCCAGAACTCCTCGTCATCTGTCAGCTCCGAGAATGTAACGGGCTTGTAGCCCATGCGCGAATTAAGCTTCATAACCGGGAGCGACGTGGTGATGGAGAAGATTTTGGCAAACGGAAATCGAAGTCGAGCCAGCTCGAACGTTTTCGCCTTGATGGCGCCGGCAAGGCCAAGATGGCGGTATTCTGGATCGACAATCAATCCGGATGTTGCGACATAATCTCCATGACCCCAGCTCTCGATGTAGCTGAACCCTACAAGACGGTCGCCGTGGAGAGCCACCACACTTTTACCGCCGTTGATTTTCTGGGCGATATACTCGGGTGACCTCTTGGCAATGCCGGTGCCGCGCTGCAAAGCTGATTCGTAAATCAGACGCACGATCAAATCGGCATATTTGGCATGTGAGGGCTCGGCAAACCTGACTGTAATGTCTTTAATGTCCATTTCTTAGTAAAGTTTCCGAATTAAATTGTGATAAAAAATCTGCCAAAATTACATCAAACATTTCATTTTGGCTTTATGTTCGTAATAAAAACTTCTTAAAAGAAGTGATTTTGTCAATAAACCGACCTGTCAATCGGCAAAATCTATCGACAGACCTATCTGGAATCGTCGCGGGTTGAGAGGATAGTTTGGTGACGAAAAATAATTATTGCCGCCGAACAGACCTTGGTTGACATGAGAGAAGAGCACATAGAAACGTGTCTTTGACAGTTTCATGTTGGCATAGGCGTTCATGAACGGATAGTTGCCCAACTTGACATCACGCTGATTGACAAACGACGCCGTAGCCGGCTGATAGGCCGGTGCATAATACTTTGTATAGTAATTGCAATCGACGCCAAGCTGCATATATAGTGTCGCGATGCGGAATGTAAAATACAAATTGGAGTATATTGCGAGATTGGGCAGAGGCAGCACGACATCGTCAGAGGTAGTCTGATAGGTCACGCGGTTATCCCAGTGCAACGCGCGGTATTTTAAGTTCTGACTCAGACTAAGCGAGAGCACCTGTATATTTGACGATGACTGGCGCGGCAGAGCTGACGAATCAAAATAAATCTGATTCTGTATGTTATCCACATCTACGTCAACGACTGTACCTGTACGGCCGACTGTAAGTGTCCCGCCGAAACCGACACGTCGAGTCTTGCTGAAATCGTTACGCCATATAAAATGATTTGACAGATAATTATTCATCAGATATGGCGGAGCCTCGTTATGAAACGAGCCTCGCCCGACGACGGAGACACTGTCACCGAAAAGTTTAAACCGTGTGCGGACATCGCCTTCGACATCTATATCTCCGGCAACCGGGCCGAGGAAGCCGAAACGGCCTGTGACGCCATAAGTGAGCAACGAGCCGCGCTGTTTGGTCAACTGACCGCCGACCCATGCAAGATTTTGAGTCGCACGCGGGTCTATATTGTCAATTCCTTCGGGGAAAGGGTCAAGCCCGAGTTCGACATGGTTGAGCGTATCGGGAGTCTGCTCGTAGCGGCGAATCTGATGAGTGACAAACGCCGCCAGACCAAACTTGGCGAGGCGGTGAAAACCCTCTAAAAGCGATATGCCAACAGTATTCTCCAGAGACCACATGGTCGTGTAATCGTGAGTGTGGTCAGGCGAGAGATAACGATGCTCAAAGAACTCGTTGCCCTCGGTTGCATTGCCGTTGTCAAAGACATGACGCCCCTGCTTGTAACGCAGAGTCCAGATGGCCGATGTAACGGGTATATAAGTGCGTACTGTGCGCATAGTGTCGGCGTCTTCAATCTCCTCCTCGTGCCAGTAACCTATCTTATAACGGTTGTTGAGCATAAGGTCTGTGCCGGCGACACGCGTGTGGGCGGCTGTCAGGCGCGTCGGAATAGACTTCGGGTTGATAGTTGTCACACCGCCCTGCAATTCGGCCGGGTCTGTTATATAAAGCACGTCTGTAATACCGCCGTTCTCCTTGTTGACCATATTCCAATGGTTAAAATAACCCTGAAACTCGTAGCGGTCGCCGAGATATGAGCCCGATACGCCCCATATCAGGTCTTTTGTGGCCTGATAGTTGTAACTGCCCTTTGAATAAAGATAATCAAGCAAAGCACCCACCTGAGCCTTAGCGTTGATATTTCCGGAGAAAATAGCTTTCAGGCGTTCCTGAGCGTTGTCTCGGCCGCCGGCCGAGTTAAACGACAGCAGTGTCATCGGGATGCGCGTGTTGTAAAACTTACGAGACTGCTCCGATGGGAGCCATGTCGCCAGCGCGTCGGTAAAGAAAAAGTCGCTGATGCCCTTGCTGCGGGCGAATATCATGTTCTTGCCCTCGGCTCCGAGATTGCCTGTTGTGGCATAGGCGTCAGACGAAAACGACGGCACCGATTCCTGTGCATAGTTAATCGGCAACGTGTCTAAAGTCGCGGGCTCACGTAATCCGAGCGGCTCAACGATACGCCATGCATATGAGGGAGCTATCTTGCGGGGCTTTTGCGCGATAACGGCGACAATCGAGCCGACAACAAGACAAAGCGCTAAAAAAAGAGTTCTCTTCATAACAGGTGCAAACTTACAAAAAAATCACCGTATTAACCCGGCATCGTCAGACTTATTCGTATATTTGCCCCTAAAATTTACCGGACAATATCATGCATGGCTCCAACTGCAATCTGAGAGCTGCCCGTAAGAGTGACATCCGGCGCATGCTCGAAATTTTTGACTGCGCTCGCAAATACATGCGCGCGACAGGCAATCTGACCCAATGGCCTGACACTTACCCTTCGGCCGAGATAATCTCCGAGGATATAGACACCGGGCGCAGCATGGTCATCACAGATGCGAGCGGACGTCCTGTCGCAACATTCTGCCTGCTCAGAGAGCCCGACCCAAATTACGCACTGATCTACGATGGTGAGTGGCCTGACGACGAGCCATATGTTACGTTGCACCGTGTGGCCTCAGACGGCACCGTCAGCGGAGTCACTGCCGCAGCCGTGGATTATGCCGTCAGACTTACACGTCGGAATGTGCGCATAGATACACACGCCGACAATCGCCCGATGCAGCAGGCCGTCGAACGTTTGGGTTTTAAAAGATGCGGCATAATCAATCTCGCTGACGGCTCTCCGCGAATCGCTTATCAGCTTAACGTCTCAAAATATATGGAAATTAACAATATCGTGCCCGACTGGGCCAAAGAAATAAACTGCGCCATCACGGTCTGTGACGCCGAGTGCCGCATAATCTACATGAACGACCTGTCGCGTCGCACCTTCGCCAAACACGGCGACCTCATCGGGCGCAATCTTTTAGACTGCCACAATCCGTCATCTGTCGCCATAATACATCGCCTGCTCGCCGACGGCGGTACAAACGCCTACACTATCACCAAGAACGGTCAGCGAAAAATGATTTATCAGTCTGCATGGCGTCGCGACGGCCAAATCGCCGGCCTCGTCGAAATCTCTATGGTCATCCCCGAGGAGATGCCACATTACAACCGCGACTGAGACCTGATGCTATCTGCTGTGCGACTGAAGTGTCGTTTTTCGTCACGGGCAATTTGACATTGAGAATCAATACTTTAGCCCGTTTGCCCCGTCTTTCATCACAAAGGAGACAGATATTGTATTATTTGCGACCATTTTTTGAACAAAAATTTGTTTTATGATGTTTGTTTGCTATATTTGCAAAAAGACTAATGAAATGCTCGATTTAATAAACTATATCCTTAGAGAATACTCAGATATTATTGTTTGGGCGATTGTTTTATTGGTGATATTTGTGATTTTTATTTCAATCTGTTTAATGTCTACTTTTCCGAATTTAGATATAGAAGACCCTGACTTCGATAAAAAACTAAAGCAGCGTTTAGATGAAATGACACATCCTAAATTTGATAAAGAATAGTAGGACTTAAGTATTTAAATTCCAGCATTATTGGACTTTAAAAATCCTATACGAACTAATTATTGCCTAATCTTTTTGTCATTTTTTCGAATCGCTTTTGTTTCTCCTCGGGGGTAAGTTCGGGGACATTGTTCTGAGTTTTTGAGGGCTTTCCGTCCCATGGCAGCGGTAACAACTGCCGCGGTGTGATTCGTCGTTTGACGTGCGGCCCGATGCAAATCACAGCAAAGAGGCATCGACCTGACCCATCATGGCTTTACCCATCAGGTTGCCGACGCTGACGGCGTCGCCAGTGGTGGCGTTCAGCCCTTTTTGCTGGGCCAAAAGATTGTTCATGGCCGGCATCAGAGTTTCGAGGCTGCTTTTCTCTTTAAGAAAAGTCGCTATCTGCTGAGCGCCTGACAGCTGCACTTCGTCTCCGATGACCCCTATCTCCTGCTGCGCAGATGCAAGGTCTTTGATGCTCTGTATCTCCTCGTCGGTCGCACCCATGCGCTGACGCATGACCGTCATCAACTTGGTCTCGGCAGTTTCCTGTACGGCGTAAGCTGATGATAAGTCCCCCATAACCGACTTTAAAGAAGAAATAGTGTCACTGACGGCATTAAGACTTTTTGAAAAAGCCGCGAAGTTAATAAATTGCTTATTTATTTTTTCAGCCGCTGTAACTGTTGCGGACATAACTTTACGTAAGTCGTCGGCGTTGGCAGTTAAGACTTTTAGCCCGTTTGCCCCGTCTTTCATCACAAAGGAGACAGATATTGTATTATTTGCGGCCATTTTTGTTATAAGCTATTGTTTGTTTGTTATATAGTTATTATATTTGCAAAAAAAAGGAGGAAACATGATTGATTTACTTAATTGGTTTCTTTGCAATCACATGGATATCGCTTTCTTTTTGGTGATTTTATTCTTGGTGTTTTTAGTTATTTTAGGCATCTTTATTCTAATTATTGGGCGAGACGGCAAGTTGTTAGATCCGCCTGAAAATGAAGATTAAAAGACCTTGAAACACAAATGCGACAACCTTTACTGACTGCGGAATTTATGTGCAACTTTTTCAAATCGCTTTTGTTTCTCCTCGGGGGTAAGTTCGGGGACATTGTTCTGAGCCTTTGAGGGCTTTCCGTCCCATGGCAGCGGTAACAACTGCCGCGGGGTGATTCGTCGTTTGACGTGTGGCTGGATGCAGATCGCGGCAACGGTACGCGTGCGGTCCCAAGCGTCGCGGCTGCGGCCTTCGGTCATGTCGCGCCATGCCCGGCAGATGCTTTCAAACTCTATGAACGTACATTTGCAGAAATCATCGTGCGACATGCCGATACAGCCGACGGCGAGCCCTAAGAGGTCGTAGATGCCTGCCGGGGTTTCTTCGGGCGACTTTTTTTTTCATCGCCCGCGCCACCGTCACCGGCCGAAATGGCATTGCTCCACTCGGTCATGTCGTTGGGGGTCAGGCAGTCGGCGAAGTCCATCAGGGACATGTCAAACTGCTTGCCCTCGCGCTTAGCAGCAGACGCCACACAGCACCACAGATAGGTGCAGAGGTCGCTGAAACTCGACGGGTCAATTTCTGTAATCTCACGACCTGTCTGCTCCTTGAAACGCAGCATAGCCCCCATAGTGGGGCTACAGGGGTATGCTGTGCCGTTTACGGTAATCTCGATGCGTTTCATACGGTCGGAGCTTCCTCGGTTAAACCGGTTTCGTCGAATGTCACTTCACCGTCGTTCTCGAGGCTGATGCTGTAAGTCGCATCGTCCTGAGCAGCGTCGCTGCGCTCCAACGACGCGATGACAAACTTGCAAATGGTAGGGGCGCAAAATTTTGCGCCCGCTATGAAGCTAAGCAATGCCCGATGCGAGGACGCAAAGTATCGGACCAATGTAAAAAAGCGGTTGTTAAAAATTATGTAGGGACGTGCCTTTGGCACGTATTGTTTGGCCATCAGGCAATTATCGGCGAATTATACATGCCGCAGCTCCCGACCGGTCGCTTTGGCATGTCCCTACATAATTATATATGTCCTTTTAACATTTCAACCGGGTTTTACTGCTGAGCCAAAGTATCTTGCAACTGACCACAGGTAGTCACACGGTAGTCAACAATAGCATAAAAGAAAAACCGCAAACGCTTTATTCAGCACTTGCGGTTTTAAAGAGTGTCCGAGATGAGATTCGAACTCACACAGCCTAATGGCCACTACCCCCTCAAAGTAGCGTGTCTACCAATTCCACCACCCGGACATTTATCGACTTCTCACTGACAGAACGTCGGTAGAAAATTTGAGCGAAAAACGGGACTCGAACCCGCGACCCCAACCTTGGCAAGGTTGTGCTCTACCAACTGAGCTATTTTCGCGAGTTATGCTCTGCGGTCTGAGAAGACGAATAAGTATTTAAATGTACTCTAAAAACTTTGAGCGAAAAACGGGACTCGAACCCGCGACCCCAACCTTGGCAAGGTTGTGCT
>DXYS01000024.1:14005-28828 GCA_019415705.1 Bacteroidales bacterium | reverse complement strand
CGCCTCCGTTCACAACCTCGACTCTGCAGCAGGAGGCGTCGCGCAAACTCGGATTCACCGTTTCACAGACCATGATGGTAGCGCAGCGGCTTTATGAGGCCGGACATATCACCTATATGCGTACTGACTCGGTCAACCTCTCAAACGAGGCTATCGCTGCAATCTCAGACGAAATCAAGAACAATATAGGTGAGCGTTATCTCCACGTGCGTCGTTATCACACATCGTCAAAAGGCGCGCAGGAGGCCCATGAGGCCATCCGCCCGACCTATGTCAGCAATGCGACAATCGAAGGCACCGCTCAGGAGAAGCGTCTCTATGCACTGATTTGGAAACGCACCGTCGCCTCGCAGATGTCAGATGCCGAAGTCGAGAAAACCACTATCGATATCAAGCCGTCGACCCGCAGCGAGCATTTCACGGCCAACGGCGAGACCATCAAGTTTGACGGTTTTCTGCGTGTCTACATAGAGAGCCGTGACGATGAGGAGGCCGAGGAGGGCGAACTGACACTGCCCAAGGTCAGCGAAGGTGAACGCCTGAGCGTTACCGAAATCACCGCCACCGAGCGTTTCACCCAGCAGCCCGCGCGCTACACCGAGGCGTCGCTCGTCAAGAAGATGGAGGAGTTAGGCATAGGCCGTCCGTCGACTTATGCGCCCACAATCTCGACCATACAGCAGCGCGAATACGTCGAGAAAGGCGAGAAAGAGGGTGTCACACGTACATTTGACACACTGACGCTCGCCGGCGGCAAAATAACCGCACGCAAAAAGACCGAGACTGTCGGCTCCGAAAAAGGTAAGCTGATGCCTACCGATATCGGTGTTGTCGTCAACAGTTTCCTGACAGAATATTTCCCGGACATCCTCGACTATAACTTCACCGCCCGCGTAGAGGAGAAGTTTGACGAAATTGCCGAGGGTAAACTCCCGTGGACCAATGAGATGCGCACGTTCTATGACATGTTCCATCCCGAGGTAGACAAGGCGCTGAACGTCAAGCTCGAACATAAGGTCGGTGAGCGTATGCTCGGCACCGACCCCAAGACCGGGCGCCCCGTGTCGGTTAAAATCGGCCGTTTCGGCCCGTTGGTACAGATCGGCACAGGCGAAGGCGAGGAGAAGCCTCAGTTTGCGTCGCTCCTCAAGGGTCAGTCTGTGTCGACCATCACGCTCGACGAGGCCCTGCGACTGTTCGACTTCCCGCGCGTTCTCGGCGAGTATGAAGGCGCCGATGTCAGTGTCGGCATAGGCCGCTTCGGTCCTTATGTGCGCCATCAGAGTAAATATTACTCTATCCCCAAGACCATGGCCCCGGCCGCAGTCACACTCGATGAGGCCATCACGCTTATCAACGAGAAACGTGCGGCCGACGCCCGCAAAGTTGTCAAGGAGTTTGACAACGAGCCCGAACTCAAGATATTAAACGGCCGCTACGGCGTCTATATAGCCTATAAAGGCGAGAACTACAAACTGCCCAAGACTGTCACCGAGCCGGCGTCGCTCACCGCCGACGAGGCTCTCGCGATTGTAGCCTCTCAGGATAGCAAACCCAAACGCACCCGCGCCGCATCGACGCGTGCCAAAAAAAGCAAATAAGCCTTATGCCGCGTCAGTTGTCAAGAAAACCCGGCGCCGAGCGCGCGCCATTCCGTCCCGACGTCATCTTAGACTTTACCGCCGACGGCGATATGCCTCTGCTGGAGTATCTCTTCAAGGCCATGTCTGACCGCAAGCGCACAACCGTCAAAGACTATCTCAAACACAATCAGGTGATGGTCAACGGCGAGGTTACACGTCAGTTTGACCTCGTTCTCAAGGCCGGCGACAGCGTGCGCGTCAACACCTCGCGCGAGTTCCAGACCCTGCGCAGCCCGCGTCTGCAGATTGTCTACGAAGACGACGACATCATCGTCGTCAACAAGGGCTACGGCCTGCTGTCAGTCGGCACTGACCGACAGAAGAAGGAGACGGCCTACGCCATGCTGCGCGACTATGTCAAGCGCCTCGACCCGTCAAACAAGATTTTTATCATACACCGTCTCGACCAGCATACCTCAGGTCTGATGATGTTTGCCCGCACACAGCAGGCCAAGGAGGCCATGCAGCACAACTGGAACAATATGGTGCTCGAGCGACGTTATGTGGCCGTTGTTGAGGGCAAGCTTGACCCGGCCGAGGGCGAGCGCCGCAGCTACTTGGCCGAAAACTCGGAGCACGTCGTCTATTCGACAGACAACCCCGACGAAGGCAAACTCGCCGTCACCCGCTACCGCACGCTGCGCTCGGCCAACGGCTATACGCTTGTCGAGCTGCAGTTGGAGACCGGCCGCAAGAATCAGATACGCGTCCATCTGAGCGACCTCGGTTATCCTATCGCCGGCGACCGCAAATACGGCGCCAAAACGTCGCCTATACATCGTCTGGCGTTGCATGCCATGACACTCCGTTTTGTCCATCCGGTGACTCGCCAAGACATGTTTTTCACCACTCAGGTGCCCGCTCCATTCGCCAAAATGGTGAAATAAGATAAAAAAACACGTCAAATTGTCGCCAAATCTCAAATATATTTGGTTTAGAAAAACATTAAGTGTAGATTTGTTGAACGAATACCACATCTTGCCAGCATATCATCACTAAATGTCAACAGAACGAAAGTTGCAGTTTGATTATTTTGAGTCACTGCGCGACATCTCTTCTTCATTCAGCTGCTTTGACCGCAACTATCTTATAGCACATATAAAGACGCTTGCCAAAACGCCCAATCGTGTCGGTGACGGCTCCGTCTTCAAGTTCGACGGACTGTTGATGCTGCTTGTCCTCGACGGACGTATCAGTGTAGAGCTTAATCTTAAAGAATATACACTCGGGCCGAACTCTTTTGCAGTAATGAGTCCGGGCACGATGGGTAAATTTCTGTCGGTAGACCTCAGTAATGTCGAGGCTTACGTTTTCTATGCCACGACAGAATTCATGCAGACTGTCAATGTCAACATGGCCGCTATCGTTTCTCCCCGCTTTGTTGACAAGGTGTCGCCTGCGCAGGACATGACAAAAGACGAGAGTGACCTGCTGATAAAATACTTTGACCTGCTTGATATCAATGCCCGTTCCAAGACTAATCCCCGACTCGAAAGTAATATTGCCGCAAGCCTTCTTGCCGCCTTGTTCTATCAGGTCGTCGAGATGCGTTACCGCCATCTCAACATTGAGGGCGCCGGCCGTGCCCGCGCCGGCCGCACGGCTTATGTGCACGATTTCATGAAACTCGTACACGTCCATTACACGACCGAGCGTTCGGTATCGTTTTACGCAGACAAACTGTTTATCTCGCCGAAATATCTGTCGCTGCTTGTCAAGGAGATGACCGGCAAGTCGGCCGCACGCTGGATTGACGAATTTGTGCTGATGGAGGCAAAAAATCTGCTCAGATTCTCGGGCAAAAACGTGCAGCAGGTCGCCTATGCGCTGAATTTCTCCAACCAGTCATCGTTCGGCAAATATTTCAAGCACCTCACCGGCATGTCGCCGACCGAGTTCCAGAAGTCGTAAAAGCCTCGGTGCTCAATTTTTACAAACTAAGTGTAAGTTTTAGATAAAGACTTTTTTCGTTATTATTATCTTTGGCTTTGCCCAAGATACTCACGTTCGGCAAAGGAAAATAAATTTTCCTTTACACTCACTTATTCGTATCTTTGTGGAAATTTCAAATGCAAATCCATCACTTACGGGATTATGAACAAGCGTAATATACTGTTATTGCTTGCCGGCGCGACTTTGATGCCGCTGTCGGCCCAAATTAACTCACCTCTGCCTGACGGTTATATGACCCGCGGGCGGCAGATGTATGCCGAGCGCAATTATAACGGCTGCATAGACCAGCTCAGTCATCTCGACCGTTCGTCGCTCACCGAAACCGAGCGTGAGGAGGCCGACTGGCTGCTCTGCAAGGCCAATTACGGTGCGTCAGGCGCTGCCTCGCAGTCACATTTCGTTGCCTTCCTGTCGATGTATCCTTACTCGCTGCATCGCTCTGAGGCCCTGCTGCGTTTAGCCGACTGTATCTATGAGTCAAACGCCGCCGACGCCCTCAAGGCTTATCAGCATATCGACCGCAATGCTCTCACGGCGCCTTTGGCAGAAGAATTGGACTATCGTCTGGCCTACTGCTACGTGCGTTTAGCCGAATTTGATAAGGCAGAGCCGCTCTTTGACCGCCTGCAGTCTACGCGCCGCTATGGCAATGCCGCTCGGTTTTACAAGGCGTATATCGCTTATGCACGCCGTGACTTCAAGACCGCCGAACGGCTTTTCTCGGAGGTCAACACTTCGATAGCCCCCGGCGACATGGCCGATTATTATCTGTCACAGATATATTATTTAGACGGTAATTATAACCGCGCGCTGACCACTGCCCGCGCTCTGCTGCGCCGCAACGGCATCGCTCCCGGCTTCGTAGCCGAGGCAAACCGCGTGGCCGGCGAGTCGCTCTATCATCTGGGGCAGGGCGCCGAGGCCATCCCGTATCTGCGCCGTTATGTCAAAGCTGTCGAGACGCCCGAGCGTCCGACGCTTTATATCCTCGGACTCAGCGAGTATAACGGAGGCGACTATGACGCCGCCGTCACAAGTCTGCGCCCTGTCACCGAAGGTGACGACGCCATGGCCCAGAGTGCCTATCTCTATGTCGGTCAGGCTCTTGCGAAAAAAGGCGACAAGGATGCCGCAATCCTCGCTTTCGACAAGGCACTGCGCATGAACTTCGACCCCTCCGTGCAGGAGGCCGCCTACTACAATTACGCCGTAACACGCTTTGACGGCGCCACGATACCCTTCGGCAGCTCGGTTGCGACGTTTGAGGAGTTCCTCCGTCGCTATCCTGATAGTCGCTATGCGCCTGATGTGCAGGAGTATATCGTCACCGGTTATATGACCGACCACAATTATGAGAGCGCTTTGGAGAGCATCAATCGCATGCGCCGTCCGAGCGACAAGGTGGTGGCCGCCAAACAGCAGGTGCTCTATAACCTCGGCGCCTCGGCGCTTGCATCTGACAATGCCCGCACCGCCCGAGTCTATCTCGACGAGGCCGACGGTCTGGCCCGCTATAACAGCAGTTTGGCCGGGGAGGTCAAACTTTTGCTGAGCGAGGCTTTATACAAGACCGGCGAGTACAAGGGCGCTGAGCAGGCTGCCAACGCCTTCCTGCGCTCGGCGCGCCGCGACAATGCCAATCTGAGTCTCGGCAACTATGACCTCGGTTACGCGCTTTTTGCCCAAAAAGATTATGACAATGCGGCCAAAGCCTTCGAGAAAGTGACCAAGACACCCGGACGTCTGTCGAAAGCAGTCGTGGCCGATGCCTATAACCGTATCGGCGATGCCGCATATTACCGTTCTGATTTCGGCGATGCAGCTGCTGCCTATGACCGTGCCTACGAGACCAATCCGGCCTCGGGCGACTATGCACTATTCCAGAAGGCTGTCATGAAAGGCTACGCGCGTGACCACAAGGGTAAGATTGCCGATCTGCGCCGTCTGCCTGCCGAGTTCCCGCAGTCGACACTGCTCGCCGACGCAATGCTCGAGATGACAGCAAGTTATATCCAGCTCGGCGACAACCGCTCGGCCATCGAAACCTACCGCCGCCTTGTCAGCGAGTATCCCAACACGGCTCAGGGCCGTCAGGGCTACCTCGAACTCGCTCTGACGCTGCTCAACAACAAGGAGCGTGTCGAGGCCATCGAGTCTTACCGCGACATTATCCGCCTCTATCCGACCAGCGACGAGGCCCGCGAGGCTTCTGAGCAGCTCAAGCGCATCTCGGCCGAAGACGGTACGCTTGACGACTATGTGGCCTTCATCAACTCCGTGCCCGGAGCTCCGCGTACCGATGTTTCGGAGGTCGACCGTCTCGCCTTCGAGGCCGCTGAAAAGATATGGCTCAACGACAACAGCGCTACGCGTCTGCAGCGCTATCTCGAGCAGCATCCCGACGGGGCATACCGTCCGCAGGCGTATGCATATCTTCTTGACGACGCCACAACCCGCGGGACCAAGGCCGACGCTCTCGGCTACGCCACGCGTCTTGTCAACGAATATCCCGACAACGGCCTGAGCGAAAACGCCTATGTCGTAAAGGCCGAGGCCGAGTATGCCGAGGGCAAGACCGAGCCGGCCATCGCCACATGGCGCGCACTGGAGCAGCGCGCTTCGTCATCGAAGAATCTAAACCGCGCCCGCGCCGGCATTATGAGAGCTTCGCGTGACCTCGGCGACTATGAGTCTGTGGCCCGCGCAGCCGAGGCTCTGCTCGCATCGTCGACCCTCGGCTCTGAGGACAAGAACGAGGCCGTATTCTCACATGCTCTCGCTCTTGACGCCCGCGGAGAGTCTGCCAAGGCACGCGAGGAGTGGGCGACCATAGCCTCCAACACCGACGACCTCTACGGAGCCAAGAGCGCCTACTATCGCGCCCAGAGTCTTTACGACGGCGGTGAGCGCGACGAGGCGCGCCGTGCTGTCGAGGCCCTCACGGCCTCAGGCACTCCCCACGCTTACTGGCTTGCCCGCGGCTTTATACTCATGAGCGATATTTATGCGGCCGACGGCAAGGACTTCGAGGCACGCGAGTATCTTAACGCCCTTCGCGAGAATTATCCCGGCAAAGAGTCTGATATCTTTATGATGATTGACAACCGTCTTAAAAAGTAAAAACGATGAATACTCTTAAAAGCAGACATATAGCCTTGGCTGCCGCTCTCGCCGCCACCGTAGCGGCCGGCGCCAAGGACCTCAAGACCGAAATTACTGTCGACCGCACCGTCGTGCCCGTCGAGCGCGAAGCCACGCGTTTGGGCGGAATCAGCCCTGTGCTGATGCAGCCTCAGACAGACTTCCGACGCCTGACACTTGTCGAGTACGGTGAGCCCTCTGAGCTGACATCGTCAATCACACCGTTAGAGCCGGCCTCTTATGGCGACACAATACCCGTAACGCCTTATCGCGGCTATGCTTCAGCCGGCTATTTCCCGGCTTATAACCTCGGTCTGTCAGCCGGTTACCGTTTTATCAACACGAGCCGCACGCGCCTCGGGGCATGGATGCAGTTTGACGGCGAGTCTTACAAGACCAAGGCCGAGGATGTCGAGGGGCGCGAGCGTTACAGCGACAACACGGCCACTGTCGGCGTCAGATTTGACCATCACCTCAACCGCGCCATGCAGATCAGCGCCGTGGCCGATTTCACATACGCCGGCATAAAGACGCCCGAGTTCACGCCTATAGACGACCGCTCGGCCCTGATGTTCGGCGTCAAGGCCGGCTTGTGGGCCAAGCGTCCGACCTTCGGCTATCATGCGTCGGTGGGAATCAATCATTTCGGTTTCCTCAAGGATGTCGAGGCTGAGACATTGTATCTCGACTCGCCGCTCAAAGCTACCGGTGAGACTAATTTCAGCGTAACCGCCGGTATCGGTTACTACGGCTCGTCCGCCACACCGCGCGGCGGTCTCGAAATAGCCGCCGACTTTGTCAGCCGCGGCGATTCATACAAGCCGGTTTGGCTTGATGCGGTCCCGTTTAATTACTGGTCTTTTGAAAATCAGAAAGGCTCGACTCTCGGGGTGATATCGATGACTCCGTATTACGCGTTTAACGCAGGTCGCGCTCACGGCCGTATCGGCGCGCGCATCGACCTGTCGACCGGCGGCGAAGGAAAGAAATTCCACATCGCGCCGGCCGTGATGCTCGACTGGAACGCGAGCTCGCAGTTTGCGCTCTATGCCCGCGCAGAGGGTGGGGAACACCTCAACACCCTGCGCTCGCTCTACAATTACTGCCCCTATATGAACACCCTGATGCAGTATGAGCGCTCGCATGTGCCCGTCAATGTCGAAATCGGGGCTAACATAGGCCTGATTGCCGGATTCTCGGCCAAACTGTTCGGCGGCTACGCCGTGGCCAACGACTGGCTGATGCCGACGATGGTAGAGGGCGGTAGCAGCGCCATTGATTGCGACGCATACACCACCTACGACCTCAAGGCGTGGCATGCCGGCCTGACACTTGCCTATGACTGGCGCTCGATAGTGTCGGCCGAGGTTACCGGCGAGGCTGCTCCGCAGAAGGCTGACAAGGCTTATTATCTGTGGCGTGATCGCGCCAAGTATGTGCTGACAGCCCGCCTCAAGGTGCGCCCCATTGACCGCCTCGAGATTGGAGCTGACTTCGAGCTGCGCGCCAAACGCTGCTTCTACGCCGCGGAGAATCCTTTCGGCGACGCCGGCCGCGTGTCGTTGGGCGACAGCCGTCTGCTCGGCGTCAACGCCACATACGGCATAACCGAGGCTCTGAGCGTCTTCGCCCGTGGCGAGAATCTGCTCGGTCACCGCTATCAGCTCGTGCCCGGCATCGAGTCTGCCGGCGTCAAGGGCCTCGTGGGTGTAAGCTATAAATTCTGACCCGACACACTCCTTAACTAAAACCTCACTCCTCCATGCGACGCAGGCCATACATCCGTTTTTTCATAAGTTCGACCTTCGCCGACATGGAGCGCGAACGCAACCTTCTGAAGTCCGTATTTGACAGTCTGCGCGAGGATTATGGCCGGCGCGGCTGGCAGATAGATTATGTAGACCTGCGCTGGGGCATCAGCGACGAGGCCTCGGCCGACAACCGCACGATGCGTATCTGTCTCGAGGAGCTTCACCGCTCCCGCGAGATGTCGCCGCGGCCCAACTTCATCCTGTTGCTCGGCGAGCGCTACGGCTGGATGCCTCTGCCCGAGACGTTAAGCATCGAAGAGTATAACGGCCTCTACGGCGAGGCTACGCTTGACGAGATGGGCTACTTGGAGCGCTGGTATGACTTTGACAGCAACGCGCTGCCTGACGGCCGCTATGAGCTGCGTCGCCGCGACACATATAGTGCTGACTGTCATGAATTCGATTACGCCGAACGCGGCCTGCGCTCTCTGCTTGACCGCTACGGTCGCCGCCGGCCGGGCAGCCGCTTTGTATTCGACCGTTCGGCCACGGAGCAGGAGATACGCGAGGGTCTGCTCGGCGATGCCGAGGCCCAGCGCGAGCATGTGGTAGGCTATGTGCGCACTCTCAGCGGCGTGCCGTCTGACGTGGCTGCGTCATTCACTGAGAAGGACGCAGACCTGCGCAGTCGTCTCGGGCGCCTTCGCGACGAGATTACGGCCACGGTCGAGCCGGGGCTGCTGTATTGTGAATCTAATATCACCTACGGCGAATATCAGTCGGAAGACTTTGCCCGACGCTTCACCGAGACCATGACGGCGCGTTTGCGTCGTGTCATCGATGCCGAGATAGCGCGTAACAGCGCCGGGGGCATAGACGACGAGCTCGATGTGCACCGAGTATTTGCCGCTGAGGAGTCGGCGCGCTTTTTCGGCCGCGAGATAGAGTTGCAGCGTCTGCGCAACTATATTGACTCTGACGGCCCTCAGACGCCGCTGCGCATCGTCGCCCCCTCAGGCACGGGCAAAAGCGCCCTGTCGGCCCGCATTGTCGACATATATTCCCGTCCCGGCAGCCCGGTGACGGTCATCCCGATATTCTGCGGCCACACTTTCGCCACGACGGGTGTTCTCGAGTTTGGCGAAACCTTAAAACGTATTCTGGCGGATTTAACCCACACCGCCTACAGCCCTGAACCTGTAAATTACGCCGGCACTGACCGGCTCTGGTCGATTGCCATGTCGGTCTCGTCAGGCTTTTACAAACTGCCGGCCGCGCGCCGATATCTCTTTGTCATCGACGCGCTCGATCAGGTCAACTGTCATGAGGATGAGCTGCATCATCTTGTCAATATGATACCGGCCGGTAAGAAGAAGGCACTCCCGGCCAATGTGCGCATCATCTTTTCTACGACTGACGAGCAGCGCTGGGACCATGTCTGCAGTCATCAGCGCTTCGAGCTGCCCGATATGCGCATGGAGAGCGGCAGCCTCGTCAGCCACAGTCTGCGGCTCAACGGCCGAAGACTGACATCGGAGCAATGGTTGTCAGTCAACGCCGCCTTGCTGCAGGCCGATATGCGCCCGGTCTATCTGACCTTGCTCGGCAGCTATCTGTCAGTTCTGCGTTCGTCGCAGCCCACGGGTGAGATACCGACCACTTTCGAGGGCCTGCTGCTGCACTATATCGCCGAACTATCGCGGCCCGAGCGCCACGGACGCCGCATGGTCGAGATGGCCCTCGCGCTGATTCTCAACAGCGGCTACGGCATCTATCTGTCGGATCTCGACGCCATGCTCGCCATGGACGACAAGCTCAGCGGAGCGTTCCGCGCCCGGAGTCACCACGACTGGGAGTCCGGCGACGAGCCGCGCCTGCCGTCAATCTATCGCTCGCGCCTATATCATGACCTGCAGCCGCTGTTGCGCATGCGTCACAGTGAGGCCGGCGAGGTTGTGACTGTCTATCACAACGCTATCCGCGAGGTCATCGAGGCCATGCTTGACCGAGATGTTGACATCGCGAGCCGCCGCATATTGTATGATTATTACAACCGCATGTGGAGCCGCGGCCACGCCGTGGCGCTGCGCAATCTGACACATGCAGCCTCGATTTTGGTCGGGAGTGACAATTATGTCGGCAATTTCGACTTCGTGTATAAGCATCTGACCGACTGCGACTATTTGTTGGAGTTTTACTCGCGTTTCGGTGCTGCCGTCAACGCAAGTTTTGACGAGGCCCTGCTGACTGCCGGCGGTTTCCGGGTCAAGGAGGCCGAGGAACTGCGCGTGTTACGCAACGACCTCACGAGCATGCCGCAGGCACTTGTCACCGAGTTGCGCGAGCGAGCCGTCAATCTGCATCCACATCATAAGCTTACACATGATGTCTTGCAGCGATACGGCCGCAAGGGCGTCATGACAGACTGTCTCAGTGACAGCACACTCGACTCGACTGTCATTTATCGTCGCGAACACTGCGGCCGCAGCCCTATACTGATTGACGGCGGCAAACGCCTGCTGCATCGTCTCTCTGACGGATGCCGACTCGTCGATACACATTTTGAGACAGCCATAGATAATGATTATGCGTTGCCCTTTGACCCTGACGACCCTATGGCCGCGAGCGATAACGGGCTTATACTCGTTTACTGGCACCGCGGACGGTTGCAGTTTGTCGACCTTCTCGGCAAGACGGGACCGCTCAATGCGGCGTCAACAGGGCCGCGTGTGATGGGGCTTTATGATTGTGTGCGGCCTAAATGGATATCGATGAGCCGCACGGGTCGCCTGATTTTTGCTGAAAACGATACTGACGGCATACTGATGTTCAGCGTCGCTGACGATTGGAAAATCTCGGTTGAGACCATCGCCATCAAGGGTTCAGAGAAGGGCAATGTGTCATCTGACGGTCTTTCGTTATGGCTGCAGATGCCCGGTGACAAAATTGATTTAAAAGAGCCGAGAAAGAAATTATACGACCATTTCCGCCGTCTTAGTCTTGAGACATGGCGTCTCTCCTCGTTGGATTTTCCGATGGCCTCGGGCAATGCTCCGGTTTCTTTTCACGAGCATGCCGGCCGTCTGACAATATACAACACCGACGGCACGGCGATAAGATACCTCGTTAAGAATGATGAGCATGGCGTTTATTTCACGTTTGACGATATCATCTCCACATATCTCGTCGACTCGGTCACCTATGACGGCAGCATCGGATTCTGCGCGCGGCGCGGTGTTGTCTTTGACATCAAGGCTCAGGAGACACTCGTTGCCAAAGACTCTGACGGATTCTCGGCCGCCAACAGCCTGTCGGCCGACACGGCGGGCACAAATATTGTGGCCTCGTTCGGCATACGCAACAATTCCTATATGGTGCGTTCTCTGCTGAGAGTCAGACGCAAGGATGACTTTTATGGTGCCGAATACCGAATGATACCGATGCCGCGCGACTATGACCTCGTGAGTTGCAGCGCCGTCTCGCCCGACGGCAGCCGTTACTCTATGGCTACGGTAGGTCAGGCAGACTACCTCAATCCGTTTAAGACGATATTCGGCACCGGACAGCTTTACGGCACCGGCAAGACTCACAACTGGACAGTCGGCTTGCCGATATGCCGCACTGTCTTCAGCCGTGACAGCCGCTATGCAGTCTTTGTCTGCGGAAACTGGGCATACGATGTCGCACCGTGGCTGTTTGTCACCGATACTGAGGGTGTGCTCTTGGCGAGCTTTACATCGGAGGTGATAAAGGATGAGGACGGTGGCTATTGTGCGCATCCGACAATACTGATGAGCGACGACAACCGTTTTGTTATGGTCAGCAATGAGAATCCGGGCAAGCGCGGACAACTTTTCTTTGACCTCATCGACGGAAAAGTAATGTTCCTCGAGATGCCCGAGGCAGAGAAGACACAGAAGTGTCACTCGGTCTATGACCCCGCGGGCGACCGATGGCTTGTGGCCTATGGCGGTTGTCTGCGTGAGGTGCGTGCTCATGCCGGCGGTTTGGATGCTCGCATGCTTGTCACGTCAGGTTATCTGCGCAAGCCGGAGGCTATGGCCGTTGACGGCTCGGAACTATATGAGACCGAGGCTGACGGCACTCTTTACGCCCGCAATCTGACGACAGGCGCCGTGCGTAAAATGGCTGATGATGTTGAGATGCTTTATGTTGCTGCTGACGGGCGCCATTTATATCTTTTAGGTGAGCGTCGGCTGCGTCTGACCGATTTAAACGGAAGTGAAGTGGAGCGGGTATGGTTTGCCCGTCCTGTCGTCAAGTCGGCCGTATGCTCGAAAGGCATTGTGGTTATCGACGCCGATAACGATGTGCATTTTTACAAACCGTCGGCAGATACAGGTATAGGTGTAATCGGTGAGGATATGACCGCTGTGGCTCGTCGCCGCTATAACCTTAAAGATAAGACTTTGGACGAGCATCCGACAGTGGTCTGCCCCCACTGCGGCACTGTGATGAGGCATGACGGGGGTCAGATGGCTCTATGCACCGGCTGTCTCGGATTTATAAATGTGATTAACCGTTAGACCCCGTTAACAAATATTGAGGTACGGGGTCTTAGTATTCGCTGAAGAATTTCGGCTTGATGACAATGCCGACACGCAGTTGGTTGTGATACTCCTTGAAGGCGAGCAGACCCTCGCCGTAGCCGTTGTAATACTGGAGGAAGATGAATTGGTTGTCGCGCTTGAAGATGCGGTAGGCCAATTCGATGACCGTATTGTAGTTAAACCATCCTCCGAGACGTTTTGTAAGGATGACGGAGCCCGTGAAGCGGCGGTTGTCCGAGATGACCTGCAGGCCTGTCTGGTAGATGCCGCAGTAGTGGAGTATGTCTTTATTGTTCTGGCCGTCGATGATGGGAATCCACACCTTGCCGTGCACCATCAGGTTTTTGTCAATCATGATGGTTGAAGCAAGCGATATTTTGTTCCATGAGCGCGACCAGATGCTGTCACGTCCGTTGCTCTCGTGCTCGAGCATCAGGGTCAGTTTACCGATATAGCGGTTTTTGACATAGAGCGGCTTGGTCAGGCCGATACCCGGATTGAAGTTGAGATCGGTCATCGGCAGTGAGTTTTCGAGCACATTCCAGAAACACTTCTGAGAGTAGAACAGGTACAGGTATGTGCCGAAAGGCAGCGTCGAACGCGTCAGACGCTGTGCAACCGAAATCTGAAACTTGACGTTTGTGTTGGTCTTGTTCGGATGGCTCAGCGACGGGCCGAAGATAAAATAATTGTCTTTATACAGGCCGAAGTATGGCTGGCTTTCAAACTCATTGACAATACTGTCGCGTGTGACAGGCTCCGAGTCAGGTGTTAATATCTGAGCCTTGGCGGCTATTGTGGCGATGAGCGCAAAAAGGATGATATATATATTGCGTAGCATCGGGGAACGTATTTTCTGATTCTAAGGATGTCGCGAATTTACAAAATAAAATCCCGACATCGAAAAGTGCGGCTTATAAAATGACTAATCGTCCAATTTAGTGGCGATTTTAGCCTGTTGAACTAAAAATATGACTTATAAACGCATCCCTGTCTGCCGAAAAGGTGTAACTTTGTGACATAAAGGGCGTCAGTTATGAAATTAATCAAATATATATCGTTACGTGTCGTCATGCCGCTGCTCGTGGCTCTTATGTCTGTGGCCTGCGGCGATGACGAGACATTTACCGTCGAGGGATTTGTCGAAGAGGCCCCGACTATGAACATACGCTACGTCTATTATGCCGGCGGGCGTCTTAATCAAGGGCTTACGGCGGCTAAAGAAGGCAAGTTCGAAATCAAAGGCGTGGCTGCCGCACCGACAGTACTTTCGGTCTTGGACAATGAATACCGTCCGCTTGGGCGTGTCTATGTTTCAAACGGCGACCGTCTCGAGCTTAAAGTCAGACGCGGACGTCCTTATGACCTGCAGGTCTCGGGCAACGAGACGTCGGAACGCTGGGCATCATGTGTCAACAGTCTTGCCGATTCGCTGGCAGGGCCGGCTGCTAACCGTGTGATAGAGCGCTATGTGGCCGCACACACTGATGACATAGTCTCCACTCTGTTGATGATGACAAGCTATGATGCGTCGGCCGACGCACTTCGCGCCGACTCGGTGATGGCGTCGATTGACGGCGCGGCACGTCCGTCATCGCTCGCCGACTCGTTCAACGCCATGCTGCAGCGTCTTGTCGCTCACTCGGCGTCTGACGCCGTCAGCGGCATTGATTATATGACATTAAAAGATTCGCTGCTCACCTTCAATCCTTCTGACCACAAATGGTCGCTTATCGTGCTCAGCAGCGAAGAGAGCGGGCGCTC
>DXYS01000024.1:0-13995 GCA_019415705.1 Bacteroidales bacterium | reverse complement strand
GCCGTCTAAACGGCTTCACATTCTCGATCTCGGGCTTGACCGCGAAGTCGAGACATGGCGCCGCGCCGTCCGAAGTGACACAGTCGGCTGGCAGCGCGGATGGGTGGCCGGCTCGGTTGCAGCGCCCGGTCTCGGCAGCCTCGGCGTGCCCTCTCTGCCTTATTTCATCATAGTCGATGCCACGGGCCGTCAGGCTCTGCGCACGACGGCGCTCGCCGATGTCGAGCGCTTTGTAGGCGACAGCATCAAGTAATAGTTGCCATTATGTTAGTCAAGACTTACGGAGCCGCCCTGCAGGGCATTGATGCCATCGTCATCACCGTCGAGGTGTCGGTGGCGCGTGGTTTCTCTTACACTATTGTCGGTCTGCCCGACACTGCCATCAAGGAGAGCCACGAGCGTGTGCGCTCGGCCCTGACGCAGTCGGGTTATGATTTTCCACGCCGCGGCATTGTAGTCAACCTCGCTCCGGCAGATGTGCGCAAGGAGGGTTCGGCCTACGACCTGCCGATAGCCGTCGGCTTGCTGGCCGGAGCCGAGATAATAACGGCGCCCGAGCTTGACCGCTATATGCTGATGGGCGAACTCTCGTTAGACGGCTCGCTGCTGCCGGTCAAAGGCGTACTGCCGATGGCCATTGAGGCGCGCCGTGCCGGTTTCAAGGGTATGATTGTGCCCGAGGCCAATGCGACAGAGGCCGCCGTGGTTAATAATCTTGAAGTTTACGGAGCCGGCAGTCTGCAGCAGGTCGTCGACTACCTGACGGGTACTTGCCCGCTTGAGCCGACAATAGTCAATACGCGCGAGGAATTTGCGGCCGCACGCACTATATATGACGTCGATTTTTCGGAGGTCAGAGGTCAGGACAATGTCAAGCGGGCTTTCGAGGTTGCCTGCGCCGGCGGCCATAACATATTGCTCGTCGGACCTCCCGGCTCGGGCAAGTCAATGATGGCCAAGCGTCTGCCGACGATACTGCCGCCGCTGACGCTGTCAGAGGCCCTCGAGACCACCAAGATACACTCAGTGGCCGGCAAGCTAAAGCGCGGCTCGCGCCTGATGACGGCGCGTCCGTTCCGCTCGCCGCATCACACTATTTCGCCTGTGGCGCTGGTCGGAGGCGGCACAAATCCATTACCCGGCGAGATTTCGCTGGCTCATAACGGCATCCTTTTTCTCGATGAATTTCCTGAGTTCTCACGCTCGGTCCTCGAGGTGATGCGTCAGCCCTTGGAAGACCGTCAAATCACGGTCTCGCGTGCACGCTACTCGATAGACTATCCGGCGTCGTTCATGCTTGTGGCTTCGATGAATCCCTGTCCGTGTGGCTACTACAACCATCCGACCAAAGAGTGCACTTGCACGCCCGGTCAGGTGTCGCGCTATCTCAGCCGCATCTCCGGCCCGTTGCTCGACCGCATAGACATACAGTGCGAGATACTGCCTGTAGCCATCGACAAGCTGTCAGACGGGCCTACGGGCGAGCGCAGCGACGTCATCCGCGAGCGTGTCATCGCCGCCCGTGCCATACAGGAGCGGCGCTTTGCCGACGAGCCCGGTGTGCACTGCAACGCGCAGATGAACTCGCGCCTGATGACGCGCTACTGCCGCTTGGACGCCGAGACACGCGCCATACTCGAGAAAGTCATGGTCAAGCTCGAGCTCAGCGCTCGCGCCTACGACCGTATCCTCAAGGTTGCCCGCACCATTGCCGACCTCGACGGCGCCGAGGATATAGCCCCGCGCCACATGTACGAGGCCGTCGGCTACCGTAACCTCGACCGAGGCTCATGGGGCGCACATACTGACAAGCTCCCCTGAACAAACGATCTCGCTGAAGCTCGACGCTCAAACAAAAATTTTGTCCAAGCCCTGAGCTTCAGCGAAAAAATATAATAGAAATTTTGTCAGAGCCTTGAGCTTAAGCGAAAAAAAACTCCCGGCCAATGAACAGAATCTTGCGCGCTCCATGGCATGATTACACCCAAAGGTGTATTTATTTGGTGACCCTCAACAAGAGTCCTCTTGTCGAAAATTTCGGCTCGCTAGAGGGCGATTGCCACCTATCCGCAGGAACTAAGGGCAGCTCTTTTATCAGGGCGACAGCTGTCGGTTCGGCCATAAAGAAAGTCCTTAAGGATTTCAGCCAATCTTCCCGGCATACTCTCACGTCAGACCTGCCTTGCGATGAACTCCCTCGCGGAAAACATCTCCGCGAATTTATAGTCGCTGCGGCATTTTGTCGGTAAGCGGTTTCTCGCCGCGCAGCATCTTGGCGGCTTCGCCCGTGAGCCACAGATAATGGTCAGACGGCATACCGTCCATGTCTATGAATTTGGCGGGATGGGCTACCGGAGGATTATCAGTGCATTTGAATATTGCAGTGCCTTCGTCGACTTCGTCAAACATCGCCACATAAATCATCTTGGCTCCGGAGCGGATGGCTGTCGAGAGCTGCTGCCAGTAGAAACGGCCTCCCTGACGGGGAATGCTGCCTATGGGCTTGACGTCGTCGGGAAACTCGACGCGGCTGAGATTGTGCCAGCTGAAGCCGGGTGTTACGGCCGGTACGTACTCCACACCGTTGGCGTTACACCATTTGATATCCTCGATGATAAGGTCGCGGTAACGGTCCATGTCATTGTGGAGCAGCGGGGTGAAACGCTGTATGGTCCACGGCATGATGATGTCGCTCTGCTTGATGAGAGTGTGCAGATAGGGGTCGTGGATGCAGTCTGACTCAAGGTTGCGCCAGAACGTGGGCACGCCGAGCATCACGGCGCATCCGCCGTAGACGGGGTCATTCTGCAGGAAGTCGATAACACGGTCGAGGCCGATATTGCGGATATTGTAGGGACGGTCAGGGAAGCCGACGCCCCAGATGGCCACGACGGGTTTGCCGTTGTGATGCAGATAAGTCTTGCGTCCCTCCTGATTTGTCACTTTTATCTCGTCGACGAGGCGTTTCCAGTCGTTGATGATGGCCGAACAGTCCTCTCCGCGGGCCGACAGTCCAGACAGGTCGTACATCACGGCTATGGCGCGGCCGTATTTAGATGCCGATTTCAGAGCATTGCCCAATATGCGGGTGGGCACTGACTTGAGGTCGCCTTTGGCGGTGCCCCAGAAACGCTGCATGAACACGCCGTCGACACCATAGTCCTGCATCCATTTGAAATGCAGGTCTACACTCGACGAGTCGGCCGAGCTGAACACCTTGGCAACAGAGCCGTCGGCGTGACGGAACGAAGTCTCATAAGTTTTCTCGTACTCCGACACGTCGGGCCAGATGTCGATGGTGCAGTGATTAGCGTCGAAAGCTTTCTTCAAGCCATAATGGCCGAAGCCCTGATTCGTGCCGTCTTTGTCGCCTCTGAACCATCCCTGATAGCCGGCCATGACGAGGCCTTTGTACGACGGATATTCGGTCTGAAGAGAGTGGTGGGTCTGAGCGCCGCCCATGAGAGCGAATCCAAACAGACCTAATGCAGCTATGATATATTTTTTCATGATAATAATGATTGATTTTTACAAAATTACGACCGAGCGCTTAACCGCATAATAAAAACTCGCTTAACCCGGCAATTAAAACGCCCGAAAATCTCCGCAAACGTCCGCAAAAGCATGAAATATAGCCCCCGACTTGCCGAATTCGCTTATTTAAATTACTTTTGTCGAGATGAATGTATGCCATAGATTTTTATCCGGCGTTCCATTTATTACATTTCAAAAATGGCAGATAACACTATAAATAATCTGATAAAACTTGCGAGGCCTAATCACTGGATAAAAAATATCTTTGTGATGGCTCCGGCTTTTTTTGCCGGCACACTTGCCGAGCCGTCGGTGCTTGCGCCTGTAGTGATTGCCACGTTTTGTTTCTGCCTTATGTCATCGGCGGTTTATTGTTTTAACGATGTTCGCGATGCCGCCTTTGACCGTCTGTCGCCCGAGAAGTGCCGGCGACCCGTCGCGTCGGGCGCTGTCTCGGCCGGTAAAGCTACCGCTTTAGCGATTATGCTCGTCGCCGTGTCACTGACTCTCGCTATATTGTGCATAAATGCCCGGCTCGTGGTAATCCTGACGGCATATTTGCTGATAAACATCGCCTACACATTATATCTCAAACATCTGACACTGATTGACATTACGATTATCGCAGTCGGTTTCCTGTTGAGATTGTGGGCCGGAAGTGTAGCGGCCGGTTGCGCATTGTCGGTCTGGATAGTGATAGTGACTTTCCTTCTGTCTCTTTTCCTCGGATTGGGCAAACGCCGCGAGGATGTGGGCTATTACGAGGAGAGCGGAGTCAACCTTCGTGTGACAGCCGCTAAATACTCGATTAAGTTTATAGACGCTGCACTTGCTTTGACCGGCAGCGCTACGGTGACCTGTTATTTCCTCTATACAATTCTCCCGGGCGGCTCACGCATTATTACATCTGAATACTTTTGTATATCCGGTCTGCCGGTAATAGTCGGCATATTGAGATATATGGAAATATGTATCGGCTCTAACAAAGGCGGCTCGCATAATAGACTGCTGATCAATGACCCCGTCATACTTATTTGTATAGTTGCGTATCTGATATTGTTCTTTATTTTCAGATATGAACTTTATAAGATTTTCTAAACGCTTGTCGTTAAGATGAATTGGAGGCTTCACATCGGACAAGCTGCGCAGGCGGGACTTTTCTTGCTGAGTTTTCTTTTTTATACGGCTTTTGTTACTGACGCTCTGTTTCTAATCGGTGTCCAAGTCAATTGCCTTATTGTGCCTGCCGCACTGATTTTGGCGACGTTGACCGTGACCTTCTTGTCAGACAATCGTAAAAGAGCGCTTGTCACGTCGTTGCTATGTTTGTTTTTCGTGGCAATGGGAGTTGCGGCAATGTCGATGATTTACGACCCCACAGCTGACAGTATGGGCTATCATTATGACATGGTGGTGATGATGGCGGACGGATGGAATCCGTTTACGGCCAATCCGCCGAACGGCTCACTATGGGCCAAACATTATGCAAAGCTTTTGGAAACGACCGGGGCGGCTGTGCTGGCGTTCACAGGCAACCTTCAGTCAGTCAAATGTATGAATCTTGTCTTCGCGGGGGCTGCGCTGTCAGTCATGTGGCACGCGCTCACCACAGCGTTGCCATGCGTATCAAAGAAGTGGAGAATAATGCTCGTCATTATGGCGGCATGCAATCCGGTCTTAATTGCTCAGTCTTTTTCGGCTTACAATGATTACTGCATCTGGATTGAGACCGTTCTGCTCGTTTCGACATTCATGCTTTTATGTCATGATGAGAGTGATACATTTGCTTATATTGTGCTGTTCATGACAGTCGCAATCGGTGCGAACACAAAATTCACACACTTCTTTTATCTCGGACTTGAGTGTCTGTTTTTTGCCTGCTGGTGTCTGTATTTCAAACGATACAGATTGTTTAAGTCGGGATTTGTCTCCGTAATTTCCGGCGTAATCATCGGAGTTTTTGTCATGGGTTACAATCCGTATGTGCTTAACACAGTCAATCATGCCAACCCGGTTTACCCTTTGGGCTCCGATGCCGTCGACATTATGACCGGCAATACTCCCGCGATATTTCATGAGGGCAACCGCCTGACAAACTTTGCCAAATCGTTAATGTCAGCCGAGAAATGTCCGTGGGGAGTCGTCACAGGTGATATGACATTATTGAGCGCGTCCCGCTCGTATTCCAATGATGCCCGTGTGAACGGCTTCGGTATATTCATGCTGCCTATGCTGATTATCGGATTAGTTCTGATGATAATTAACAGACCTGCGAGGCGATGGTGGGTACTTTACTTGTCGATATTCGCCATATGCCTGTGTTTTGAACAGTCATGGTGGGCGCGTTACATACCGTTCCTTTGGTTGGCGCTGTTGTTGCCTGTTGTGATATCACTGACCGGGCGTCGATGCCGCAGCACGGCTAACAGGGTGCTCAGAGTGTGCGTGTTTATGCTATGTTGCATTAACGGCACATTTTCTTTAGGCGCTACAGCTGCCTCTCGGCTCGGCTATACCCGCTATATTGATTATGTTTTTACGACGCAAAAGAGTCTTGGCAAACCTATCCACGTCGTAAACATCAGGCACGCCATGCGGCAGCAGTTCCGGGAACGTGGCGTAGAAATAGTCGAGCACATAAATCTGTCGGAGATATCAGACCGAGACGAGCTTTTCAGAATATTCAGCTTTACATTTTTCGATTCATACATGCTCCTTCCTGAAAAGGATTACCCTTTGATATATCGCACGCCCCGGACGCTCCTCGACCGCTGGGCCCGCTATGACCGAAGACGTTACACCACAGAACCACAAGATATAAAATTATGATTATGCAACGAAAATCGACAGCCCCCGGGCAGATTAATTCGCTCGACATCCTGAAATTTATAATGGCGGTGGCCGTGGTGGTGCTCCATGTCGGGGCGCTTTACGGCGAGCCTTGTGTCTATGGACCGGCCGTATGTTGGTTTGAGAATCTGGCCGTGCCGTTTTTCTTTATTTCGTCAGGTTATCTTATCGGGCGGCATATCAGCGCGCAGACGTCGGCCGACAGCAAAGCTTACCTGCGCGGCAAGTCGCGTTGTTATCTGCGCCTGTTCGTTGTCTGGAGTCTTATTTATCTGCCCGTGTCGCTGGTGCTTTATAGCCAAAACGCGACCATCGGAGTTAAGACCGTGTTTGATTATGTCGGGCGTATAGCCCTGATGGGAGACTTTGAGGGTGTCTGGTTTATATGGTATCTGTATTCGTCGGTGTTTGTTTACTTTCTGCTTTCGCTGTGTGACGACATAAGGGGGCGCGTGTGGCTGTATGCCGTTTTTTTTGTTGTCATATATATAACCGGTCAGACTGTCGGCATGATGGGGCTTCCCAAATATCCCGACATCATTGTCACGGGCGTGTGCACACGTGTTCTCGGTGGCGGCATATACATCGTGGCAGGTATGTTGCTATACCGTTATCGGCGTTTTGCGGTCAACGTCGGCGTGTCTGCGGGCCTGCTCGCGGTCAGCATATGCCTTTTTGCAATATGTGGCCGTTTTTACCAGCTTTTCGGCGGCGTGGCGCTGGCTTTGCTCGCCATGTCTGTCAGGGTGAGCGGCGACGATTTTTGCCGGCAGTTGCGCTATCTGAGCATGTGGATTTATTTTCTGCACATGTATGTCATGGACGTATTCATCGCCTGCGGCCTCGTAAGCGACAATGCCGTGACGACATTAGCTTGGATAGCAGGGCTGACCGTCGCTTTGTCTCTCGCGGTCAATTGGGCTACCTCCCGTTATAAAACTCTCGCCCCCCTCCGCCGCCTGTTAGGCTGACCGCGCTCTCCGTTATCAGCCGAGCTCGACCGATAAGCGTCAGGGGTCAGAGCAGGCCGCTGACGAAGATGATGGCGATGGCGGTCGGGGCGATGTAGCGCAGGGAGAAGACAATGGCGTTGATAATGCGGCGCGGAGCCGGGGCGAGCTGAGCGTCGACGATACTGCGGCTGATCACATGTCCGGTGAAGATGGCCACAAACATGCCTCCGAGCGGCATCAGCAGATTGCTAGTTAGAAAGTCAAACAGGTTGAAGACTGTGAAACCGCAGATTTTGAAATCGGCGAGCGGGCCGAACGACAGTGCGCAGAGCGAGCCGAGGCAGACAGCTATCAGCGTATTGACGGCGATGGCTGTGCGTCGTCTGACTCCCCACTGCTCGCAGATAAAGGCGATGCAGATTTCGCTCATCGAGATTGTCGAGGTGATGGAGGCGAGGGCGAGGAGCAGAAAGAAGGCGGGAGCCCACACTGCGCCTCCGGGCATCATGGCGAAGATATCAGGCAACACCTCGAAGACTAATTTGGGGCCGGCGGCCGGCGATGCGCCGAAGGAGAATACAGCCGGGAAAATAAGCACTCCGGCCATCACGGCCACCATTGTGTCGAGCACGGCAGTCGTCGCCGACGACTTGACAATCGGGGTTTTGGACGAGAAGTAGCTGCCGTAAATCATCATCGTGCCCACGCCCAGCGACAGCGAGAAAAAGGCCTGACCCATGGCGTTGAGCACCGTGCGGCCTGTGACATGGCTGAAGTCGGGCGCAAACAGAAATTTCAGGCCGTCGGACGCGCCCGGCAAGAGCAGTGAGTTGATGCATAGTGCCAGAAGAATGACAAATAGCAGGGGCATGAGCGAGTTGCTGACACGCTCGATGCCTTTGCGCACGCCGCCGAGCAATATCAGGGCATTGATTATCAGCACTACAATGGTCCATGCCACACATGCCCAACCGGCCGTGAAGGAGTCGAAGGCCGCGTGGCGTGCTCCTTGGGCAAAGTCGTTGAGACGCCCGGTGACGCCTTCGGTCAGATACTCGAGCGTCCAGCCGGCCACGACAGAGTAAAACGACAGTATCAGCACGGATGAGATTATGCCGAGGCTGCCGGCCGCCGCCCACAGACGGCGGTGTGAGGGCGCGAGCGTGTGGTATGCTCCGAGGATATTACGGCGCGACTCGCGGCCGACAAGAAACTCGGCGCTTATGACCGGTATGCCGACCACTATGACAAAAAATATGTAAAGCAACAGAAAGGCTCCTCCGCCGTTGGCGCCGGCCTCGTAGGGAAAGCGCCATATATTGCCTAATCCGACCGCCGAGCCGACAGTCGTGGCAATGACTCCGAAACGGGTCGCAAAACGCGGCCGCTCATTGATGTTTATGTCGTTTTTCATAAAGTACTATGCGTTATGTCACAAAGTTATAAAAAAGTCAAGAATGAGACACAAGGACGCCTCGGGATTAAGGCGGTTTTTAGTCCCGAGCTTGCATATTCTAACGATTTATTGCATAATTTTGCAATCGGTGACAGTAATCGCCTCCTCCCGCCGGGCGGTGACGGTCCATGACTATGAATACAATGAAACCTGTTACGTTATAAATGAAAGCTATCGATTTCAATGCCATCAAGGCTCATCTCAAAGATTATTTCAGTCTCAACGGTTTTCTGATTTCTCAGGCCGAAGCCGAGAACACTATCCGCGAGGGCGTATCGTTCCGCGGCACCAATATCCTTGTGCTGATTGTCGCCATATTCATAGCCTCGCTCGGCCTTAACACCAACTCCACCGCTGTCATCATCGGCGCCATGCTCATCTCGCCCCTGATGGGACCTATAATCGGCCTCGGACTTGCTGTGGGTGTCCATGATTTCGACCTGATGAAGCAGTCGTTCCGCAATCTTTTCATGGCGACACTTTTTTCGGTGGCCACATCGTGTGTATATTTCATCGTATCGCCTGTCAGCGAAGGCCACAGCGAGTTGCTGGCGCGTACGTCCCCGACCATCTACGACGTTTTTATCGGCTTTTTCGGCGGTGCGGCCGGCATACTTGCCATCGGGTCGAAGTCAAAAGGCAATGTAATCCCCGGCGTGGCAATCGCCACGGCCCTGATGCCGCCGCTGTGTACGGTCGGTTACGGTCTCGCCACGCTGCAGATGCATTATTTTCTCGGAGCGCTATATCTGTTCTTCATCAACTCGGTCTTCATCGCGTTAGCCACGACTCTTGGCGTCAAGCTCATGCACTACCATGTCCGTGACTACTCAAATCCGGTGCGTGCGCGCCGTGTGCGTCAGACTGTCTATACAATCGCTTTCATTACTCTCATTCCGGCCATCTTCATGACATATAACATGTATATACAGTCGACATTCCGTATGAACTGCGAGCGCTTTGTCAGCGAACAGTTTGACTTTGACGGCACGCAGGTGCTCCACAGCAATGCGTCAATCAAAGGCAAGGAGCGCTCGCTGACGGTCAGTCTTGTCGGACGCGTGCTGCCTCAGGATTCTCTGCTGCTCGCTCTCACCGACCGTCTGCCGCAATATCATCTTGCCGGTACACGTCTGCGCATCATCCAAGGCGAGACGGCCGAATCTGATTTTGACGCGACAAAGGCTACATCAGGCATGCTGCGTGATATGTATCAGGTCACGCAGGCCACGATAAGTTCGCAGCGCGAGACCATCGACTCTCTCCGGGCGGTCAATGCCGATGTGGCGCGCAACGACACCATCAGTGCGACCATTTCGCCGGAGTTGCGCGTTATTTTTCCGCAAGTCAAGGATATAGCCGTCACGCGGGCTATAGTCAGCAATGTGGCCACGCAGCGCCTCGATACTCTTAACGTCTGTCTTGTTAAGTACGGAGCTCCGATGTCAGCGGCCTCGCGCGAACGTTTTCGCGCGTATCTCGAGGCTCGCCTCGCCCTGAAATCCATAACTATCGTCGAATCGACTTCACTCAGTCGCTAAAAAAACGACCTGCTGATAAATAATTAGCCGAAACATTGCGTGATTTACAGGAATTAACTATTTTTGTGAGTCACAAACAGCTGTTTATATTGTGAGTCTCTCACGTGCAGACCAACTTAAATTCATCACAATAATACCTGAAAACTAATATACCTTAAAATTTAATCTTATGAAATTAAGAACTTTACTTTCGTTTTCGGTCATAATACCGTTTATGGCCATAGCTGAACTGCCCGAAAATTATCCGGGCCTGCCGTTTAATGATGAGAACAAGGGATGGCTCGTGCCCGAAGACGGCCGGAGATAAAGATTAAAGCCGCCGATTTTGACTATGTGCCCGGAGATGAGCCCGGCAAAGCCAATGAAGTTATCGGTCAGGGCATAACTTATACGCGAACTCAGGAGATGACTAACAAATATCGTCCGACTCTTAAGGTCAGAATAACCGATGACGGCGACCACATGGAAAATCAGGCCAACGGCAACTGGACGTGCTACACCTTTAATTTCCCTTCTGACGGTCTCTATAAATTCGCTTTTACAGGCTCGTCGGGTGCCAATAATTCCAGAGTCTATTTCACGATGGATGGCCGTTATGACACCGATGGCAATTATATTCCCTATGCGGTCGGCGATGTCGATAAAGGTCACCGCGAAAACCCGATTCGCGTATGCGAGAGTTTCTATATAAAGAATAACGGCTGGGGTAACTATTCCGAGAAATACGAGTCATTTACGATACCCGTAACCGCCGGCCTCCATATCGTGCGCATGCACTTCCGCGGTGACGGCACCAATCCCCAGAATATTTATATTTCTCGCGTCAGCGACATGCCCGAGGAGAACTATCCGTTTGCCTACCTTGAGGTAAAGGACGGCGCCGAGGTGTATCTGCGCGATTATGACCGCGGCGGCGAAGGCGTGGCTTACCATAATGTTGATAATCCCGGTTATAATGGAGACGGCACCTATAACCGTTTCTTCTGGGAAGGCGGTGAGGTTGAGATTAACGGTCAGGGCGCAATTCGCAATACATCCAATGGCGAGTGGATGGCTTATACTGTCGACGTGACCGAGGCCGGCAACTACACGATTACACTCAATTATGGAGCTGATAATCCCGGCAATAATTCATATTACTATATGATTGATCGCCGTATAACCACTCAAAGCGGTACATTGGCTTCAACCGGTGGATGGGATAATTATACAGGAGAATCGTCAGTAAGTGATGTCCATCTCGACCTTGGCAAGCATGAAATCAGAATTTATCTTACCGGTGGAATGAATCCTATGAAGATGACATTCGACAGAGTCGGTGAATACGATGAGACGAAGGCAGAATATCAGGGCGAGCCGTTCACCAATCACAGCATCCCGGGCATCATCGAGGCCGAGAACTTTGACAAAGGCGGTCAGGACATAGCTTTCAACAATCCCCGCCATGACCCCAACGACGAATTCCCTGACGGTCGTATTTTCAACGGCACCGGCTATCGTGAAGATGCAGTTGACAAAGTCGACATGGAGCGCAAGACATTCACCGAAGACGAGCAGCAGGTAGAGCGTCTTTATCTCCACTATATGAACGGCAGCAAATGGTTTAACTATACCTTCTCAAACGCTGACGGCAAGTATCCCTATAAAATGTATGCATGCATTGCCACACATAATCTTAACGGCAATACGGCTAACGTGACTGTCAAGTTCCACAATGACATGACAAAGGAACACACATCTGAGACATTCACCGGTCTCGGTTGGGACAATTTTGCCGAAGTCGCCTTCCCCGACGAGGTCAAACTGCCGGCCAGGTGACAATGCGCGTATCTACTCCCGCCAATTTTGACTATATACGTTTTGAGTCGACCAATCCTAACATCAATACGGGTGTCGACGATATCGCAGTAGGCGAGGGCAATGCCGCTGTAATCACCGGCGAAGGCTCAATCCGCGTCGAGGGTTATGAGGGCATGGTCGAGGTCATTGCATTTAACGGCATGACCGTGGCACGCGCTGCAGCTTCAGAGACCATCCGCGTCGCAGCCGGACTTTACATCATCCGTGCCGGCGCACAGGCTTTCAAAGTCGCCGTAAGATAAAAACAATATCTTATATTATCATCAAAGGGCAGCGCCTCAGCGCGGCCCTTTTTCGTCTTATAAATCTTGGAAAAACGGCAAAAATGAGCGAATTTTCCTTGGAAAAGCGGCAAAAATGAGCGAAAAAACCTTGGAAAAGCGGCATCCGGTGATTATCTTTGCGACATAAATGCTCTCATTATGGCTTTATTTCGCTATTTAACAGGATATTTACGTGACTATTACAAAAATCAGCGAGGAGCGCTCCTCCTGACCGGTGCCCGGCAGACCGGTAAGACTTATGCAATTCGTCAGTTCGGCGAACAATTTGAATCGTTTATCGAGATAAATTTCATCGAGCGTCCCGAACTTGTCGACCTTTTTTCTGATGCCGGCTCGGCCGATGATATCTTACTGCGTATATCGGCAGTCACTGACAAGCCGCTCATCAAGGGTAAAACACTCATATTTTTCGATGAAGTGCAGCGCTGCAGCAATCTGATTACAGCCATTAAATTTTTAGTCGATGAAGGCAGCTATAGATATGCGTTGAGCGGCTCACTTCTCGGGGTGGAGCTTAAGGATATACGTTCGGTGCCGGTGGGCTATATGGGGATTAAAGAAGTGTATCCTTTAGATTTCGAGGAGTTTATACTGAATTTAGGCGTAGCCGATCGTGTTATCGCCCATCTGCGTGAGAGTTGGGACGCCGGTAAACCCGTTGATGAAGTGATACATCAACGTCTGTTAGAGCTTTTCCGTCTGTATACAATTGTTGGCGGTATGCCTGCTGTCGTTGTGAATTATCTGGCTGCCAATAATTTGCAAAACGTCGAACAGGCACAGAATGATATCATTACACTTTATAGGCAGGATATTTCTCAATATGCAGAGGAGGATAAACTCAAGATAAAAGAGATATTTGATTTGATACCGTCAGAATTGGATGCTAAAAATAAGCGCTTTATACTTAAACGTTTGAACGAACATGCCAAGTTTGACAGATATCAGAATGATTTTCTGTGGCTCAGTAATGCAGGTGTGGCCATACCGGTCTACAATGTCGAGGAGCCCAAACAGCCGTTGAGACTCGCTTGTCTGAGGAATCTCTTTAAACTTTTTTCTAATGACGTCGGGTTGCTGACCGCTCAGTATGCCAATGGCATACAGGCAAAGATACTTTCGGGAGACATAGCGATAAATTTTGGAGCGGTTTATGAAAATGCCGTTGCACAAGAGCTTGTATGCCACGGCTATCAACCATTCTATTTTAATAGTAAACGTCAGGGCGAGCTTGATTTTGTCATTTCTGACGGAGAGGGTGTCATCCCCGTAGAGGTCAAATCAGGCAAGGATTACGAGAGGCATAATGCCTTGTCAAATGTTTTGTCATGTGACGAATACGACATAAACAAGGCCTATGTCTTATGTGCTGCAAATATGCAGCGACAGGGCAAAATCATTTATGCGCCTATCTATATGACGATGTTCATCCGTCCGCAGTCAACCGGAGTTACAATCTTCCATCCTGATTTGACCGGTTTGAAATAAACTATATCCATAACACAGATGGCGGGGAG
>DXYS01000023.1:12810-46744 GCA_019415705.1 Bacteroidales bacterium | reverse complement strand
TGGCGCGCGGTTATGGTGATGTAGCCGGCGCCGGCGTCCTTGAAGGCCTTGACCCACTCGTCGGCGTCGAAATGTGACGGGCAGAAGCCGGCGGCGAAAATCTTATACTCGTCATAGGGCAGACCGAGTGTTTCCATGGCCCACTCGCCCTGACCGAGCATCGAGTAGATACCCCAGTGGATGAAGATGCCGAATCCGTGGTCGCGGAACTGCTCGCGTGCTTTGATGTTATCGTCAGTAGGTGTATAGTCCCATGACGCAGCCTGACATGTTGTCACGATGAAAGTGGCAAGGGCAATCGCGGTGATTTTTTTAAACATGATATTCGAGGTATTAGAAGTTATTCGGGGATAATCTCGTAGCCGGAAATCTGCGGGGCGCCGGATTTGATGTTTTTGAAAGTTATGTCGAAGCGTCCGTCAGCCGCAGTTCGCAGGCCTTTGACTTCGGTGACATAGCTGCGGTGTTTGCGGCCGGTATGCTCCATCACGTCAATCGACGGGATGACGGTCTCGCCGTTGACCTGCACGGCGAAACGGCGTTTGCCGGCGGGGGTATTGTCATCGAGCTCGGCGAAGTGGAGGCGCAGGGTGTAGGTCTTTGACGGGTCGGTCAGGATGTTGGGGTAGGTACATTCGCCCCAGCGCACGGTGCGGTAGACCCATTCGGGAGCGGCGTTCTCGGAGTCGACCTCGGCATTTTCGGCGATATAGCCCGAGTTGCCGTCGAGGAAACCGGGGTCTTTTGTGAAGTCGCCGATATTGTAGCCGCCGCAATTGACGCGCACGACATCTTTAGGCTCGACCGGCACCGGACGGAAGCCGAAGCGGCCGCGCGGACGGCTGTCGACCGAAGCGTTGTCGTTCTGAGCCACGAGGCCCTGACGGCCTGTGACGACGTTCCAGCCGTCGACCAATATGGCCGGGCGCGCTCCGCCGAGGTCTGCGGTTGCGGCCTCGACTGTCACCGATTTTCTCTCGCCGGGCAGCAGCGAGAAATAGTTGTCGCTGTAGAAAGCCGGAAGGACGCGCTCGCCCTTGAGACCGCGCCGGAGTTGCAGATGGGTCATCACGGCCGGTACACGTGAATTATTTGTAAATACGAGGTCGACGAATGTGCGTCTGTCTTGCTGACGTACTTTGGATTTGACCGCGAGTTTGGCCGCGGGCATCTTGTCCAACAAGCGCAGGTCGTCGGGAGCCGAGTCTTTGGCGCGCCAGTAGAAATTGTCAGAGATAAGGCGTCCTGCAGCGTCGTGCAGCTCGAGAGCCACGAAGTAGACGTCGCTCAGGCCGTCGGGGAGTGCTATCGAGTCAAGGTCGGTGACAGCAGTCGGCGCGGCAGCGGCGGCAAGACGGCGGTCGGCGACTATGCGTCCGTCAGTATTGACAAAACGCAGTCTGACAGAGGCGTCTGCGACTGAGTCGGGCTCATGATTGACAATCTGGATGCGACGCGTGTGGTCGTTGAACATCACATGGACAGGCTCTGACGCTTTCTTGAGCGCAAACATGGCCGCATTGGGCTCGAGGTCATAGTGGAACATCTGCCATACGAAGCTCGGTTGAGCGGGAGTGGTCATCCACAGCATGACGCCTTGAACGGGGCGGAACATCTTTGACATGCGTCCCTCATAGATGGCGCGGAAACACTCATAGTTCATCATCTGAGACTTGCGCACGAAATCGAGCAGGTTGACGGCCTCGCCGTAGCGCGAAGCCATTGTGCGCAAAAGATTGCGGCCGCCGCCGGCGATGAAGTTCTTTTCGGCCCATGCGTCAGTCACGGCGTCCCAGTCCTTCGGCTCGAGCATGCCCTGAATCGACTCGATGGTGGGGATAGACTGGGGGCCTATCTCGGTTTTTAGAGTCTCATGTTTTGGAAAATTTCGCTGAGCATCAAAGGCGTAGAAATCCTGTGGACGTTTCCATTCATACGGACCGCCGGAGTTGCAGCCGTAGCCGCCGCCCGAGTTTGACTGATAGTGGCGTGTCGGGTCGAGTTCGGCGAGGATGTCACGCACGCCGGCGTCAAGATATTTAGGAGGATACGCCTCGTTGCGCGCACACCAGACGACGAGTGACGGATGGTTGCGGAACTGCTCGACATGGTCGCGCACGTTGGCGTAGTAGAGGTCAAGGTCGGCGGGGTCGGCGTCGTTAAACTGCCAGAACTCGTCCCAAAGCAGCATGCCGTAGCGGTCGCAGAGTTCATAGATGGTTTTTGACGATGCCTGTCCGCCCCAGAGACGGATGAGGTTGATGTTGGCGTCGCGGTGCATGCGCACCTGAGCCTCAAGACGTTTTGGGTCGATACGTTTGAGCGCTTCTTCAAGTCCCCAGTTGCCGCCCTTGATGAAGACGGGCACTCCGTTGACCGTCAGGCCGAGTTTGTCGCCTCCTTCGCGGTAATATTTGATATCTCGGATGCCGAAGTCAAAGCTCTTGACATCAGAAATCTCTTTGCCGAGCTTAAAGCTGAGCTTCATATTGTAAAGCTCTGGTTTGCCCAAAGAGTAGGGCCACCACAGCCGAGGATTCTTGACGGTAAGAGCGGGAAAGTCTTTCGGAGAGAGATTTACTTCAATCTTACGGTGAGCCGGGATGGTCACGCGCGAGCTGACGGTGCGTCCGTCAAACTGACAGAGCAGGGTGCCGGTCTGCGGGCCGTCAGAGTTGTTTTTAAGGACAGCGCGTACGGATATTTTTGCAAGGTCTGTCGACGGTAGATCGGGCAACTCGGTCGTTATCAGCGGGTCTTTGACCTCGACGGGGCCGGTGGCCGTCAGGAAGACATCCTGCCATATGCCGGCGTTGCGGTCGCGTATGCCTGACATCCAGTCCCAGCCTACAGAGCAGCCGAATGTCGGGCCGTCGAGACGGCCCACGCCGCCACACGGACCGCCGATTGTGGCCATTATATGTTCGTTGGGCTCGCCGGTGGTAGGCTGCGGCGATATGCACACAGCTATAGAAGCGCGTTCGCCGGCCTTGACGAATGGTGTTATGTCGATGTGGCCACGGCGGAAGGCGCCTTTGAGCACGCCGGCGCGGTTGCCGTTGACCCAAATGTCAGCGCTGTAGTTTATTCCCTCGAAGTTGAGCCATATCGTTTTGCCGGCAAAGTCAGAGGGGATGTCGACCGATGTGCGGTACCACCAGTCGCGACGGCAGAGTGAGTCCGGGATGACCTCGGGGCGGTTGTTCTCGCCGTAGAGCGGCTCGGGGTAGACGCCGTTGTTTACGAGGGTTGTCAGTACGGTGCCGGGCACAGTGGCCTTGTACCAGCCGTCGGGTTTGAAATCATTTGATGAGAGCATTTTGCCCTCGCGTGGCTCGCGCGCTGCATTCTGCATGCGCCAGCCGGCCTCGCGGCCTTTCTGACGGACAATCTGTGCGTCGCACATCATCCATCCGTCATTAATCATTACAGTGTCGCCGACTGTGGCCGCTGACAGGGCGAGCGGCATTAAAGCGGCGGCGAGCAGAGTTTTTCTAAGTGAAAGCATGTGATGAAGAAGTTATGGTATTAGTCTTAAACGAGAGTTTAAAGCAAGTGCGGCGCATGACGGCGCCGCACTTGTGATTATCAAGGGGAATCGCCCGAGTTCGAGCGATAACAGTTTTTTTAGATGACGTCGTCTTCGACGGTCTCGAGAGCGTCTTCGGTGGGCGCGGCGGGAGCTGTGTCAGATGTAGCGGCCTCGAGTTTCTTCATAATAGAGAAGATAAATCCGGCAGAGAGCAGGCAGACGACGATGAGGATGCCCCAGAGCACGGCGACATTGATTTCGTTCCAAAGCAGAGCGGGAATGAACACGAGGTAGTTACCTATGGCCGTAGCGCCAAACCAGCAGCCCATCATGAGACCTTTGTATTTGGGAGGAGCGACTTTCGATACGAATGAGATGCCCATCGGCGAGAGCAGCAGCTCGGCGAATGTCAGGAAGAGATAGGTCGTAATCAGCACGTTGGGTGATACGAGGGTCTCGCCCTGTCCCTCGGCGGGAGCTGTGCCGAGACCGAGTGACGCAAACATCAGGAAGGCGAAAGCGAAACCTGCGACGAGCATGCCGTAGCCGATTTTACGCGGAGCCGACGGCTCTTTCTTCTTCTTGGCGAGCCAAGCGAAGATGCCTACCGAGAAGGGGGTCAGAGCTACGACGTAGAACGGGTTGAACTGCTGATAAATCTGGGGCTGGAGACCGCTGACGGGCGACGGGGTTGTCGCATAGAAGGCAGCGATGCCTCCGATGGCTGCTATAGCGACGACTATCGAGATTATGCGCGCTTTGCCTTTTGACTGGAAGACACTGAAAAGAGCGTAAATCAGCACGACAATCGTGGCGAGAGCCCAGACGTTGAAGGCGATACGAGTCCATGACGAAGTCTCGGTCTGAGTGAACACCTCGGCAAACTTGGTGAGTGTCATACCATTCTGGTGGAATACCATCCAGAAGAAGATAACGACGGTGAAGACAAGCAGCAGGGCGACGATGCGGCTCTTGGTCTGTGCGGGAGTGAGCTCGGGAGCTGCGGTCTTGCCAGCGTCGGCTGATTTGTCGTCGGCTGTCTGCTCGACCATGTAGGTGCGTCGGCCGAGTTTGTAGATCAGGAACGAGATAATCATCGAGCCGCAAGCCACGAGGAATGCGTAGCTGTAGCCGGTCGAGATGGCGTTCATAAATGCGTCTGAAAAACCTTGGAGGTTGCCGGTATAATCGGGAGCGTAGGCTGCGATGTAGTCGTTGAGGGTCTGGAGTTTGTCAGCGTCGAGTGTGTCACCGCCGAGATATTTGGTGCAGAGGCTCGGGATGGCGGGGTTGTAGGCGAAGCCGGCTTTACCGAGAGCATAAGAGCAGAGTCCTGTGGTCACCGACGGAGCGAACATGGCGCCGATGTTTATGGCCATATAGAAGAGCGAGAAGGCGACGTCGCGTTTCTCGGCGTAGCGGGGATTGTTATAGAGGTCACCGACCATCACCTGAAGGTTGCCTTTGAAGAGGCCTGTGCCGATAGAGATGAGGAGCAGGGCGGCAATCATAATCACGAATGACGATGTGGCCATGCGCGGCGTCGGTACGGCCATGAGGGCATAGCCGAGGAACATCACAACGATGCCGAGGGTGACGGTTTTAGCGAAGTTCCATTTGTCGGCGACCCAACCGCCGAGCATGGGCATGAAATAAACTAAGGCCAGAAATGACGAATAGATAAGGCCGGCCGTGGCGGTGCTCAACGCAAATTTAGCCTGCAGAAAAAGGAGCAGGATGGCCAGCATGGTGTAGTAGCCGAAACGTTCGCCTGTATTTGACAGACTGAGAACGTAGAGGCCCTTTGGCTGATTTTTAAACATGTTGTGATGAGATTTTAGGTTTTTATCTTTTGGCCGCTAAGATAGTAAAAAGTTTTTAAAATTAAAACAGCTGCTTTAGCTCGGAAGCTAAAGCAGCGTATAAATAGTGGCTATTATAGCTAAATTAGCTAAGATAGCAATGATAATTTACTTTTTCTCGTCCTCGAGGGCCTTGAAGGCAAGGGCATACATGCGCATCTGCTTGATCATTGCGAGCAGACCGTTTGAACGTGTCGGCGAGAGGTTTTCGCTCAGACCTATGCGGTCGATGAAATAAAGGTCGGCGTCAAGTATCTCCTCCGGAGTGTGGTCGTTGAGCACTGAAATGAGTAGCGAGATTATGCCTTTGACTATGATGGCGTCGGAGTCGGCTGTGAAATGTACGCGGCCGTTTTCGCAGGCTGCATCTAACCACACGCGGCTCTGGCAGCCTTCGATGAGATTCTGAGGCGTTTTTTTGCTTTCGTCAATGGGGGGGAGCGCGTTGCCGAGATCGATGATGTAGCCGTAACGGTCCATCCAGTCGTCAATCTCGTCAAATTCGGCGATTATTTCGTCTTGTTTCTCGTTTATAGTCATTATTTTTTTTCTTTATAGACGATGTTGAGAACAGTTTTTCCAACTTTGTCAAGCGTGTGGCGCGATATATGCTGCATGTTGTCGTCGACAGTGTGCCAAGTGGCCGGGAATGACCCCGTCGTGACGTTCATGCTCTCGATTATGTCGGCTGTGGGGATGCCCGCGCGGTTAAGGAATACATGATCGTCGATGACCGAGGTACCCTCTTTGTTGATAAATGTGTCTTCATAGCCGAGAGCCTGAGCTTCGGCCCACACTTTGGCTGTCACGGGGCGGGCATCGCGGTTTGAGAAAAACTCTCGGTGGAAACGTGCATTATGGCCTCCGACCATGTCTAAAAGTATGCCGAATGACGGACGGTCTACAGTGGAGTAGGGCGAATGTTTGACAAAATACTGAGTGCCGAGACACCAGCTGTCGTCATAGTCGGCAAATCCTTTGCCGCCGCCGTAATCTTCGGCATCGGTCAGAAGTATGTCTACTCCGCACTCAGGCGCTTTTATGGCGAGGTTGCGTGCTATCTCAAGCAGGACTCCGACGCCGCTGCCCCCGTCATTGGCGCCGGGGACCGGAGTCTGACGGTTTTCGTCTTTGGGATCATTATCTGCCCAAGGGCGTGTGTCCCAGTGGGCCACAAGGAGAATTTTGTTTAGAGCGAGAGAGTTAAAACGGGCAAATATGTTGCGTATGGGCAGACGGTCGCCGTTGAAGGCAGTTACAGTCGCCTCCTGCACCATGATAGTGTCGGGATTATAAGAGGCGAGTTTTGATATCAGATAGTCTCCGCAGATTTTATGACCCTCGGAGCCGGGCACACGAGGACCGAACGCCACTTGGCGGTCTACAAAAGCATATGCGCTGTCGCAGTTGAACTCGCCGATGGCGGCTGTTCTCTGATTTTGTCTGTTTTCTGTGTCTTTCGTTGATTTTGTTCCGCAAGAAGCAAAAAATGCGATTGCCGGCATTATCAGCATCAGACAATAGATTCTCGATTTCATGATTTGCACCGTTGTTGGAGTCTGATAGATAATTATCTGGTGCAAAGTTACGGAAAAGTGACAAATTCACAACAAATCTGATTCAGATATGTGAAATTTATACTTTTTTAATGTTTTAAAGACTTTTTGCGAACATTGTTTGCGCGTCGGGGCAATCATCATGGGCAGTGTGGACGATTATCTGTTTTGCCGATTGCGGTGATAGGGAAAAACCTTGACGGATGCAATGATACGACAAAGTGTCGTGATACTTTTGCGGCAAGAAAACGAAGAACTATGAATCAGCAGATATTTGTATGGTGCGCGATAGTAGCGGTGCTGTTATTTGCGCTTTTGTTCAGAGCGATTGTAAAGCGTCACGCAACCTGTCATAACAAACGTTTCCTTATGAGGCGTGTGTTTGAGATAGGGCGTGAGAGAGACATATTTTTTATACCGGGTGATTGCGACGATGATGATTTCTGAGAGTGGCGCGGCTGAGTATCGGCGGTCGGCATATGCCGCGGAAGTCGCCGCTTTTCTCGCCGATTACGCGGCGCTGTTGGCCGGTTGCGGCGCTACCTGCATACGCATTGAGAAGAATACCCGTCGCATGGCAACTGCGTTCGGACTGCGTGTCGACATCTGCATATTGCCATCGCATGTCCATGTGACCGTGTCGGATAGCTCGGTCAGCGAGGCGGCAGTCGGCAAAACCGTTTCATGCGGTGTAAGTTTCAATATCAATGCCCGTCTGAGCCGTCTGAGTTGGGAAGTCGCAGACAAGGGGCTCAGTCTGAACTCGGCGGTCGGACGCTTTGAGGCGATAAGACACACAAAGCCGACCGGCGCCCTCGAGGTGTTGATGCTGACGGCAGCCGCCAACGCGTCATTCTGTCGGCTATTCGGGGGCGATTTAGCGGCGATGCTGATAGTGTTTGTTTCGACGCTTGCCGGTTACCGTTTAAAGCAGATTATGCTCGAGGACGGCCGCGATGTGCGCCTCGTGTTTCTCTGTGCCTCGTTTTTTTCGGCGTCTCTGAGTGCGGCGGGTCATATCTTCGAAATCGGAGCTACGCCTGAGATAGCGCTCGGCACGAGTGTGCTCTATCTCATACCGGGCGTCCCCTATATAAATGCGGTCAGCGACCTGATAGATCGCAACTATCTGTGTGCGTTCAGCCGTTTTTGCGACGCAGCCGTACTGACGGCGTGTCTTTCGGCCGGACTTTGCGGCGGCATGTTTATTTTGGGCTTAAAATGGTTTTAACAGGAGATATGTTGATAAATATTTTAGAGGACGGATTGTTTGCGGCGATAGCTGCAATCGGTTTTTCGAGCATCAGCAACACACCACGCCGCGCTTATCTGACGTGCGGGCTGATAGCGGCAGCCGGCCATGCGATACGTTATATGCTGATGTCACCCGAGACATGCGGCATGCACATCGTTGCGGCGGGCACATTAGCCTCGTTTGCCGTCGGAGTGCTCGCCGTGCTTTTTGCAGGCCGCATCCACTGCCCGGCCGAGGTATGTTTTTTTCCGGCGCTGCTGCCTATGATACCGGGCATGTATGCCTATCGCACGATTGAGGCGCTGCTCTTGTGTCTGACTCATTCGGGCGAGGCGCATTTCATGCATTATCTCTATCTGCTGGCATATAACGGCCTGACTTGTACGTTTATAATCTTGGGCATGGTCATAGGAGCAACCGTGCCGGTGTTTCTTTTCAAAAAGCTCTCGTTCACGGCGACGAGATAGAAATATTAATAGTATATTTGCATCATTATCACTGATATGGAACTAAGACAGTTAAGATACTTCGCCAAGGCCGCCGAGACGCTTAATTTCTCTGATGCGGCAAAAATGCTGAACATCGCACAGAGCTCACTTTCGCAACAGATAAAACAACTTGAGGATGAGCTGGATGTGCAATTATTCCTGCGTAACAGCCATGCTATACGTCTCACAGAGGCCGGTGAACTCATGCTGCCTTTTGCTCTGCGGACAATCCACGATGCCGAAACTTGTGCCGACCGTGTGAATGACCTTAAGAAACTGCTGACCGGTACTCTCAGCATCGGCGTTACTTACTCGTTCAGTCCGATACTGACCGAGACGGTGATATCGTTTATGAAACTTTATCCGCATATAAAGCTCAACGTCATCTATAAACCGATGAGTGAGCTTATGGAGCTGCTGGCAAAACGAGATTTGGATTTTGTACTTGCATTCAAACCGACTATGCCCGTCGCTGATGTAGAGTCACACATCCTGTTTCAGAACAGCCTGTCGGCCGTTGTCAGCAGCACACATCCGCTGGCGTCTCAAAAGAAGGTCTCGCTCTCCGAACTGCAGAAGTATGAGCTGGCTCTGCCATCAAAGGGACTTCAGGCGAGAAACGCTTTCGACAGCCTCCTGACTGTTTATGATAAATTCAACATACGCATTGAACTCAACGAGGTCAATATACTGCTGAAACTTATCCGTCAGACTCGTCTGGTCACCGTGCTTGCCGAAGATTCAATATATAACGAACACGATGTAAAAGCTATCCCGCTGGATGTGCCCGATAACGAGATGACGGGTTGTGTCCATATACTCAAAGACAGCTATCATAAACAGGCTACAAAAGAATTTGTAAGGTTGCTCAGCGAGTCGCTCGCTGTCAGAAGCCGTCGCATTTCATGGATATGACGGGTAAATAAATCACGGTTTCATGCGCGTTACTAATAATTTATGTGTAAATTTGAAACCTGATTTAAAACCCTTATCGCATTGCTGACAATCTACAAGGCTTCGGCCGGCTCAGGCAAAACATATACTTTAGCGTATGAATACGTCAAGCTGCTCCTCGGTGTCAAAGACGAGCAGACGGGACGCTATACCCTTGTGCGCAGGTCGTCGGGCGGAAGTGCCGGCAAGCGTCACCGCGGCATACTTGCCATAACATTTACCAACAAGGCGACCGAGGAAATGAAGTCGCGTATCCTGAAGGAGCTTGCGGCTCTTGCGTCAGACGATGCGTCAGGCAAGGCGCCGTATGCAGACCGTCTGTGCGCCGAGTTCGGTTGTGGACGCGAGTCGTTGCGTGCGGCAGCCGATGATGCTCTGCGAGCGCTGCTCTTTGATTACCATCATTTTAATGTCAGCACGATAGATTCGTTCTTTCAGACGGTGCTGAGGGCTTTCGCACGCGAGGTAGACCGTCAGGGCGACTATGGCATTGAGCTCAGTGACGAATATGCCGTCAAAGCCGGCATCTCGCTCATGCTCGACGATCTCAACAACGGTAATCCCGCCGGTCGCCGTCGCATTATGCAGTGGATACGCGATTATACGCTTGAGCAGGTCGAGTCGGGCGGTGACCACAATGTATTTAACCGCTCGGGCCGGCTGCAGAACACGCTCGCGTCGTTTGTCAAGCGCATGAGCAGCGAGGTTTTCAAACGTCACTCGGAAACTGTCATCGAATATCTTTCTGACGAGGAGCGCATCAAGACATTCGCCAAAAATCTTGACGGCCGCATTGATGCAATCACCGACCGCCTTGCCGCTGAGGCACGCAAGGTCATCAACGCGCTGCCGGAGCTCGGTTTCAGCACCGATGTCGTGGCTGCAAACGTATGGCGCATTTTCACTACCGCGGCTGAGAAGGGTGACATCAGTGTCGGGCCGACATTCGAGCCGTTTACCGACAAGGCAGTCAAGGTAAAGGGCGCCATGGGGTTGAATGACAAATCTCCATATGTCGTCTCTAAACTTCCCAAAGACCCCAAAAAGACAGTCATCTATCCCCCGGAGAGCTTCGACACGCTGATGCGTGAGACGCTACACAGGATTTTCGAAGGATATAACGAGATACACGCGCTGCGGATTATCCGCAAGAGCTGTCCGTCGCTCGATTTCCTCGGCTTTGCATGGGATTATATAAGACGGTTTCGTGAAGAGAATAACCTGATACTGCTGTCAGACACCAACGCCCTTATAAGCCGCATCATCGGCGACAGTCAGGCTCCGTTTATATATGAGCGCATAGGTACGACGCTGACCAACTATCTGATCGACGAGTTTCAGGACACGTCGCATATGCAGTGGAACAATCTGCGTCCGCTTGTGGCCGAAAGCATAGCCGGGGGCTCTGACAACCTCATAATCGGTGACGAGAAACAGGCCATCTACCGTTTCCGCAACTCTGACAGCGCTCTGTTGCATCATGTTGTCGCCGAACGTGATTTCCCGTCTGAGCACATGATAAAGGGCCGGCGGACGAGCGAAAACACCAACTACCGCAGTTCGGCCGACATCGTGAGGTTTAACAATACGCTGTTCACGCTGCTTGCGGCCGACACCGGAGCGTCGGGCTACGAGAATATAGTGCAGGCGCTCAGTTCCGGCGCCGGGAGCCTTCCCGGTTATGTGACGGTCCGCGATATGTCGGATGTCGAAACCGACGACGATTACGGCGCTAATTTTGCTGTCACGGCGCGCGAGATACGCCGTCAGCACGATGCCGGTTATGACTGGCGCGACATAGCCGTGCTGGTGCGTGTGCGCAAGGAGGCCGTGACATTCGTCGACTATCTGATGAAATTTCATCCTGACATAAAAGTTATTTCTGATGAGGCGCTTTTGTTGGCCAACTCTCCTGCGGTCAAACAGATAGTGAGCATGCTCAAGATAGTCGACGCAAGCTACTCGGCCTTGTCGGTGCCCGATGACAGGAGTCAGTCAGACGGTAAGGTCAGCTATGCCGACAACGGAGACATAGCCATGATGATGAGCCGCTATGATTTTTTTATCGGCGAAGGATATGACAGCGCCGAGGCTCTGCGTATGGCTTTGCGTCCTGACGCCGATCCGTCGGCCGGACAGGGTATAAACGACGGAGTCAGTCTCATACGCAGCCGCCGGCCCGCCGGTCTGACCGCATTGGTCGAGACTATTATCGAGACCCGCATAAGTCCGCGGCGACGCCGCGAGGAGTATGCCTATATAGCGGCCTTTCAGGACACGGTGCTTAATTATTGCAATAATTATAATCCGTCAGTCCACGCGTTTCTCACGTGGTGGGAAGACAATTCGGCCGATCTGGCTATAGCGGCCGGCTCAAATGCCGACGCCGTCAGCGTGATGACCGTCCATAAGGCCAAGGGTCTGCAGTGGGCATGCGTGCATGTGCCTTTCGGCGACTGGAGCCTAACACGCGACAATGAGAGTCTGTGGGTGGAATCGGAGAAGATATTCGGCGACGATGTCGCGGCGCTTGGAGCTCCCGAGATACTGTCGGTCGACCTTGACCGCTACTGCTCTCTGCCGGGCTCTCCGCTGGCGGCGGTAACCGCCTCAAACCGTCTCGAGCAGATTGAGGATAATCTCAATATAACTTATGTCGCCTATACACGCGCCGAGCGTGAGCTGTCGGTGTGTCTGCCGTCGGTTAAAAATATTGCCGTGGAGATTGTAAGCGCTTTGAGCGCGCATGTTGACTGCGCTGACTCTGACGGGTTGATGATAAATCCGGCCGACTATGTTGTAGCTGACGGCGAAGACGGACTGATATTCAGCCTCGGCGCACCCACCGTTCCGTCTAAAAAGGCACGTCCGGCGGAGGCGGCCGCACTCGGTGACTACCGGGTGTTCTTCCGTGACGATACGGCTGCTCTCACGACCTTGGATGACGCTACGGCCGACTATGCCGACATAAATATCGGCAATGAGGTGCCTGACAGCGACTCTGATGAGGCGGACGCAGACGATGCCGGGCGCCTTCATGCCGCCGAGCGCGGCACACAGCTCCACGGACTGCTCGCCGACATAGATTCGCCTGACGCTATCGATGAGGCCGTCGACAGGCTGAGCCGCCGCGCCCGTTTGGACGACGCCACGGCTGAGGATTACCGGCACACGCTTAAACGTGCTTTTGAGGGCGACGAGGGACGTCGCGCCGCCGCGTGGTTTGACGGCAGTTGCCGTGTGCTCAACGAGCAGAGCATATATATGCCTGAGGGCGACATGACCTTCCGTCCCGACCGAATTATAATCCGTGAGGACGGCTCCGTTGAGGTAATCGACTATAAGTTTACGTCGGCTCCATTGGAGTCACATCGCCGTCAGGTCAGGGCATATGTGTCTTTGCTCGGGCAGATGATGCCCGGTCACAGCATCAGCGGCCGACTATGGTATCCGGACCTGCGTATTATCGAAGAAATATAAATAATCACAATCATAACAAAATGAAAAAAACAAGCATTATCACACTCCTCTGCGCCGCGGCAATAGCGGGCGCTCCCGACTCGACGGCTTGCACGAGTCTTATAGCGACGCCCGGCGCGACAACCGACGGCAGCGCGATGATAACCTACGCGGCCGACAGTCACACGCTCTACGGAGAGCTTTATAATCAGTCTGCCGCCGACCATCCCAAAGGCGCGATGCGCAAGATTGTCGACTGGGACAGCGGCATCGAACGCGGCGAAATACCCGAAGTGTCACATACCTATGCGACCATAGGCAATATGAACGAGCATGCGCTCACCATAGCCGAGAGTACATGGGGCGGACGCCACGAACTGGCCGGCTCGGGCCTTATCGACTACGGCTCGCTGATTTACATCACTCTGCAGCGTGCCCGTACAGCCCGCGAGGCTATCGATGTAATGACCGGTCTTATCCATGACTACGGCTATGGCTCCGAGGGTGAGTCGTTCTCAATCGCCGATCCGAATGAGGTGTGGATTATGGAAGTCATAGGCAAAGGTGCTGATGACAAGGGCGCAGTGTGGGTTGCGCGCCGTGTGCCTGACGGATATATCTCGGGCCATGCCAATCACTCGCGCATCCATAAATTCCCGCTCAACGACCCCGAGACGCTCTATTCACCCGATGTCATCTCGTTTGCCCGCAAAAAAGGCTATTTCAAAGGCAAAGACGAGGATTTTGATTTCTCGCGCGCCTATGCCATCACCGACGCCGGCGCCCTGCGCGGCTGTGACGCCCGCGTGTGGAGCTACTACAACCGTTTCACTGACCCTAAGACGGCCGAGCAATGGCTGCCGTGGATACTCGAGGGCCGCGGCGAGATACTCCCCCTATGGGTCAAACCCGAGCACAAAGTGAGCGCCGACGGCCTCAAATGGATGATGCGCGACCACTTCGAAGAGACTCCGCTTGATATGACAAAAGATATCGGTGCCGGACCGTTCCATGTGCCTTATCGCTGGCGTCCGATGAGCTTTACGGTAGACTCGGTCGAATATACGCATGAGCGTGCAATCGCCACGCAGCAGACAGGTTTTTCGTTTGTCTCGTCGATGAACAATGACCGCCCCGAGGCTATGCGCGGCATCCTCTGGTTTGGTGTCGACGACGCCAACACCTGTGTCTATGTCCCTGTCTTCAACTCGACCGTGGCTGTGCCTCGTCAGCTCAGCGGTGACAACGGCGACCTCTACACTCTATCATGGGACTCGATGTTCTGGGTCAACAACTACGTGGCCAATCAGGCTTATAACCGATACAGTCAGATGATTCCCGATATACGTCGTGTGCAGTCGGGTCTCGAGGACGCCATGAAGGGTGAGGTGGCCGAGGCCGAGGTCTCGCTCAAAGGCAAACCCTTCGATGACCAGCAGGCCGCCCTCGCCGAGATGACAACGCACTGGGCCGGGAAAGCGACAGCCGACTATAAGGCTCTGGGCGACTATCTGCTCGTCAAATACTTGGACGGCAATATCAAACGCGAGAAAGACGGTAAATTCGAGCGCAACGAGGCCGGCATGCCGGTGCAGCCCCTCTTCGGCGGTTATGACAGCCGTTACTTCCGCTCGATAGTCGAAGACGCCGGCGATCGTCTCAAGGTTGTCGAGCCTGCTCCTGCCGAGTGATGAGGCAGTCTAACATGGAACTGTTGCGTATCATCAGCATGCTGATGGTCGTGACAGTCCATATTGACGGCTCACTCGGGCTGCCTCATCCGGAGAGCATGGCTGATGTCTCGGCCCGTGACGCATGTCAGCTGATTATAGAGGCGCTTGCGATTATCGGAGTCAACAGCTTTACCATGATTTCGGGCTATTTCGGCATACGTCTGCGCGTACGCTCGGTAGTGTCATATTTAGGGCAGTGCATGTTCTATGCCGTTCTCATATATACTCTGTTCTCGATTGCCGAGCCGTGGCGGTTTACGCTCAAGGGTTGGTTTGAGAGCTGGCTTGTGCTGACGCATACCGACCTGTGGTACGTGCCGGCATATTTCGGACTGATGCTCCTTTCGCCATTTCTCAACGGAGGCTGCCGGTGCTTAAAGAAGCGGACGTTCGGTCTGCTCATTGCCGTCCTGCTTATATATAATGTGTGGGCCGGATGGTGGTGGGGCGGCAAGTTCAACCCCACGGGCTACACGCTTGTGCAGCTTGTCTCGGTCTATCTGACAGGACGTTACTTCGGCATGCATGTCAACATCGACGGATGCCGGCGCGCTACGGTCAGATTGCTGTCGGCCGGAACCTATCTCATTTCGACTGCCGCGACACTGTATCTCTGGATGCTTGTGCCGGAGAAGGCGCTTGCCTATAACTCGCCGTTTGTGTTAACGGCTACATTCGGGCTGTTTGTCTTTTTTATGAGCCTCGATTTTACTTCGCCGGCGGTCAACTATATTGCGCGGTCGGCATTTGCGGTCTATCTCGTTCATAAGGCTCCGCAGGTCTTTGTTTCAGTGTTCAGACCATTGGTCAGAGAGTGGTGGGCCTCGATGGAGCTATGGCAGTTTGCGCTTGCATCGGCCGGATTTGTAGTCGGAATCTACCTGATGGTGATGATTGTCGATGCCGGACGCCGTTATGCGTTCGATGCAGCCGGGCTCGGACGGCGACTACCGCGGGAAGTTGTCCGATGATTCGGTAATGTTGTCCCTTTTAATCTTTTTTAGATAACGGCGGCAGCGCAACTCGCGCTGTCGTTTGTTTTATTGGTATATTTGTGAATGGTTTCAACTTTTGTTTATGCTTTTAGGGAAAAAAATATCAACATTATGTCTTTCTGCCGTGCTGAGCTGGCCGTTATTGAGCGCCCGTCAGACCGACGGTGTTTCCCTGCCGGACTCCTGTGAAATCCAAACTATCGCTCTTGAAGTTTTTGCTCCCGACACGGCTGTCACGCTTTTGGAGACAGTGAGGTTTGACCCTCGTGACATCGCACCCGATACAGCCGCAACACTTAATTTCAGCCGATTGTATACGCCGCGGCGAGGCAATCCGTCGATTTATCAGCTGCCTTATTCGCGTAACTTAAATGTGCCTGACTGGCATCGTCTGTGGACAAACACGGCCATATTTGCGGCCGCTTTCGGCGGCACGCTTGCTGTGCTCGAGTGTCTGCCTGAGGGAGCCACAAACTGGAATCGCGCGTCGATACAGAGCGTGCCGCCCTTCCGCCGCTGGTACAACAATGTCATCAAGAAAGGCCCCGAGTGGGACGGCGACAACCCTATATTTAACTATGTGCTGCATCCGTATGCCGGTGCGGTCTACTTCATGTCGGCGCGTTCGGCAGGGTTTAATTTCTGGCGGTCGTTTCTCTACTCGGCTATAATATCAAATGTCGGCTGGGAGTATGGCATCGAGGGGTTTATGGAGCGCCCGTCGATACAAGACCTTATCATCACGCCCTGCGTCGGCTCGGTATTGGGCGAGTGCTTCTATAAACTCAAGCGCCGCATCGTCGCCGACCGGTATCACCTGTGGGGCTCGCCTGTGCTCGGCAACATAGTGGCCTTCCTTATTGACCCTGTCAACGAGGTCGTCGGGCTCTTCGGCCACTCGACTTCACGTCATATCTACCGCTCTGACGAAGTGTCACGGCCGAAAGTCACTTCGTCGCTGATGCCGGCTGTAGTCGGAGGCGCACCCGGATTCAGTTTTGTCTGTCAATTCTGATTTCTGCGCGGCAATGTTCTAATTCTATAGAAAATTCATAAATTTGCAGCATGAAACAGTCCTCACACCGTTTGATGCTCATAGTCAACCCCGTCTCGGGCACAAGTTCGAAACGCGGTGTCGTGCAGCTCATCGAGCAGCGTCTGCGCGAGATGGGCCACGAGGTAGACACGCAGCTGACCGTGTGTCGCGGCGACGCCACGCGTCTGGCCAAGAAAGCCGTAGCGGAGGGCTTTGACGGTGTGCTCGCATGTGGCGGCGACGGCACGGTCAACGAGACGGCGACCGCTCTGTTGGGTACCGATGTCGCGCTCGGCATCCTGCCTGCCGGCTCGGGCAACGGTCTGGCACGCCATATCGGCATCCCTGTCGACCCCATCGCCGCCCTCAATGTCATCCGACATGACAAGATAACCGACTGCGACTATTGCACCGTCAACGGACGTCCGTTCTTCTGCACATTCGGCGTCGGCTTCGACGCCGCAGTCAGCCACCGCTTCGCCACACAGCGCCGCCGCGGCCTGATGATGTATCTTAAAAGCGCCATCGACGAATTCATCACCTATAACCCTGAGACCTACACGCTGCTCGCCGGCGATCAGGAGGTGACCGAGCAGGCCTTCCTCATCGCGGCCTGCAATGCTTCGCAGTATGGCAACAACGCCTTCATCGCTCCCGAGGCTTCGATTACCGACGGCCTCTTGGACATCACGGTGATACACAAAGGTAACCCCATCTCGCAAGCCCTCGTAGGCGTGGATTTGCTGACGGGATTCATAGGCAAGAACGCCCTCATCGACACCATTCGTGTCAGACACTGCACCATCATACGCAACAAGCCCGGCATAGCCCACATCGATGGCGAACCTGTCGAGATGGACGCCCGATTAGACATAGAATGTCATCCCGGCGAGCTCAAAATATTCGTGCCCGGCAAGCGCGAACGCTTCCGCCCGCTGCTGACCCCGTTCAGGATGTTTACCCGCGACATCGGTGTCAATATCACCAAAATTTTCAGCAAATAAGTCTCCTTGCCCGGCTCCCTAACGGCCATGACGCCATAATCAGATACATTGTTTTTGACATTATTTTAACAGAGCGTTTAGCAAAAATAACGCAAAAACTTGTCAGTTATCAAGATATTGCATAACTTTGCAGAGTTTTTTCAAGCTAACTGACCAATGGGAAAGTTCACTGCATTCAAACTGCCTTTGAAGAGTCTTGCCAAGGGAAGTCATGAATTTGACTACTCTCTTGACAAACAATTCTTTGCGGATATGGAGAACAACGACATCCGCGACGCCCGGCTTGCGGTGAAACTGACAGTTGACTATAACGGCGATGTCTATGACCTAAACTTCGACATCAAGGGCGACATCACGCTTCTCTGCGACCGTTGTTTAGACGACCTTGTGATGCCGATAGACACGACATATCACATAATGGTCAAATATGGCGACGATTACAACGACTCGGCCGACGATCTGTTGGAGATACCTGAGAGCGACAATTATCTCAATGTCGCCTACATGATATACGACACAGTCGTGCTGGCAATCCCCATCAAGCATGTGCATCCGATGGGCAAGTGCAACCGCGCCATGAGTGCGATACTCCGTAAGCATCGCGCGCGTCCGACTGATGAAGACGCCGAGCTTGAGAACGAACTGATGGACGAAATTGACGTCGACGATGACCGCACGTCACAGACAGATCCGCGCTGGGACGCCCTTAAAGGGATTGGCACAGATGCCGACGGCGAAAACAATTGATTGATTTTCCGGCAGATGACGCCGATGCGGTATCTGCACGATATAAAGATATAATAACTAAGAAATATAAAAAGAAATGGCACATCCTAAACGCAAACAATCAAAAACACGTACAGCAAAACGTCGTACACACGACAAGGCTGTAGCCCCCACACTTGCTCTCTGTCCTAACTGCGGCGCATGGCACATCTACCACACTGTTTGTGGCGAATGTGGCTACTACCGCGGACGTGTAGTCATCGAAAAAGAGGCTGCTGTCTGACGGCACACCGACCAGCCGCGACCGTGACCGGTGATTTTAATACCGGGCGAGAGTCTCTGTCGGCTAAACAGAAAAAGGATTCTCTTAACAGGCCCGGCGTTATGTCCGTCACTTCAGACGGCGGACGCCCCGGGGTCCTTTAAGAGAGCTTTTTTGTATACTTAACTTATCTTTCAAGACTAATCGCTAACTTTTCTTTTAAGCAAGTCATGCCTAACGCACGCATCTCAGCCATCGCATCATATCTCCCCGATGACATCCTCGACAACTTCATGCTCTCAAAGATGGTCGACACAAACGACGAGTGGATTACAACCCGTGTCGGCATCAAGGAGCGCCGCATTTTAAAGCTCGAGGGCGAAGGCTCTTCATATCTCGGCGCAAAAGCTATAGACAAACTGCTCACTGAGTCGGGCACTGCTCCCGAAGACATCGAGCTTGTCATCTGCGCTACATCTAACCCTGACTATCGTTTCCCGTCGACCGCTTCTGTGATGATCGAGCGTTGCGGTCTGTCGAAAGCATACGGATATGACATTCAGGCCGCATGCGCCGGCTTTATCGTAGCCCTGCAGGATGCAACGGCATATATCCGCTCGGGCATGTATAAAAAAATTATCGTCGTATGCGCCGAGAAGATGTCTTCGATGGTCAACTACGAGGACCGCTCTACTTGCGCCCTCTTCGGTGACGGCGCCGCTGCCGTAATCGTCGAGCCGACTGAAGAGCAGGGTGCCGGAGTCATCGACGCCGTGCTTCATGTCGACGGCACAGGCCGCGAGCATCTGCTGATGAAGGCCGGCGGCTCGGTTAAACCGACTACCCACGCTACTGTCGACGCCGGCGAAAACTTCCTATATCAAGAGGGTCGTAACGTCTACAAAAATGCTGTCACAGATATGCTCACCTCGTCGCTCGACGTGATGAAACGTAATAACCTGACTGTCGACGACGTCAAATATCTCATCCCCCATCAGGCTAACATGCGCATCATCGAGGCTGTGGCCGACCGCGCCGGTTTCCCGGCAGACAAAGTGCTCGTCAACATCGAGCATGTCGGCAACACGTCGGCTGCGTCGATTCCGCTCTGCTTGGACGAGTATAAAGCCAAACTCCATAAGGGTGACAAGTTGATACTGACCGCCTTCGGAGCCGGTTACACATGGGGAGCCATGTATCTTGTCTGGGATATCTGATTTCAGGCAGCAATACGTCTTCCGTACACAAAATTTTACAAAATAGCATCTTTTAGGGTGCTATTTTTGTTTATATGGGTAAAACGCCCTTATTTTACCTTTAAAAAAATTTCATAACATGGCTAACAAACACAAATCAGGCTTTGTCAACATCGTCGGAAATCCTAATGTCGGCAAATCGACCCTTATGAACGACCTTGTCGGCGAACGCATCAGCATCATAACTTCAAAAGCACAGACCACGCGCCACCGCATCATGGGCATCGTCAACACGCCCGATTATCAGATCGTCTTCTCCGACACTCCCGGTGTGCTCTCGCCTAAATACAAACTTCAGGAGAGTATGCTCGGATTCAGTGAGGAGGCTCTTACCGACGCTGACATTCTGCTGTATGTCACCGACGTGGTCGAAGACCCGACCAAAAACGCCTCGTTTCTCGAGAAAGTAGCCAAGGAGAAAGTGCCCGTACTCTTGGTAATCAACAAGATAGATCTGCTTAAAAACAACGAGGAGCTTGACGGGATTGTCGCTCGCTGGAAAGAGATACTGCCCAATGCCGAGATTTTCCCGACATCGGCCAAAGAGCATTTCAATGTGTCCAATCTGATGGCACGCATCGTCGAACTGCTGCCGGAGGCCGAGCCTTACTTCGGCAAGGACGCGCTGACAGACAAGCCGGCGAGATTTTTTGTCACCGAAATCATCCGAGAGAAAATCCTGCTCAACTATGACAAGGAAGTCCCGTACAGCGCCGAGGTCATAGTCGAGAAATTTGAGGAAAAGGAAAACTCCATACATATTATGGCCGTCATATATGTCGAGCGGGACAGCCAGAAGGGTATACTTATCGGAAAGGGCGGCATGATGCTTAAGAAAGTCGGCACCGACGCCCGCAAAGACATTGAGACATTCTTCGGCAAACGTGTTTATCTCGAGCTTTTTGTCAAGGTCGAGCCTAACTGGCGTAACCGTGACAACAAGCTCCGCCAGTTTGGCTATATCGAATAATTAAGTTAATTTTGCAAGGAATATTAACATCAACATCATACAGAAAGACTTATGAGCCAACTTGTCGCAGTCGTCGGTCGCCCCAATGTCGGTAAATCGACGCTTTTTAACCGTCTGACACAGTCGCGCACGGCAATTGTAGACGAAACCGCCGGCACGACACGTGACCGCCAGTATGGCAAGGTCGACTGGAACGGCCGTGAATTTTCGATTGTCGACACCGGTGGCTGGGTCGTTAACTCAGAGGACATCTTCGAGGGCGAAATCAACAAGCAGGTGGCGCTCGCCATCGAGCAGGCCGACGTGATACTCTTTGTGGTCGACGCCATCAACGGTGTGACCGACCTCGACGACCACGTGGCCGAGATACTGCGCAAGTCGCGCAAGAAGGTGATACTGGTGGCCAACAAGGTCGACTCAAACGAGTGGCTTTATAATGTGCCTGAATTCTATTCGCTGGGTCTCGGCGACCCATATCCCGTGTCAGCCATCAATGGCTACGGCACAGGCGATCTTTTGGACGAAGTTGTCAAGGACCTGCCCGAGCCTGACGAGGACGAGGATAAATTAGAGGATATCGCCAAATTTGCCATCGTCGGTCGCCCTAACGCCGGCAAGTCGTCACTCATCAACGCCTTTATCGGCGAGGAGCGCCACATCGTCACCGACATCGCCGGCACGACCCGCGACTCTATATATACGCGCTACAACAAGTTCGGCTTCGACTTTTATCTCGTCGACACTGCCGGCATACGTAAAAAAAACAAGGTCAACGAGGACATCGAATATTATTCTGTCATACGTTCGATTCGTGCCATCGAGGCAAGCGACGTCTGCATACTCATGATTGACGGCACACGCGGCATTGAGGCTCAGGATGTAAGCATATTCTCTCTTATACAGCGTAACAAAAAAGGCCTTGTCGTGGTCGTCAACAAGTGGGATCTTGTCCAAGACAAGTCGCAGCGCGCTATCAAACATTATGAAGATGCTATCCGTGACCGCTTTGCTCCGTTTGTCGACTTTCCTATCATTTTCACGTCGGCTCTGACAAAGCAGCGCATCTTCAAGGTCTTGGAGACCGCCATCAAGGTCTACGAGAATCGTCGCCGAACAGTGCCGACCTCGCAGCTTAACACGGTCATGCGCGAAGATATCGAGGCTTATCCGCCGCCAAGCAACAAGGGTAAGTATATCAAAATCAAATATATCACCATGCTCAAGGGCGCGGCCGTGCCTACCTTCATCTTCTTCTGCAACCTGCCGCAATGGGTTAAGGAGCCTTACCGCCGGTACTTGGAGAACAAGATACGCGAGCACTGGGACTTTAACGGCACGCCCATAAACATCTACATGCGCGACAAGTAATGGCTGCCGACGCACCGAAAGAGATTGTGCCCCGCGTCATCCACTATTGCTGGATGAGCGGGGACCCGTTCCCCACCAAAATCAGGGAGTGTGTCGAGTCTTGGCGCCGCGTGATGCCCGACTATGAGCTGAAACTCTGGTCGAAGGATAATTTTGATGTCGACTCAGTGCCATTCGTGCGCGAGGCTGTCGAGGCTCGCAAATGGGCCTTCGCCGCTGATTATATACGCATGTATGCGCTTTACACGGAGGGTGGTATCTATCTTGACTCCGATGTCAGGGTGCTCAAGCGATTCGACGACTTTCTCGTGCACAACTTTTTCTCGTCGTTGGAGCATCATCCGACGCTGATGGACGAGCGCGGCTCGTGGGACCTCATTGACAAGGAGGGGCGCCGCACAGCCGACGAGTATATTGCCGGCATGCAGATTCAGGCCGCTGTCATGGGTGCCGCGCCGGGGCATCCGTTTGTTCGCGACGTGCTCGATTTTTATAAGGATCGTCATTTCATCAAAGCAGACGGTACTTACGCCACCGACCCCATAGCGCCGCTGATTTATGCCCGCGTCGCCGAGCCTTATGGCTTCCGTTACGTCGACCGCGACCGGAAGTTAAAAGACGACATGATGATATATCGCTCCGAAATCTTTGCCGGCAACCGTCGCGAGATGACAGCCGACTCCTATGCAGTGCATCTTTGCGCCCACAGCTGGCACGCAACGCCGACCGAAAAGCTGCGCGCCTTCTGTCGACGCTTGCTCAAAAAGTAAGAGCGGAGCAGCGGCGTGACACTTTTTTTGTCATTTCGGGATAAAAACTTTATTTTTGCAGAAAATAAACCCGAAACATGCCGCAAGTAAAGCCTAAAAAAGCCTTAGGACAACACTTCCTGACGGACCTGTCAGTGGCCCGTCGCATCGCCGCCACGCTTGACGGCGTCGATATGCCCGTGCTCGAAATAGGCCCGGGCATGGGTGTGCTTACACGCTTTCTGCTTGAGTCCGGCCATGACCTGTGTGTCATCGAGATTGACAGCGAGAGCGTCAGCTACTTGCATCGCGAATTTCCCGACTTGGACGGTCGCATCATCGAGGGCGACTTTTTGCAGTTAGGCCTCCGCGAAGTGTTTGGCGGCAAGGAGTTTGCGCTTATCGGCAACTATCCTTACAATATCTCGTCGCAGATATTCTTCCGCGTTTTGGACTACAAGGACCTCATACCGGTCTGCTCGGGCATGCTGCAGCGCGAGGTCGCCGAGCGCATAGCCGCGCCGGAGGGGTCGCGCACACGCGGCATCCTGTCAGTGCTGCTGCAGGCGTGGTATGACATCGAATACCTTTTCACAGTCTCCGAGACTGTCTTCAATCCACCGCCCAAGGTCAAGTCGGGCGTGATACGCCTGCGTCGTAACGGCGTCACTGACCTCGGCTGCGACGAGCGCCTCTTCCGCACGGTGGTCAAGACGACATTCGGCCAGCGCCGCAAGACCATACGCAACTCGCTGCGCTCGCTTTTGCCTCCGGGCGCCGCGATGCCCGAGACCGCGATGCTCGCCATGCGGCCCGAACAACTGTCGGTCAATCAGTTTATCGAACTCACAAACTTGCTCTCGTCGGCACGCGCCGCTAATAATCCCGAGAAGTCATGAAGGAATACACCCCCGAATATCTCGAGCACATCCGCTCTGTAATCCACTCTGACGACGAGCAGCAGGCGCGCCGTGAGCTCGAAGATTTGCATCCGGCCGATATCGCCGAGCTTTATAAAAATCTCGAGCTCGACGAGGCCGAGTATCTCTATAAACTCTTGGACGAGGACACGGCGGCCGATGTGCTCATGGAGCTTGATGACGACGAGCGTCTCAAGCTGCTCAACGCCATGCCGGCCGAGGAAATCGCGCGTCAGATTGACCATCTTGACACCGACGACGCCGTCGACCTCATTCAGCAATTAGACGAGGACGACCGCGAGGAAATCCTCTCTCACATCGACGACGTCGAGCAGGCCGGCGACATTATCGACCTTCTCAAATATGACGAGGACACCGCCGGCGGCCTTATGGGCACCGAGATGATTGTCGTCAACGAAAACTGGTCTATGCCCGAGTGCATCAAGGAGATGCGCATGCAGGCCGAGGAGATGGACGAGATTTATTATATATATGTGGTCGACAATGACTACAAACTGCGCGGCATTTTTCCGCTGAAGAAGATGATAACCCATCCGTCGGTGTCAAAAATCAAGCACGTCATGGAGGTTGACCCGGTCAGCGTCAAGGTCGACGCGCCTATTGACGAGGTAGCTCTCGACTTTGAGAAATACGACCTTGTGGCCATGCCTGTCGTCGACTCTATCGGGCGTCTGCTCGGCCGCATAACTGTCGACGACGTCATGGATCAGGTGCGTGAGGCCAGTGAGCGTGACTATCAGTTGGCATCAGGTCTTTCGTCTGACGTCGACGCCGACGACTCTATACTCGCCCAGACCAAGGCGCGCATCCCGTGGCTGCTTGTCGGTATAGCGTCGGGCATACTCGCCTCGCTGATTCTCGGCGGATTCGAGACGCAGCTGCAGGCCGTCACGGCTCTCGCCCTGTTTATTCCAATCATCGGCGGCACGGGCGGCAATGTCGGCGTGCAGGCGTCGGCCATCGTCGTGCAGGGCCTTGCAAACGGTTCGCTTGATATTAAGGAGTTTTCCAAACAGCTTGGCAAAGAGGTGCTTATAGGCTTGCTTAACGCCACGATTATCTCGGCGGTAATCTTTGTCTATAATCTCATAATGTTGCCGTCGGAGTTCGCAGTGACGCTTTCGGTGACCATCTCACTGTTTTTGGTGGTGATGTTCGCGTCGATTCTCGGCACGGTCGTTCCGTTGACTCTCGAAAAGATACATATCAATCCGGCGCTTGCGACCGGCCCTTTCATTCAGATTTCAAACGACATTCTCGGCCTCATCATCTATGTCGGCATCTCGACATGGCTTCTCGGGGTTTTCGGTGTCAACTGACGGCTATTTCATCAGACGTTTGGTGTAGCGTATGCCGGGGCGCACATGCAGCGTCAGTGCGGCAAATTCGCCGCTTGTTTCACTGTTGTATTTGATATGATACCATTCCGGAGCGAGAAAATCGAGCATAAAAACAGCGGTGTCGGCGTGGCCGAACGACGGGTGGCGTCCCGCTGTGAGCCGCTCTTCTATTTCAATGTCAAAACCGGAGACCTTGACCGCAATCGACACGGCGCCGTCAGTCGTGATGTTATCGGGCAACCCCGTGCGGCGCAGTTCGACAAAACCCTCGTCGTGGACTATAAAGGTTACGGCCGCTTCAGGCTCATCGCCGTCATCATCGCCGACCGTAGAGCGCAGGTCGCCTGCAAGCATATGCAGTTTTACCTCGCTTCGACGCTGAGGCAGCGCCATAAAGCCGACCACTGCCGCCGCTATGACGCTGACAATGACATAAAACTCGACCGTCTTAAAGACGCTAAGCAATATTATGGCGCTCAGTCCTGACATACAGAGCCAAAATTAAGAATTATTCCGATTACCGACAAACATACTGACCGACTTATGGCAATAATGCGCAAGATAATTGACGCGGCGTCGGCCGCCGGAGCGGCGCTCTTGGACGCCGTTTTTCCGCGGACCTGCGTTGTGTGCGGTACCGCGCTGGTTGATAGGGAAGAGGTGATGTGCGCTGGTTGTCTATGTGAGTTACCGCGCACGCGTCTGCATCTTATGCCGTTCAATACCATTCATCACCGTGTCGGCCACAAGGTTGCTCTCGACATTGCGGCCGGATGGTTTTACTATCAGCGCGACAGCCCGTATGCTCAACTGATACGCCGCGCCAAATATGACGACCGTCCGGCACTTGCACGGCTTTTGGGACGTATGTATGGCGCGGAGCTGCTTGCAGACGGTTTTAATGCGACGCGTTATGACTTGCTGCTGCCCGTAGGCATGCATCCGCGCAAGCGCATGTCGCGAGGCTACAACCAGAGTTATGAAATAGCGCTCGGTCTCGGCGACTCGCTCGGTCTGCCTGTCGCCGATAATCTTGTGGCTATCAGAGGCCACAAGAGCCAGACGCGTCATAATGCCGATGAGCGTCATGCCAATATAAGCGGCAGTTTCGGCGTCGTGCGTCCTGACCAACTGAGAGACCGCAATATTATAATCGTCGACGACATCATCACAACCGGCGCCACTGTGCGCGATTGTGGCGTCGCGCTGCTTGAGGAGGCGGAGCCGGCATCGCTATCAGTGCTGAGCATAGGGGTGACGCGTATGGCCGGCGGAGCAAATGTCTGACGGCTAAGTTAAAAAACGCTAAATGCGTGCAATGTCGTCTGCGGTTTTGGTCATATTTTACCGTCTTTTGACTAATTTTGTTGCCGTAATCGCCGGCTATCGTAAGATTGTCGCGACAGTGGACAGATTTGGCTGCTTGCAACCACTCCAAAAATGCTAAAATTGCCCTGCCTTGCCCCGCCGCTATGTGGCGGTTTCAGGCCGTGAGGCCTCGTTTCAGTGGGAAGATGCAGGATTGGTTTTCGACGCAATCATGGACTGTCCGCCCGATGACAACGGTCTGCGATTGCGATTTTTTTGTATCATTTTTAAAATGTAAGACATGAATTATCTATTCACATCCGAATCAGTTTCCGAAGGCCATCCCGACAAAGTCGCCGACCAGATTTCAGACGCAATACTTGACGAATTCCTTGCGCGAGACCCCCGCTCTAAGGTAGGTTGCGAGACCCTTGTTACTACCGGTCAGGTCGTTGTGGCCGGCGAAGTCTCGTCTGAGGCATGGGTCGATGTAATGGGGCTCGCCCGCGATGTAATCAAGGGCATAGGCTATAACCGTTCGGAGCTGCAGTTTGACGGCGATTCATGCGGCGTGCTCTCGGCTCTTCACGAACAGAGCCCCGACATCAACCGCGGCGTTGTGCGCGAACGTGCCAAAGACCAAGGAGCCGGTGACCAAGGCATGATGTTCGGCTATGCCACAGATGAGACGCCGCTCTACATACCTATGACTCTTGCTCTTAGCCATGCTATAGTCAAGGAGCTTGCAGCCATACGCCGCGAGGGACGTGTGATGACCTATCTGCGTCCCGACTCCAAAAGTCAGGTGACTGTCGAGTATGACGAGCAAAACCGCCCCGTGCGCGTACACACGGTTGTAGTGTCAACTCAGCATGACGAATTTATTCATCCGGAGGGTGACATGACTCAGGCCGAGGCTGACCGTCTGATGCTTGAGACCATACGCCGTGACGTGACCGAGATATTGCTGCCTCGTGTGATCGAAAAACTGCCCGAGGGCCTCAAGAATGTGTTCAGCGGTGAGTTCATACTCCATGTCAACCCTACTGGCAAGTTTGTCATAGGCGGTCCTCACGGCGACGCAGGTCTGACAGGCCGCAAGATTATTGTCGATACCTACGGAGGTCACGGCGCTCATGGCGGTGGCGCCTTCTCCGGCAAAGACCCGTCGAAAGTCGACCGTTCGGCAGCCTATGCGGCGCGCTATATCGCTAAAAACCTCGTTGCTGCCGGCATAGCCTCACGCGCACTCGTTCAGGTCGCCTATGCCATAGGCGTCGCTCAGCCGGTAAGCTTGTGTGTCAATACATTCGGCACATCGCATGTCACAATCGACGACGCGCGCATATCGGCTATCATCGGCTCGATGTTTGACTTGAGCCCGGCAGCCATTATCCGCAAATTTGACCTTCGCAAGCCAATCTACCGCGAGACAGCCACTTACGGACATGTCGGTCGCACACCGCGTAAGGTTGTCAAGACATTTACTCACAGCGGACCAAAACCCGTAACACTCGAGGTAGAGCTTTTCGGATGGGAAAAGACAGACAAAGTCGACGAAATACGCGCAAAATTCAAGAAATTCATGGCTTAATTTTGATTGATAGCGAAAAAGACGTATCTTTGTGCGCTTGAAAAGGGACTTTTGCATGCTGTCAGCGTCCGCGTTGTCCCCGCTACTTCAGAAAATATAAATTTCACCTTAATAAACCAAATGGCAACCTTAGAAAAAATCAGAAGCAAGTCAGTGCTGCTTTTCGTCATCATTATCGTGGCATTGCTTGCGTTCATTCTCGGCGACTTCCTGACATCAGGCCGTACGTATTTCGGCACAGGCACAACCATAGCAAGCGCCGCCGGCAAGAAAGTAGACTACACACACTATCAGAACGAAATCGAGAAAGCTACAGAGCAGGCTCAGAGCTACAACAACAATGTCGACAACGACGAGCTCTCGCAGAATGTAATCCGCGGACTTCTCACTCAGCAGCTTCTTGACCAAGAATACGAGGATCTCGGCATCCGTGTCTCTGATAACGAGATTTCGGAGGCTATGACCGGAGCGATGATTCATCCGGCCGCACAGCAGTTTATCTATACACTGTCTCAGCAACTCGGCTTTGAAAGCATGGACGGCAAAGCTGTTCTCGATGCCATCAACAATCCTCAGAAATATCAGATTCCTGTCGAGCTTGGCAATCAACTCAAGACAGCATGGGCCGAGACCGAGAAGGAAGTAGAGCAGTCGCTGCTTCAGCGTAAATTCTACGGCCTTATCCAAGGCCTCTTTACAGCCAATGACCTCGACGCACAGTCACTTTATGACGACAATGCGCGCACGACTCACTTTGCATACGTCGCCAAGGGCTACAACACAGTTCCTGACGAGGACGCAAAAGTAACCGAGGCCGACATCAAGGCACAGTGGGAGAAAAACAAAAATCTCTATCGTCTCGACGAAGACACACGTGCGGTCGACTACATCATCCTTTACATCGAGCCCTCTGCCGCAGACCGTCTCGCCGGTCAGAAAGCAGTCGAGGATGCAGTCGTTGCACTCAATGCCACAAACGGTGTCGACGCAGTCTCGTCAGACAGTCGCTTTATCGTAAGCCACAAGTCTCAGAACGCCGGCTCAATCACTGACAGCCGACTCAAGGACTTCCTCGCCAACGCTGAGGACGGACAGGCTGAGGTCATCACCTCGGGCCGTGACCAGTATACTATCGCAAAACGTATTTCGGCATCACAGCAGGTTGACTCTATCAATGTGTCTGTTATGGGCTTGCGTGACGCTGCCATCGCAGACAGCGTGATGACGGCCCTCGCATCAGGCAAGGCTTGGAGCGACTTCGCCGCAACTGACAACACTCAGACACAGGACAGCGTATGGGTGACACTCACCAACGCGACTTCTCTCTCGCCCTCGCTTAAAGAAGCATGGCTCACAGCCGAGATTGGCAAACCTGTGGCACACTCTGACAGTATTCAGGGCCAGCAGTTCACTCAGATTTTCAAAGTCAACGCACGCCGTGCTCCCGTTACAGTCTATGACTACGCCTCGATTGACTACACAGTCGATCCCTCTAACGAGACACTCGAGAAACTCAACACGGATCTGCGCACATTCCTTTCTGCCAACTCATCGGGCGACGACTTCTCGACTAACGCAGCCAAAGAAGGCTATTCGCTTCTGTCGGCTCTCGTCAGTGCGTCTACTCCCCATATCGGCTCGGTGCCTGACAGCCGCGGCGCCGTCAAATGGGCCATGGAGGCAAGCAAAGGTCAGGTATCGCCCGTAATCGGTGACAACAAACAGTCATACCTGATGGCCGTTGCCGTCAAGGATATATACAACGACGGTTACAAACCTTGGTATAGCTTTGATATCCGCTCGTCGCTCGAGAATGATGCTCTTGCAGCTAAAAAAGGTGCCAAGCTCGTAGCTGATTATACCGGTAAAGCATCAGACCTCGCCGGTTATGCAAAAGCTCTTGACAGCGAAGTAGCCGAAGGCGACATGGTGTTCGTATCTCCCCGTCTCGCTACAATCGGTATCGAAGAGAGCGATTTGCAGGGTGCTATCGCCGCTGCTCAGCAGGGCAAAGTCCTCGGCCCCATCGCCGGTAACAATGCTGTAGTCGTTTTCGAGGTCAAGTCTGTCGAAAACGAAGGTCGCCCCTTCATCAAGGATGAATATGTGCAGCGTTTCAACCGCACGATGGGCCTCGGCACTGTCGACCCCTTCCGTCTGCTGCTTGGCAAAAATAAGATGCAGAACAACTCGCTCGAATTTATCCAGAGCGCTGTAAACTGATAGCCGTAGGCCTCAAGGCCTGCAGGCAACCGCATAAGAGCGTCGACGCGGCCGTCAGCGACCGGGTCGACGCTCACATTTAGACTAACCATATCCGATATAAAAATCAGACCAATGCCGCGTTTATATCTCTTCCCGGTGCCGATGAGTACGGGTCCTGTCAGCGATGTGTTGCCGGAGCTTAACATAGCCCTGTTGCATCAGATAAGGTATTTTGTGGTTGAGAATCTGCGGTCGGCCCGACGCTTCCTCAAATCTGTAGACCGTGATATCGACATAGATTCGCTGACGTTCACAGAGCTCAGCGAGCATACCCGTGCCGAGGATGTCGCCGCCATGCTCTCGCCTATGGACGACGGCTATGATATCGGAGTCATCAGCGAGGCCGGATGTCCGGCAGTCGCCGATCCCGGTGCCGATCTTGTCGCCGTGGCACAACGCCGCGGTTTTGAGGTTGTGCCGTTAGTCGGGCCGTCGAGCATTATTATGTCGCTTATGGGCTCGGGTTTCAACGGTCAGAGCTTTGCATTCGCCGGTTATCTGCCCATCGATGACCGTCGCCGTGCCGAGCGTCTGCGCGAAATGGAGCAGCGCATACGCCGCGAGCGTCAGACACAGATATTCATCGAGACGCCTTATCGCAACAACCGCCTTATCGGTGAGCTCGTCCGCCGTCTGCCGGCCGAGATGCTTCTTTGCGTGGCCTCTGACATCACCGGTCCGCGTCAGTCGATTGTGACACTCCCGCTTTCGTCGTGGAAAACGCGCAAATACGACTACGACAAGATTCCGACCATATTTTTACTCTTCAGCTGATTTAACTCATGGATACACCCCGCCGCAAACGCCGTCTCTCTCGTCCGCTTGACGAGTTGCCCGGACTGTTTGACATTGTCGACATCGCCGACAATGCCATAGCGGGTGATATCATCAAGGCGCACGAATCAGCCGTAAAGCATAAGTCGCATGACGCCGCGTCTGACATACCCGAGATTGACGAGAGCCGCATCGTCGCTGACCCCGCGATAAAATTTCTGTCGTTCGGCAGCGGGTCGAGCGGTAATTGTGCCTATATAGGCACAGATAGATGCGGCCTGCTTATTGACGCCGGTGTTGACAACAACTATGTTACGAACGAACTGTTGCGTAACGGCATAGATATAGCCTCGGTGCGCGGCATATTGCTCACACATGACCATGGCGACCATGTGAAATTTGCTTATTCGCTGTTGCGACGCAACAAGTCGATGGCCCTATACTGCACGCCGCGGACGCTTAACGGTTTGTTGCGCCGGCACAGCATATCTCGCCGTATTAAAGACTATCATCACGCTATTTATAAGGAGTTTCCGTTCGTATTAGGCGACCTCGAAATCACAGCTTTTGAAGTGTCGCATGACGGCACGGATAATGTGGGCTACTTCATTAAGTGTGCGGACATGGTTTTTGTCGTGACGACCGATACGGGTTATATCACCGAGCGCGCCGACTATTATATGCGGCAGGCCAACTTCCTGATGATTGAGTCAAACTATGACTTGGACATGCTTGTGTCAGGACGCTATCCGGAGTATCTTAAGGCCCGCATCAAGTCTGATACCGGACATTTAGACAACAGAGTGACGGCCGCCTACCTTGCGACAGTAGCCGGACACGGACTGTCAGATGTTTTTCTCTGTCATCTTAGTCATGATAACAATACGCCACAGATTGCATTGAAATGTTGCTCTGACGCGTTAAATGCGGCAGACATCAGCACCGGTCCTAATGGTTTGCATCTTAGTGCTTTGCCGCGTTTTGAGTCATCGCCGCTCCACATCCTTCGTATCCGTAAATAGATAACAGGGCGCCGTGTCGGCTCAAATAATGTTAAGCGCTCAACCATAGCCGTGTGAGGGTCGTTATATAGGTGATTTATGATGTTTAATTTATAATTACCTGTAACTATGACTTATAATGATGCTACCAAAAGTGCCCCTGCTGTTTTAGTTGAGTTTTATGCAACTTGGTGCCCTCACTGCCGGCGAATGATGCCTGTTGTCGAACAGCTTAAAGAACTTGTCGGCAAGTCTGTGCCTGTCATTCAGTTAGATATAGACGAGAATGAAGAATCGGCCGATGAAGCTAAGGTTAATTCCGTGCCGACCTTTATCGTTTATCGTGACGGTCGCGAAGTTTGGCGTCACAGCGGTGAAATCGACGGACAGGTGCTTTTGTCGCATTTACAGAATTAGGTCTGTAACAACGCTGACTTATTATGAGTAAAGAGCGTCCAAAGACCATCCTTCCGGATTTTCTTGAATTGCTCGGCGTGCGTCATACGACGGCCTATAGTGACAGCCGCCTGCAGTCGATGCCGTTCAAAACTCTGTTTGGCCTTCAGCAGTTGCTAAGAGACTACGGGGTGGAGTCAGAGGCGTGGACGCTGAGCGATAAGACAGAGATTACAGCTCTTACGACTCCGTTTATTGCACCGACATCAGCCGGCATGGTCATTGTGACGTCTGCGACCTCAGACAGTGTGAGCTATATGACTGACGGCGTAGTCGAAAAAATGCCGACAGCCGATTTCTTAAAGGCATGGACAGGTGTGGCTTTTACCGCACAACGAAGTAGCTCATCATGCGAGCCGGGCTACAGACTTCACAGCCGCGAGGAGTTCTTCGCCCGTTCCAAAAAGTGGGTGCTTGCAGCCTCGCTTGCCCTGCTTTTTGTCTATCTCTTTGTCTCCAACGGTATTTACCGTCATGTATCGACAGTACTGATTGTGCTGTTTGATATGTTCGGACTGGCATTGTCATACATGCTCGTGCAGAAATCGCTGAATGTGCACAGCGCTGCTGCCGACCGTGTCTGCGGAGTGTTGCAGCAGAGCGGTTGCGATGATGTGCTGCGTACTGACGCGTCCAAGTTTTTCGGGCTTTTCGGCTGGAGCGAGGTGGGCTTCGCCTACTTCTCGGTCAGCCTGCTGACGCTGCTGATATTTCCGCAGTGGACGCCCTATCTCGCGCTGTGCAACGTGTGCTGCCTGCCGTACTCATTCTGGAGCATCTGGTATCAGAAATATCGCGCCAAGGCGTGGTGCACGCTCTGTTGCAGCGTGCAGCTGACTCTGTGGTTGCTCTTTTTCTGCTATCTCGGCGGAGGCTTCTTCCGCGATATTTTCCCGTTGCGCATAGAACTCGTCGTGCTCGGCCTGAGCTATCTCGCCGCACTGCTCTCGCTCAACGCCCTTATGCCTGCATTTGACCGTAATCCTAAAGACACTGATAATGGGAAATGATATTGTGATACATAAATCCGCAACTGCCGTAGCGTCCACC
>DXYS01000023.1:0-12800 GCA_019415705.1 Bacteroidales bacterium | reverse complement strand
CCGCCGGTAAGCCGATTGTGCCGGGTGCACGGCGTCTGACGCCGCTCGAAATGAATACATATCATTTCGCGGACCGTCCGACCGTACTGACCCCTGACCGCCTCCGTAAAGCCGGGAAATAATAGAGACGCGCCCCGCACGGGCGCGTCTCAAAGTTTATTAGAAGATTATATATACCGCTTTTATTCGCGAATCATACATGCCGACGCTTGCCGGCGGACGCTCGAGCCGAGCGTCCCTACATTTTGCATTGGCATTTTCCTACAGAATCGCTCAGGCGTTTTAGCGGCGGCGTTTGCCTCGGCCGCCTCCCTGCTGCTGTTGCTGCTGGCGGAGCATGGCCTGCTGCTGGCGCTGAGCCTCCTCGAGACGTGCCATGAAACCGCTCTTCTTGCGGGGTTTCTTAGAGTTGGCGAGCATCTCTTCACGGACCTTCTTCTCGTCAATCACCTTGCGGAAAATCCATGTCTGCAGGATGGTGATGAGCAGCGACAGGAAGTAGTAGTAGCTCAAGCCCGATGCATAGTCGTTGAAGAAGAAGAGGAACATCACGGGCATCAGATACATCATCCATTTCATGCCGGGCATAGATGAGCCGCCGGGTTGGTTCTGCATGTTGATGCGTGTGTAGATGATGTTGACGGCGGTCATCAGCAGACAGAAGAGGCTGACGTGGCTTCCGTAGAACGGTATAGAGAACGGAAGGTTGAGGATAACGTCGGGTGCCGACAAGTCTTTGGCCCACAGGAACGACTCGCCTCGCAGCTCGATGGCCGAGGGGAAGAACGAGAACATGGCAATCAACACGGGCATCTGCAGCAGCATAGGCAGACAGCCCGAGAAGGGGCTTGCGCCGGCGCGGCTGTAGAGCGCCATAGTCTCCTGCTGACGCTTGATGGCGTTCTCCTGACCGGGATATTTGTCGTTGATTTCTTTAATCTCGGGAGCAAGTACGCGCATGCGTGCCTGAGACTTGAAGCTCTTGTATGTGAAGGGGAAGAGGATAACCTTGATGAAGATGGTCAGCAGCAGGATGATTATGCCGTAGTTGCTGATAAAGCCGCCGAGGAAGGTGAAGACGGGGATGATGAGCCACTGGTTGATCCAGCGGAACAGGCCCCAGCCGAGGGGTACGAGACGTGTCAGCGAGAGGTCTTCGTCGGTGTCAAGCTTGTCATCAAGGCTTGACAGCAGCGGGTAGTCGTTCGGACCAAAGTAGAAGTTGAATCCTGCTGCGACGCCGTCGGCCGTGCCGTAGGGCAGTGTCGAGTGCATCGACATGTCTTTGAGCAGATTCTCTGTTTTGGTCTCTTTTGACGTGAGGTCAGCCGTGGCGAAATAATCGTCGGCAATGATTACGCTCGAGAAGAACTGATTCTTGAAGGCCACCCATTTGATGCGGCCGTTGAGCTGCTCGTCGTCATCGCCGGTCGAGCTGAGGTCGTCAGGGCCTTCGCCGATAAATTTATAGTATATGGCACTGTTGCGCTCCTCAAATGTGCGGCCTTTCTCGTTACGGGCCATCTTCTTAGACCAGTTGAAGTCGATGGTCGATGTGCTCGCCGGCAGGATGTCGGCCATGCCGTTCTGGACAACCTCCATTTTGACCACATAGCTGTCTGACGGGAGTGTGTAACGTATAGCCCACTGCGAGTTTGCGCCGAGGTCAAGGCTCATCATTATTGTGGAGTCGTTGACTACGGTGGGTGTGAAGTTAAATTCGCGGGTGTCGAAACGCTGGTCGGCCGTAGTCATCACAAATCCGTATGCATCTGTGTCGGCAGTGAACAGCTTGATGGGCGACGGAGGCGTGGTCAACTCTGTGTTGTATTTTTTGAGAGTGACTTCTTTAATCTGTGCGCCGCGAGTCGAGACTGCTATGCTGACAAGGTCGTTTTCGATAGTCTTGATGCTCTCGTCGCCGCCGAGATAGCGTGCGAAACTTTTGTATTTCTCGACATCGGCGATGGTCGAGCGCACGGCTGTGACGGCCGCCTGACGCTGTTCGGCCGAGATGGAGTCGTCGAAGCGGTTGGCAAGGACATCGGCAATGTCAATGCTGCGTGAGCCTGCTTTGACCGTGCCTTTGACTCCGGTGCTGTCGGCGGTGAGGTTGACGAGGTCGTTTGAGACAGTCACGGCACCGTCGGCGCCCTTGCTGCCGGCAAGTCTTACAGCGGCTGTGAGCGCTGTGGCGTCGTTTGAATTAAGTGTGTCGATTAATGACAATGTCGCAGTCTGCTGTGCGGCGTCTTTAGCGGCCTGAGCCTGTTGCTGCTCTGCACGCTGTCGTGCGAGCTCCTCCTCGGAGGGGCGGTTGCAATACATGAAACCAAAAAGGCACGCGGCCATCAAGAGCAGGCCTAAAAGGGTGTTTTTGTCCATTTCGATAGTCGGGGTGGTATTTGTTTTTATGCTTTAATTCGATTTAGATAAACGCTCGCTGCGGAAGGCGATGGCGGCGTCGACAAAACTGCGGAATATCGGGCTGGGCGAGAGCACCGTGCTCGAATATTCGGGATGATACTGTGTGCCGACATACCAGCGCTTGCCGGGTATCTCGACAACTTCGACGAGGCCGGTAGCGGGATTCTCGCCGACGCATTTCATGCCGGCGTTTTCAAAGTCATTGCGATAGGCGCTGTTGAATTCATAGCGGTGGCGGTGACGCTCGCTGATGTCAGTGCGACCGTAGGCTTTGGCGGCGAGGCTGCCCTCTTTCAGACGGCAGTCATAGGCTCCGAGACGCATTGTGCCGCCGAGATTTGAGATGGTCTTCTGCTCGTCCATCAGGTCTATGACCGGAGCCGGGGTCATCGGGTCCATCTCGGTAGAGTTTGCTTCGGTCAGGCCGAGCACGTTGCGTGCGAACTCAATGACCATGCACTGCATGCCCAAGCAGATGCCGAAAGTGGGCACGTCGTTCTCGCGGCAATAGCGCAGGGCGACAAATTTGCCCTCGATGCCACGCTGTCCGAATCCGGGAGCGACAATCACGCCGTCCATGCCGTCTAATTTCTCCGAGATGTTGGCGTCATTGAGCTTCTCTGAGCTGACGTAGACGAGGTCGAGGCGACGTCCGGCGTAGGCGGCTGTCTGTAGCAGGGCCTCGTTGATAGACTTGTAGGCGTCCTGCAGCTCGACATATTTGCCCACGAGGGCTATGCGCAGCGGCTCTACGGCAGCGTCAAGGTGGTTGACGAAGTCAATCCACGGCTGCATGTGCGGCTCGCCTTCAACCGGTAAACCGGTCTTGCGCAGTACGATTTCGTCCAAATGCTGCTCGTGCATTTTCAGCGGCACTTTGTATATGGAGTTGACGTCGGGCGACTGTATGACCGAGTCAGGGGCAACATTACAGAAAAGGGCTATCTTGCGGCGCATGTCGGCAGGGATGTCATGCTCGGTGCGGAGCACGAGCACATCGGGCTGTATGCCGTATGACTGGAGCGTCTTGACAGAGTGTTGCGTGGGTTTGGTCTTGAGCTCTTTGGCGGCGGCGATGTAAGGCACATAGGCGAGATGTACGTTTAGGGCCCGCTCGCCGAGCTCCCAGCGGAGCTGACGGACGCTCTCAAGGTAGGGCAGCGACTCGATGTCGCCCACGACGCCGCCGATTTCGGCAATTACAAAGTCAAATTCGCCCGACTCGCCGAGCATCTTGACGTTGTTTTTGATTTCGTCGGTGATGTGAGGCACAATCTGCACGGTTTTGCCGAGGAAATCGCCGTGGCGCTCCTTGTTGATGACGTTGCTGAACACACGGCCCGTGGTGACGTTGTTGCGGCGCGTCATGCGCATATCGGTGAATCGCTCGTAGTGGCCGAGGTCGAGGTCGGCCTCGTGGCCGTCGACGGTGACGTAACATTCGCCGTGCTCATAGGGGTTGAGTGTGCCGGGGTCGATGTTTATGTAAGGGTCAAATTTCTGGATTGTCACTCTGTAGCCTCTGGCTTTGAGCAGACAAGCCAGCGAGGATGAGATGATACCTTTGCCCAATGACGAGACGACACCTCCCGTAACGAATATGTATCTGCTTTCCACCGTTTTACGAACGTTTAGGATTGATTTTAATATTAACGTGCGAAATTACAAAAAAAATATCACAAACTCGGCCCTTTGTCCTCCTTTGTTTGGCTAAAAATTCGTCAAAAAGGTCTGCGGGCGTAGGGGTCAACCTTTGGTGCCTATCCACAGGCATATCATCGACAGCAGGACGAAGACGAGGTCGACGGCCTTGGAGCGAAGGTTTTTCTCGTTGAAAATCAGCGCACCGATGACAAAACTTACGAGCACTGAGCCGCGGCGCACCATCGACACTACCGAAATCATGGCATCCGGAAAGGTCAGCGCATAAAAGTAGACAAAGTCGGCGACCGACAGGAAGATGCTTATCAGCACTATAGCAGGCGTCCAGCGGAAGGGCGTCGTCCGGCGACGGTGCGGCCACCAGACTATGAGCAGCACGGCGCCCATCATCAGGCATTGATAGATGTTATACCAGCCCTGCACGGCCATGCGGTCGACACCGGCGCCTCCGGTCTCGGGCGGACTCATCAGGTATTTGTCGTAAAGGCCTGACGCTGTGCCGAGTATTGCGGCGCCGATAATCAGATATATCCAGAGATTGTGGCTGAAACGTATGCCCTCCTTAGAGCTCGAGCGGCTCATCATGAAGAACGAGATGGCGCCGAGGATGACACCGGCCCACTGCCACGCGTTAAGCGTCTCGCCGAAAATCAGCAGGGCGCCGACGATGGTCATCACGGGGCGGGTGGCGTTGATGGGCCCGGCGATGGTCAGCGGGAGATGCTTGATGGCAAAGTAACCTAATATCCACGATGACAGCACGATGGCCGATTTTATGATTATAAGTCTGTGCTGGGCGGCGGTGATGTGGCCGACGTGAAAGGGCGACGATTCGTGGATGTGGCCGGTGTAAGAAAAGATAATCAGCGGGGCGAGCAGCAGCGCGCAGAAGAGTGTGTTGAGAAAGAGTATCGGTATGACTGCGTTATTGCGCAGCGAGTATTTCTTGCTGGCGTCGTAAAAGCCCAGCATCGCGGCCGAGATGAAAGCGAGGACGAGCCAGACCATATCACGCGTCGGCGTCGGTGCGCCTTATCAGGAATTGTGAGCCTGTGTGAACAAAAGAAATAATCCCGATAGCTGTCAGACGCACAATCATTTCCTCGGCCGATGCCTGAGAGATGTGGAGTCCGACCGGCACGCGCTGCGGCTCCAGACCGGCGTCACCGGCTTCATCTAAAAGAGACAGCAGGCGGCTCTCTAATGACGACAGCGACAGCACGAGGCCTTCGCCGTCAGTGTCGCGCAGTTGCCATGCGCGTACCATCAGCGGGTGTGCGGCGATGTTCTCGTCGGCGACGCGATAGTAGGCGCGCCACGAGCCGTCGGTGTCGCAGGCACATACAGGCCTCACAGGTGATGCGGCTATCGAGGCGCGTATGACAAGTGTACCCTGACCGGTGTTGAAAGCGGTGAATTCGACCTGCTGCGGAGGGCGGCAGTAGCGCTCGGCGGCCTGTTCGACCACGTAGATGTCTTCTTCATTGCGCACACCGGCTATTGCACCGTTGTCTTTGACGCCGATGAGCAGCCGGCCTCCGCCGTTGTTGGCGAAAGCTGAGATAGAGCGGGCAATCTTGCGGGCGTCGGATATCAGAAATTTGAAGTCCTGATGCTCGTGCTCGCCCTCGGCAATAAGGCCCTCGATATATAGACGGCCTTTTATGGGACGAAGGTCTTTCATCTCGACGTAATAATGGGATGTGCCGGGATTGTAAGAGGTCAGAGACGCTGCAGCAGCGAGCTGAGTGTGGCGAAAGTCTGCAGCGGAGCGTCGCTCCAGAAGTTCTCATACTGGGCGATGTTGTCGGCGGCTCCGGGGGTGTCGCTTATGACGCGCAAGCAGACGAACGGGACAGATTTGACGTAGCACACGTGAGCTATTGCGGCCGACTCCATATCGACAGCGACAGCGTCGGGCCATATCGACAGAATACGGCTGACTTCTTCGGCCGAAGTGATGAAACGGTCACCCGAGGCAACTAATCCGCGCTTGACGTCGAGACCGTCTAAAAGTCCGTCGGGTATGCTGCACTCAAATGTCGGAGGGCAGTCGGCGGCCTGACCTTCAATGGTGCCGGGACCGCACCATGTGTCGTGATATGCCACGCGGTCGGCGACGACCACGTCGAGTATACCGGCACCCATGCCGGTGCCTCCGGCGACCCCGGTGTTGATAATCATGGCCGGATGAAATGAGTCAATCATGGTGAGCGTGCCGATTGCGGCGTTGACCTTGCCGATGCCGCACTGCATGGCTACAATTTCATGGTGAGCGATACGTCCGAGCTTGAATGTTATGCCGTTGGCGGTGACTGTCGATACGTTGTCGATGATGTGGAGCAGCAGGTCAAGTTCTTTGCCCATAGCCGCGATTATGCCGATTTTCATATACTTGTCGTTTTAGTGACGCAAAGTTACGAAAAATAAGTCTGTCGGCAAAAGACGTCAGTGTATGATGTGGGTCACGGCGATGCGCACTTTGTAAGGCGTGGCGACGGTTGTGCGCCGAGGTGCCGGTGAGAGGTAGTAATAGAGAGCCTGCTGACGGTCCCACGCGGCGATGTCTACACGCCGTGTCTCGCCTGCCGGCAGGTCTGTGTCGACGGTTATGGCGCGCCGGTCTAATTTGTGGCCGTGCATGTCGAGATAGTCGATGGTCATTGCGAGAGCTTTTACAGCAGAGTCTCCGCGGTTGGTGATGAAAAAAGTCTCGCGGCGGCTGCGCAGAGTCTTTTCGTAACCGCTTACGGCAAACAGGCTGTCTTCGGGATTGACGGCTGTCGAGTCTCTGTGGCTTACGGCGGACGGTGTATTGGATGACGCATGACGCAGACGGCGCGTGGTGCGTTGCGCATCGGTTTGCGCCGCAGAAATCATCAGCACGGTGATGATTGTAAGTATGCCGGACAGATATCTCATTATGTCAAAGGGTTACGGGCAGTTTGACGGTCGGCGGATAAATGCGCAGTGCGGCGTCCACATTATCAGGGCGAGTATCTTCACGCCTGATAGTGAATCTGAAGAAGTATGGAATCAGGCGGTTGAACGAAACTGTCGTCTTTTGCTTGTAAGGTTTGAAAACCAATGATCTGTAGCTGTCTAACTCTATTATGAAACGGCTGGATTTAACCCGGCGGTCGAGTTTGTCGAAGAGAGTGGCGTCGTATAGTCCTTTGCGTCCCGTAGGGGTCAGTGTGCCACATATAGTAGCCGGTTTGACCGACATGTCGGGCGAGTCGAGCATCAGTATATCAAAGTCTTTTTTGCCTCTGACAATTGCAAATCGTGTGCCGGCATCGCCTCCTATCTGCCAGATGCCGCATATTGGGTCGGGCGATTCGTCTACTGCCGAGCGTATGCTGTCTTCGACAGTTGTCAGACGGTCGTAAGCGCCCGCAGTCAGAGAGGCGATCGAGACAAGGAGAGCAATCAGGCGTCTGACCATTTGTCGCGTGTGTTATATCGAACTGAATTTATAGGCAAATCCTATTGAGAGTATCTCTTTAAGCTGCAGCTTGCGCCATTTTGTGCCTTCGGCCGGGATGCCGTGGGTGTCATAGCGGGCGTGGGCATAAATCTGAGTAGTCAGGAAACGGTTGATTTCAAATGTCAGCGTGTTTTCCCAGTCGGCCTGCATGACCTCGTAATCGGTGAAGGCGAACAGACGCGAGTCTAATACGATGTTTCGCGTCATGCGCCATTTCATTTTTACTTCTGCCGACGAACCGAACTTGCTCAGCGTCTTGTGGTCGCGCTCGATGCCGTAAGCCGTCTCGTCAAGATTTTCGTTGGTGCAAATCTTGAGGTTATAAGATAACGGCGCGAGCGATACGTCGATATTGAATGTCTTCGGCTTGTTCTGATAGTTATAGGTCATACCGACACCGGCTGTGAGCTCGCCGGGTGACAGGAAGGCCGAGCGCAGGTCGCGGGTGTTCTTTTTGTAGGAGTTAAGCATCTGGGTCTTGAACTGGCCGGTGAATGAGTAATACCAGCGTTTGGCCGCCTTGACACCGAATGTGGTGTTTATCTGGAAGAGGTCTTCTGAGATGCTGTAGTTGCGCAGACTGTCGTCGGGAGCGCTGTTGAGGCCGAGTTTGTACTGAAATGTGGTCTCGAACAGCAGGTTTTTATGGTACTCCTGATTGAGCTTGACATTATAATAGAGCTGAGCTATTACGTTGAGGTTGTTGTTGCCGCCCTGATACCAGTTTGGTGAAACATATGCCTGTGAGAAACGCAGGTCGGCTTTGAATGTGCGCATCCAGTGACGACGCTTGATTTTATCGGCCACGAGCGTTGTCTCACCTTCGGGAGCTGCCGGAAGCTCGAGTATATCGACAGTGTGGTCCTCGGGGTTGATGACGGCATGGTAGACTTTCGGAGCCTCGGGGAGCATGTTTATATTGTAAAGCACGTCTGACGGATGTGCGAAGAAGAAGTTGTTACGCATATTGCGCATATTGCGTTCGACGACCTCGATCTCCTCGAGCCAGCGCAACTCGGGACGTCCGCTGAAAAGCGGCTCCATCATTTTGACCGAGTCGCGGAACTCGAAATGGTCGTAAACTGCCGGTCTGAAAAAGTATGAAGGTAATTTGGGCAACGGAACGAGCGTGTCGAGCGCCAGACCGACCTGATAAGCCGGCAGATTCTTGTATGACGAGTCCGGTACAACCGTGTCGGGGGTAGCCGCAAATTCGATATATGTCGGGTCGGGTTTCGACGCAGATGAGCGGAAACGGGCCTGAGCCTCTGAACTTGTGACGTTAATTAACGCGCCCGTTATTATTGATAGCAAAGTGATTAATCTGATGCTCATTGTGTTGGATGTCGTATGTGGTGGTGTGTGATGAATGTCGGTTTGGGCCTCTGCCGGGCGGCGGTCAGCAACGGCGCGCCGTATAGATTGTGCAGACTCCGAAGGTCAGACGCCTGAAGCGGCAGTCTGTAAAACCGGCTTCGGCTATCAGAGACAGCATTTCGTCGCCCTGAGGTACGGCAGCGATGCTCTCGGGCAGATAGCTGTAAGCTCTGACGTCTTTAGAGACGAGACGGCCTATGGCCGGGATTATAAATCGTGTATACAGTTTATAGAACGGTTTTACAATCGGATTGACGGGAGTCGACAACTCGACGACGCAAAGTGTGCCGCCGGGGCGAAGCACTCGGTACATCTCGGCATAGCCGCGGTCGAGATGCTCGAAGTTACGCACTCCGTAGGCAACCGTGACGGCATCGGCCGAGGCATCAGGCAGCGGCATGTCGAGACAATTGGCCCTTGTGAGTGTTACGCGGTCATCGAGCCCGGCTTCGGTGACTTTGCCGCGTCCGAGTTCAATCATGCCTTCAGACAGGTCGAGTCCGGTAATCTTAGAGCCGGGGATGGCACGGGCCATGGCTATGGCAAGATCGCCTGTGCCGGTCGCAATGTCGACAATATTTTTGGCACCTGCCGCCGCAACTGTCCTGACGGCCCTGCGACGCCACAGACGGTCGACGCCGAAGGTCATCATGCGGTTCATAAAGTCATAGGCCGGAGCTATTGAGTCAAACATCTGACGGACCTGCTCGGTCTTGCCGCGCCGGTTGTCATATGGTTTTATATTTTCGGCCCTGACTTCCACGGTGGCAGTCAGTGTTTATCGTTTGAGGTCGGTGAGGCAGTCGAGCACGTTTTTGGCGATGCGGTCGGTGAGGTCGTTCTCCGGAGCCTTGACAAATTTGCGGCCGGTGACATGCTCGTACAGCTCGATATAACGCTCTGAGATGCTTTGGCAGACCTCAGGCGTCATTTCAGGCACTTTCTGACCCTCTTTGCCCATAAATCCGTTGTCCATAAGCCATTGGCGGACAAACTCTTTTGAGAGCTGACGCTGAGGCTGACCGAGGCGGAAACGCTCTTCGTAGCCCTCGGCGTAGAAGTAGCGCGACGAATCGGGGGTGTGGATTTCGTCAATCAGTATAACTTTGTCGGCGAGTTTGCCGAACTCATATTTGGTGTCGACGAGTATCAGGCCCTTGTCGGCTGCCATGCGTGTGCCGATTTTAAAGAGCTCGCGGGTGTATTTCTCCATCTGCTCGTAGTCGGCTTCGCTGACGATGCCGCGTGCTATGATTTCCTCACGGGAGATATTCTCGTCGTGGCCGGCGTCGGCTTTTGTGGTCGGGGTGATGATGGGCTCGGGGAAACGCTCGTTCTCGCGCATGCCGTCGGGGAGCTTGACGCCGCAGATTTCGCGTGCGCCGGCTGCATATTCGCGCCATGCGCTGCCTGTGAGGTAGCCGCGGATAATCATCTCGACCTTAAATCCCTCGCACTTGTATCCGACCGTAACCATCGGGTCGGGAACAGCGAGTTTCCAGTTGGGAACGACATCGGCTGTGGCGTCTAAGAAGTATGCTGCAATCTGATTGAGCATCTGGCCTTTGTAGGGTATGCCTTCGGGCAGAATGACGTCAAAGGCCGATATGCGGTCTGTGGCGACCATCACCATGATGTTGTCGTCGATTGTGTAAACATCGCGTACTTTACCGTGATAGACGGCCGTCTGGCCGGGGAAATTGAAGTCGGTTTTAACCAATGTCGTTGCCATAATGTGAATGATTAAATTTTAGCGCAAAAATACGGATTATTTTCCATAAACGCAATACACAGTGTCGCCCCGTCAGCAACTAAGCCGTCGGGGCGACGTATATATAATTTATGTGTAAGGTATTATCGTTTTGAGGTGAGGCGCTCGTCGCGAGCGGCCATATAAGCCTGCATGTCTTTGTCGCCGCGACCCGAGACATTGATGACGACGACATCGTCGGGGCGGAATTTGATTTTGGGCAGGGCGGCGAGGGCGTGTGAGCTCTCGATGGCCGGGATGATGCCCTCGGAGCGTGTCAGCTCGAAAGCGGCGTCCAAGGCTTCGTCGTCAGTGGCGGCAAACACTTTGACACGACCGTTGTCGGCGAGGCAGGCTAAGAGCGGGCCGACGCCGGGATAGTCGAGGCCGGCCGAGATGGAGTAGGGCGGCACGACGTTGCCGTCGGCGTCGGTAATAACCAATGTGTGTGAGCCGTGGAGCACGGCGTCTTTGCCGACTGTCATAGTGGCGGCGTGTTCGCCGGTCTCGATGCCGTGGCCGGCGGCCTCAACAGCGACAAGTTTGACCGATGGCTCGTTAAGGAAGTGGTAGAACGCTCCTGAGGCGTTTGAGCCGCCACCGACACAGGCGATGACGTAGTCTGGCAGCTCCTTGCCGCTGACCTCGGCGACCTGACGGCGTATTTCCTCGCTGATGACAGACTGGAAGAACGACACCATCTCGGGGAATGGATGAGGGCCGACAGCCGAGCCGATTAGATAGAATGTGTCGTCACGGCGCCTTACCCATTCGTCAAGGGCGGCGTCGACGGCGTTCTGCAGTGTAGCTCCGCCCTGTTTGACGGGGACAATCTCTGCGCCGAGCATGCGCATGCGCTCGACATTGGGGCGCTGGCGTTCGACGTCAATGGCACCCATGTAGATGGTGCAGTCGAGGCCGAGCAGGGCGCAGACCGTGGCTGTGGCCACGCCGTGCTGGCCGGCGCCGGTCTCGGCTATGACGCGTCGTTTGCCCATGCGGCGCGCGAGCATGGCCAGACCGATGGCGTTGTTGATTTTGTGAGCGCCGGTGTGGTTGAGATCCTCGCGTTTGAGGTATATGTTGGTGCCGTATTTCTCGCTGAGACGGCGTGCGTGATAGAGGGGTGAGGGTCGGCCCACATAGTTGCGCAGCAGGTCACGGTACTCGGCCATGAACTTGGGGTCGGCGATAGCGTCATAGTAGGCTTCGGCGAGTTCGTTGAGGTTTTTCTTTAGTTCGTCGGGTACATAGCAGCCGCCGAAGCGTCCGTAGAAACCGTTGTCGTCGACGGGCAGTTCGCCGTGGCGTGATGTGTCGTGATGAATCTGAGCGTTTGTGGTTGAAGTTGTCATGATTGTATTGTTTTTATATTGTTTGTGCTCTGTAAAAAAAGAAAGCCATCGCAACCGAGATTCGGTCCGATGGCTTATTGTCCCTGTATTTGTCGTTTTTGTAGTTTTCTTATGAGGTCATGCAGTAATCATACAGCAGAGCCGCGCCATCGGAATATTCGTTGACGCCACCACCAATTGCCGTATGTAGGTTGAAATGTCATATTAATCTTAAAACTGTCGCAAGTTATTAAAAGTTTTCTTACCGTGCAAATTTATTTTTGCGTCTCGTCTGCCGCAGGCTGTTTGGAGTCGTCCTGACGGGCGGCTTTCTGCTCCTCATCAAAGCGCTCATAGGCCTCGACGATGCGTTGCACGAGCTGATGACGGATGATGTCTTTCTTGCCGAACTCCACACGGCCTATGCCCTTGACATCCTTGAGGATGCGCAGAGCCTGCACGAGACCCGACGATGTGGTGCGCGGCAGGTCTATCTGGGTGACGTCGCCCGTGATTATCATCTTGGCGTTCATGCCGAGACGTGTCAGGAACATTTTTATCTGATGGGGCGTGGTGTTCTGCGCTTCGTCGAGCACGATGACGGCGTCGTTGAGCGTGCGGCCGCGCATGAAGGCGAGTGGAGCTATCTGTATGACCTTTGTCTCCATGTATTCGCGCAGCTTGACGGCGGGTATCATGTCTTCGAGCGCGTCATAGAGCGGCTGCAGATACGGGGCGATTTTGTCCTTCATGTCGCCGG
>DXYS01000022.1 GCA_019415705.1 Bacteroidales bacterium | reverse complement strand
GCAAATTTAACACTTTCCCAAAAATCTATGCACCGGGATTTCGGATTGAGCCCAAGTAGGTTGAGGATGACTTCTAATTTATCGATTACCTCAGTTCGATGTTTGTATTGTTTAAGGTCTTTTTTAAACTGTGACGTCAGTTTTAGTGTGTTCATAGCTGTTCAACAAAACTGCGGAACGTACCGAGATCAAGGGTTTCGAGGTCGTTGGAATTTTCGGCCTCTTTCATGGCGGCGAGAGTCGTTTTGTTGGGCCTTTCGGCAACAAAAGCCATCAATACACTCTCGACGAGATTGTTAAGACTGCGGTTGTGACGTTTTGCCTCGGCTTGGAGTCTTGAAATCAGTTCCTCGCTGAGTCTGAACGATGTCTGTTTGCGTAATGAAGAAGATGTTGCCATACTATTGTGAGTTTATATAATGCAAATGTAATACATTGTGTATAACACATACAAGTGCCTGATTGTTAAAATTGCAATCAGGGCTATCGTAATTGCTCTAATTTTTTATTCTCTCGATTAAAGAAATTTTTAGTTAATCGTTTGGCGTTTGGTTAAGTTTGTCTATCTTTGCTGTCGGATAGGTCAGCAGACCTGCTACACGCGAGATTTATAAAACAATTACTATATCATTTCACTATTAACATAAACTTTACGCTATGTCAAAGGTAACAGTCGTAGGCGCCGGTAACGTGGGCGCCACATGTGCAAACGTATTAGTGACAACTCAGGTAGCTGACGAAGTCGTGCTCTTAGACATCAAAGAAGGTGTCAGCGAGGGCAAAGCCATGGATATCATGCAGACAGCAAGCATCCTCGGCCTCAATACACGTCTGACCGGCGTCACAAATGATTACGCCATGACAGAAGGCTCTGATGTCGTTGTCATCACATCAGGCATCCCCCGCAAGCCCGGCATGACCCGTGAGGAGCTCATCGGCGTCAACGCAGGCATCGTCAAATCAGTGACAGAGAATGTGCTCAAACACTCACCCAATGCCGTTATTGTCTGCGTGTCAAACCCGATGGACACCATGACATATCTCATCCACAAAATCAGCGGTCTGCCCAAAAACCGCATCATCGGCATGGGCGGCGCACTCGACAGCTCGCGCTTCAAATATTTCCTGAGCATCGCTCTCGGCGCCAACCCCACAGAGATTGAGGGTATTGTTATCGGCGGTCACGGCGACACAACGATGATGCCGCTGACACGCTTTGCTGCCTATCGCGGCATCCCCGCATCGACCCTGCTCCCCGCAGAGCAGCTCGAGAAAGTCGCTGCCGACACAATGGTGGGCGGTGCGACACTGACCAAGCTCCTCGGCACATCGGCATGGTATGCTCCCGGTGCAGCCGCAGCTCAGGTTGTCGCTGCTGTCATCCATGACCAGAAGAAACTTATCAGCTGCTCGGCTCTCCTCGACGGCGAGTACGGCGAGAAAGACCTCTGCATCGGCGTGCCATGTATCCTCGGCCGCAACGGCATCGAGAAAATCGTCGAGTTTGACCTCAACGACGCTGAGAAGGCTCTCTTCCACAAGAGCGCCGAAGCCGTGCACAAAACCAATGCGGCTCTCGCATAAAATCGCGGCTGATACATTCAGACTATAAAACACACAGGGACGCTAAAACATAGCGCCCCTGTGTGTTGTTAAAAAAACAACGCTACTATAATCAATACTCAGAATAGATATGAAGAAGTTATCATTAATCGTCGCTTGCGCCGCATCGTTCGCGCTGGTTTCGTGCGCAGGCTCATCCAACGGCAAAGCCGAGACAGCTCCGGTCGATACTATGGCCGAGGAAGTGGCCGCCGTTGACGAGACCGACCCTGAGGTCGCCGTTCTCGAAATCACCCCCGAGCAGAAATCTGCCCTCGTCAATGCCAAGTTGCTGACCTACGGCGACTTTGCCAAACCTGTTTTTGTTGATTTCAACGCCACATGGTGCGGCCCCTGCCGCCAGTTTGCTCCTTTCTTTGACGAAGCAGCAAAGAAATACGGCGAACAGGCCACATTCCTTTCGATTGACGTCGATGAGTACACAGACGTGGCTACTGCCTTCGGTGTAAATTCGATTCCCAACGTTTTTGTCATCCTGTCGACAGGCGAGATGAAATCGTATGTAGGCACATCGGGTCTCGTTGGCCCCGGTGAGTTCGCTCTTATTGTCGAGAACGCCATAAAAGGCTGAAATCTAACAATAAAACGCAGCCATGACCATTGATGAGATAAAACGCAATATCACCGAGCGACTTGGCATCTCAGAGCTTAACGCGTTGCAGCAGGCTGCCGCGGCATCTGCAGCCCGGCGGCTGCTGATGCTCGCGCCGACTGGCAGCGGCAAGACGCTTGCTTTCGCCCTCGTGATGCTCAGCCGCATCCCCGCCGGCGGCAGCGGACGTGTCTCGGGTGTGGTCATCGCGCCCTCGCGCGAGCTTGTGCTGCAGATATATCAGATTATCCGCAAAGTTAGCGACGGCCTCAGGGTCGTCGCTCTCTATGGCGGTCACTCTTTTGCCGACGAGACGGCTTCGCTCTCGGCGGTGACGCCCGACATCGTTGTGGCCACACCGGGTCGTCTTTTAGACCATATGCAGCGCGGCACGCTCTCGGTAAGCCGCCCCTCGGTGCTCGTCTTGGACGAGTATGACAAGGCGCTCGAACTCGGTTTCGCCGCCGAGATGAGCCGCATAGCACGCCGCATCGGCGCGCCGTGGAGCATCGTACTGACCTCGGCCACGCGTCTCGATGCGATGCCCGATTTTGTCGATCTGCGCGGCCTTGAGACCATCGACTGCGTCAGCGACGACAAAAAGGCGGTCGCTCCGGCGCTTAACATAGCGCGCATCGACAGCCCGGCGCGTGATAAGGCGCAGACCCTCATTGACTTATTGAAATCGCTGCCCGACGGTAAGGCTTTAGTTTTTGTCAATCACCGCGAGAGCGCCGAGCGAGTCCATGATATCCTTGTCAGAGCCGGCATCCCTGCCGGGCTCTATCACGGTGGTCTCGAGCAGTTTGAGCGCGAGATGGCGCTCGAACTTTTTGCCAACGGCACGACCCCCGTGCTTGTCACCACCGACCTCGCCTCGCGCGGTCTCGACATCGAGGCCGTTGGCGCCGTCATACATTACCACATGCCTGTGAGCGCCGAGGCGTGGACTCACCGCAACGGCCGCACGGCGCGTGCCGGAGCCGTGGGCGATGTCTATGTGATTTGCTCCGAGGCCGACAATGTGGCCGATTACATGGTCTTTGACCGCAATTACAATCCGACGGGCCGCAGTGCGTCGCCCATACGGGCACACTACGAGACGCTGAGATTCGGGGCGGGAAAAAAAGAAAAGATTTCGCGCGGCGACATCGTCGGATTCCTCTGTCAGAAGGGAGGATTGACGGGCGATGAGATAGGGCGCATAATGCTCGCCGATCATTGGGCGCTTGTCGCCGTGCCCGCAGGCCGCGGACGTGAGTTGGCCGAACGGCTCGCTCAGGAGCGCATCAAGGGCAAGCGCGTGCGCATCAGTCTCGTGAAATAGCGCGTCGACGTGAGGCGACGGCTATCTGACGCACCACACGCGACACAAAGAATGTCACGGCCATCAGTATAACTATAATCGCCGAGCATGGCACATCTATCAGTGTGCCTAACCACAGGCCTGCCACCGAGCACAGCAGTGAGATTACGGTCGACAGCAGCATCATGTGGAGGAAACGGCGCGAGAAGACCTCGGCCGTCATCATCGGCAGCGACAGCATCGACATCAGCAGCATCACACCCACTAATCTTATTGTGAGCACTATACACAGCGCCACAAATACCGTCATCGTATAGTTGATAAACTTTACGGGCAGATGCATCACCGCGGCGAAATCGCGGTCAAAAGCGCAGGCCACTATCTTGTTGTAAAACAGTGCGAAAAACAATATCAGCAGCCCGGTGAAGGCGGCGAATATCTCTATGTCGTTCAGCGAGATTGTCAGGATGTTGCCGAAGAGAAAGGAGTTTAGCTCAGGTACATAACCCGGAGTCATGAAGACAAACAACACGCCTATGGCCATGCCGACAGACCAGATGACGGCGATGACCGAGTCCTCGCGCATCCTCAGGCGTGTCGACATCCACTCGACGGCCACCGACGAGCCGACCGCAAAGACCGCTGCCGTCGCGACGGGGCTGATGCCGAGGAAGTAGCCCAATCCGAGACCACCGAAACAGGCGTGGGTGATACCGCCGCAGATGGCCACGAGACGGCGAGTGATGATGTAAGTACCTATCATCGCGGCACTCACGGCAATGAGTATCACGCCGGCGAGGGCGTAACGGAAGAAGGTGTAATCAAGATATTCAAGCATGGTTGCGTGCGGCCCGGGCTTCAGAGACGATGAGTAATAATTCGTCTTTTATGACCGACGGCAGCGTGATGCCGCGCAGCTGTATGCTGCGGCCCCACCCGGCGATGTCGTCGGGCAGCAGCGTGTAGAGCACGTCGCGGAACTGCTCGGTCTCCTCGTCGGTGTAATCGTCGGCGCCTCGTCCGGCGTAGACGTCAAGCTCCTCGTCGTCATAATAGACTATTTCGGGCGATACGGCGGTCAGCAGCGAGTCGCGCTCGCAGGTGATGTGCATGCCGCAGCATTCGCTGTCTTCGGCCGCAGCGTCGCCTTCGGCGCCGTCAACCTTACTGTCGGTCCTGTCGCCGCCCGTGAGGCGGTGGTGGACGTAGAGCAGCAGGGCGCTCGCGGCCAATATCAGACTCAGTATCGCTATAAGTTTCATTCTCTATGTTTTATTCGGCGTCCGGCTCCGGCAGCGGCTCGGCGGCGTCCGTAAGGGTGAAGCCGGCCTGACGCATATCGTCCCAGAATCCCGGATATGACTTGCCGACGACCTCGGCGTCGCGCACGATTATTCCCGGCACGAAGACCGACAGCGGCGCGAAGGCCATGGCCATGCGGTGGTCGCCGTAGGTGTCGATTACCGGCATTTCGGTCAGAGGCACACGCCGTCCCTCCCACGAGATGATATTGTCGCTCTCGATTTCGGCTACGCAGCCTATCTTGAGCAGTTCGCATCGCAGGGCCTCGAGTCGGTCGGTCTCTTTGTGGCGCAGTGTGGCGACGCCCGTAAACCTGAAAGGCACGCCTATCGCACAGGCCGTTACGGCCATCGCTTGCACGAGGTCAGGCGTGTCGGTCATGTCCAAGTCAAGGCGCGAGTATAGGTCCGGGGTGGCCGACAGTTCGGCCGCGTCGTTCTCAAATTCGGTCAGTACGCCCAAGCGCGGATAAAGGGCGGCGGTGACCGCATCGCCCTGCAGGCTCTTGTCGCCGAGTCCCGGCAACGAGACCCAGCCGGCCGTGATAGCGGCAATCTCATACCAGAACGCGGCGGCGCTCCAGTCGCGCTCGACCGGCTCGTCGTAGGGACGGTATTTGCCCGGCGCGACGGTGATGACATCGCGGCTGATTTCGGCGTCTATGCCGGCGCGGCGCATCATCTCGACGGTCATTTTTATATACGGCATCGACACGGTTTCGCCGTCCATGGTCAGAGTCAGCGGCTCCTGCATGGTCGGGGCGACCATCAGTATCGCCGATACAAATTGCGACGAGACCGACGAGTCCATCGTCAGCTCGCCGCCTTTGAGACGGCGGCCGCGGATGTGCAGTGGCGCGAAACCTTCCTCGCCGGCCCACTCGATGTCAGCGCCAAGGCTGCGGAGCGCATCGACCAAGGCGCGTATGGGGCGGCGGCGCATGCGTTCGTTGCCGTCAAGTATGATGTCGCAGCCTTCGTTAGCGGCGTAATATGCAGTCAAAAAGCGCATTGCGGTGCCGGCCGGGCCGATGTTGACCTCGCCCGAGGTGCATGTCAGAGCTTCGGCCATCGAACGCGTGTCGTCGCAGTCGGCCACGGTGTAGGCGTCGGTGCATCCGGCGAGACGTCGCATAATCAGAGCGCGGGCGCTGATGCTTTTGCTCAGAGGCAGCGTGACGCTGCACTCAAGTATTTCTTCCGGAGGAAAAATGCGGTAATCCATTGTCAGATTTCTGTTTTGTCAGGCATCTTTCAAGCAGTCGCAGTCTAAAGAGGCGACGGCGTCGCGGATGTGGCCGAGCGCCTCGGTGAGCACCGAGCGCGGACACCCCACATTCAGGCGGGCGAATCCTTCGCCCTGACGCCCGAACATCGTGCCGTCGTTGAGGGCTATATGAGCTTTGTCAAGCAGCATGTCCATTATCTCTTTCTGACACAGGCCGAGGCCGCTGAAATCGACCCACAGCAGGAATGAAGCCTCAGGACGCACTATTCTGACGCCGGGGATGTTTTCGGCCACATAGCGCTCGGCGAAGTCGATGTTGCCCTTGATGTAGTCAAGCATCTCGTCAAGCCATTGACGGCCGTGGGTATAGGCCATCTCGGCGCCGAGTGTCGCAATCATCATCGGCGCGCTGAACTCGTTGACCTCAAGCCAGTGATAGAAATCGCGGCGCAACTCCGGGTCTTTGATTATCATCCATGAGCTGACAAGGCCGGGGATGTTGAAAGTCTTTGACGGTGCGCCGAGCATGATGCCGACGGCGCGGGCGTCGTCGCTGACGTCGATAAACGGTATGTGGCGGCGTCCGTCGAGCATCAGGTCGCCGTGTATCTCATCGCTGACCACGATTACGTCGTTGGCGCGGCAGATGCGTGCCACCTCGGCGAGCGTCGTGGCGTCCCACTGTATGCCTATCGGGTTGTGGGGGTTGCAGAGTATCATCAGCTTGGGGCGCTCGGTCTCAATCTTGCGCTCCAAGTCCTCGAGGTCCATAGTGTAGTGTCCGTCGGTCATGCGCAGCGGATTCTCGACTATCTGACGGTGATTGCCCTCGGTCACGAGGCGGAACGGGTGGTAGACCGGCGGCTGTATGAGCACCTTGTCACCGGGCCGGGTGAAGTAGTTGATGCAATATGCTATACCCTTGACAACGCCCGGCACGAAAGTCATCTCCTCGCGCCGAGCCTCAAATCCGTGCCGCTCGCGCAGCCAGCCGATGACGGCGTTCCAGTAACTGTCGGGGCAGGCGTAGTAGCCTAAAATCGGGTGGTCGAGACGGTGACGCAGAGCGTCGACAATGTCCGGGCAGACTGCGAAATCGAGGTCGGCGATCCACATGGGCGAAACGTCGTGGCGCCCGAAAACTCCGTCAAGACCTTCGTACTTCATCGACGATGTGCCGCGGCGGTCTATAACGGTGTCAAAAGAGTATTTTCCCATAATATGCAAGTATCTAAGGGCGGCCGCGTCGTCTGATGCAAGCCGGCGGTTTATGTGCAAAATTACGTAATGGGCTGATAATATCAAAATTTGCCCGAATCGATTTTATCTATTACCTTTGCACCATTGTAGGGACATGCCTTTGGCATGTATAATTCGGCCGCCAACCGGCACGTATAATTTGAAAAATCCGCTCCGGTAGTTCAACGGATAGAATAGAAGTTTCCTAAACTTTTGATAGGAGTTCGATTCTCCTCCGGAGTACAAGTTAAAACCGCAAATGCTTGATTGTCAGCGTTTGCGGTTTTTTAATTGATCCGGCATATGCAAGTGTTAAAATGCATGACTGACAAATTTAGTCACTTATGCGTCTGTTCTTAATCTAACTTTGTGGCAAAAACAAAGAATACTATGAAAAAGACACGCAAATCAGCTCAGAAGACCGTCACCGCTCACATCCCCGTCGAATTACTCCGCCAAATCCTTGACGACCCCGAAAACATCTCGCTATGCCACGCCCTCGTCTCGGCCATCATCACAGCCGAACGAATCCGTAAGCCTGACGGCGCTGCCGAGTCGCTGGACGAAAGCTCTCTTCACCCCGTCACGACGCCCGAGTCCGACGCTATGGCCGACGACGCACGTCGTCGCGTCGAGAAAGCCAAGGAGCGCCGCGAGGCGCGCAAGAAACGCGTCGAGCACCGTATGCGTATCCTTGGCCACATCTTCCGCGACGAAAAGCCCGTAGAACTTAAGGACCTCTTCGGCTCGGGCCTCTTCACTCCCGAACAAGAACGCACAATCGACGCCCTGCTCAACCCGACCGTCAAACGTATCACCAAACTCTCGCCAGAGCAGCTCTGGGCCTACTTCCTGCCATCAATAACCAAGTTCAATAAAATCCCCCTCTCTGACCTCCCCGTCTACGAACGCCGCCACGCCCTCACCCGTAAATAAACATGGAGGCGAATATGGAGGGACGATTTTTAATCGTCCACGTTATTCATTTGATTATCATCATATTGTAGGGACGTGCCTTTGGCACGTATTATGTGGCCGTCAGGGCTTTATACACGCCTATACATGCCGCCGCTCCCGACCGGTCGCTTTGGCATGTCCCTGCGTTTCAATGACATCCGAGTTGCAAGCGCCATCGGCGCGTCAGCGCTGCAGCGCAGCGCCGTATGTGAGCCTATGACAAGCTGACTGTAGGTCAGCGCAGTCATAGGAAATCAATCAGAAATGAATAATTCACCCTGTAGGGGTGACGCAAAGTATAAAACGCTTATTATCAATACGGCGCACCTACAGAGCGCTTTATTTTGAGATGACATTGTTACCACGGTTGCGCAGACCTAACAGCCTGCTTACCGTGGCCTCACTTGCCTCCGCCGCTATGCGGCTACGACCGCTAACGCGGACAAACAAGGCGTAAAAGCTTGAAAAACAGCATAATGACGTGGGGTGTCCCATTCGGCACATATGATTTGGCCGTCAGCGTTTTATGCGAATATTATCCATGCCGCCGCTCGGGTCCGAACAATCGCGGCGGCGGGGTCGTTTTAATAGAGTCTTTAAATTAGTTATGATTATGAACGACCGCATCTCTTACGAAGAAAAGAAAGAACTCCCCGACTCGGTTTTCGGACTGCCGCAGCGTCGTGAATATCCCATGCCCGATGCCGCACACGTGCGTGCCGCAGAGGCTTATTTCCGTTATTGTCCTGAGGAGCTTAAACCGCAGCTGGCTCGCGCTATCCTGCGACGTGCCAAAGAGTTCGGCGTAGACGTAGAGTCGCCGACTGTGCTTGATTACGCTACCCGCTGACAGGCTCAGAGCAGGGTCAGCTTGAAGTCGTCGACAAAGTCCGCGAAATCGCTGTTGCGACGGCGGATGTCGGCGAGAACTTCCTGTTCGGTCCATGTCTTCGGCGAGCCGGGACCGTCTGTGACTTCCGTGACGATGTTGAATCTGTCGTTACGGATTTTTTTGCGCATGAACGTGAGTATTTCAAGCATGCCTTGCATGAGGATGCCTGACTGGACGTCGTTCTCGACTACTACGGTGTAGGTGTCGGGCGCAGTGCGTCCGGGCACGGCCTTGCGCATGGTGTTGACAAGGAGCACCTCCGAGGAGTGTTCTTCCATAAACGACGTCCATGCCCGCTCGACATCGCTGTCGCTGTAAGTCTCGGCGAGAGTGTCGGCTTGCGCGGCGGCTGCAGCTCCGTCGGTGTCTTGTCCGTGACGGCGCAGCGAGAGGCCGGGCACGCGCAGTTTTGGAGCGGGGCCGTCAGCCGCGGGGCGCGAGGGGGCCG
>DXYS01000021.1:37645-37894 GCA_019415705.1 Bacteroidales bacterium | reverse complement strand
TAAAAACCACGGTTGCGCAGGCCTACAGCCTGCTTACCGTGGCCTAACATGCTCGAGCCACTACGTGGCTCCGACCGCTAACGCGGACGAAGTTAACATTCTGCATTGACCAGTGCGCTCCACCCGAAAAATCCGCAGGGCCTATATTTGCACACAATCTCCTGATAACCAAACAATACGCGCCAAAGGCACGTCCCTAAAATTTTGTTGGCCCCCTTAGATACAATCGGCGGGGCAATGGATGAACAT
>DXYS01000021.1:34468-37635 GCA_019415705.1 Bacteroidales bacterium | reverse complement strand
CCGCCGTGATATAATGCGTTATCTTACTGTCAGATTTCGGCTGATTCGCCGGGTTTGGCAAGGCAGACCATGCGTGTGGAAACGTCCTTGGTGAACGGATAGGAGGCGAAATCGCAAGCCTTGTCTTTGGGGTCATCAGTGTGATAAGGAATAAAGACGGCGACATCGGCTTTCTCCAAGAAGTACACGGCAGCCTGTGCGAAGTCAGGATTGTCGACCGGCTCGACCGCCATAAAGGCGAGGTCAAACGTTGGCTGTGCCTCGGCGATGCGCCCGACAGCAACCTCAAATTTCTCGCGGTAGGCATGAATGTCACGGGGCGAATCGTCATTATGCGAGGGAGATTCGCCGAGTTCGCCGGCGTGGAAGATATTTTTGCCGTCAGCGGTGGTCACGACAAAGCTACATCCGCGACCGGTCGTGCCGAACGCCCTGACAGTCAGACCGCCGAGCAGGTCCTCAATCTTGTCGCCATGACTCATCCAGCCGATAGGCATATCGAAATGAATGTCTTTGTCTTTTACATCATTGCTGATGATATACTGACGTTTGTGACTCTGACCGAGGTCAAAAATCTCGTGGCTGAAATGGTCGTGATGACGATGTGTGACAAAGAACACCACGGGGAGGTCCGGCCGGTGTTCGAGTGTTTTTTTAACTTTATGAGCCGGGTCGCGGTAATAGTCAAAAACCATTAAGACATCAGGGGTCTCAACGGCAAAACCGCTGTGGTCAAGATAAGTTACTTTAATCATGATGCTATGTTTTAGAATTGCTTACAATAGTATGATGTCACTCGGGAATCGTGACAGTCAGACCATCATAGGCAAACGACACAGCCTCGGGGAGAAGACGGCTGACAGCGGCATGCAGACCGATGTCGTGGCTCATGTGGGTGAGAAAGGCCTGTCTCGGTTCCGTTGATTTTATAACATCGAGAGCGGCCTGTAAGTTCATATGCGACATGTGGGGCTTGATGCGCAGGGCGTTGATGACAAGAGTGTCGACGCCCCGGATTTTGTCAAGCGTCTCGTCGGGCATCGTCAGGCAGTCGGTGATGTAAGCCAAAGGACCGATGCGGAAGCCGACGATAGGCATCCGCCCGTGCATCACAGGCAGCGGCTCGACATCGACGCCGACAGCGGTGAACGGCTGCTCCGGGTCGATAACATGCAGATTAAACGACGGCACGCCCGGATAAGGATGCTCGGCGAAACAGTAAGGCAGACGTGTGCGTATGTTGCGCGCCACGTCGGCGCGGCAGTAGACAGGGAAAGGCTTGCCGTAGGCATAGGGGCGCATATCGTCCAAACCGCCGACATGGTCATAGTGGATGTGAGTAAGCAGCACGGCGTCAAGCGAGGGCGAGCCGCAGGCGAGTATCTGCTGACGGAAGTCGGGACCGCAGTCGATGAGCAGTCGACGCCCGTTGTCAAGGGTGACAAGCGCCGATGCACGCAGACGTTTGTCGTGCGGATCGGTCGAGCGGCAGACTTCGCAGTCACAGCCGATAAACGGAACGCCGCATGATGTGCCTGTGCCGAGAAATGTAAGTTTCATATGGTCAGCAGACTAAATACGGTAACGGGTCAGCAGACCGTCTTCAAAAATCAGATAGACGCCGTCGGCATAGCTCCATTGCTCGACCACGGCATTGGTGACCGGTATCGTGCGGTAGCTGTCAGGAGCGCCGAGAGCGAGACGGCACTCGTCGCGCGTCATGCCGTCGCGGACGCGGCTGTTGATGATGAGCGCCCACACGTCGTCAGTAATGCGGGGATAACGCAGACGCGGATTGTCGAAATGAAAGACGGCATCAAAATTGCGTGTCGCGGCGCGGTCAGTGCCGATGGTCATCGGGATGTAAAATGTCTTGGCCGTATCGTCTGACGGAGTAAACCACACGCGCAGAGGATATATATAAGTGCCAGTCGACACACTGTCGATGCGCACCGGGATATGACGACGCCCGACAGTCTCGCGACCGTCAGAGGCTGCATACCATTTTGGCGTGGAAATGTAGTAGCTGTTGCCGCGCATCACACGGTCGACACTGTCGACAACAGAGCGCTCGATAGTGAACGGCACCTCGAGACGCTCGCGGCTCTCAAGCGATTTGAGATCGGCTGCCACGGGATACTTCAGCAGCTTGCCCGACGCATCTCCGCTGATACGGAAGACCAGCTCCGTGGCGCCCTGCCCCGTCACGGACGGCACTTGTTCAAATCGTTCGAAGATGATGTCAGTCCCCGACAGCGGACGGTCTGTGCCGGCACCGGCCGCAAAGATTATCGAAATCTTGTCATCAGCGACATAAAAACGCTTGCCCGGCTGCCACTGCGACGGCGACTGCGGACGGATGTCGCTCAGAAAGAGCTGTTCGGGCGAGGCCGAGACACGCTGACGACGCACATCGTCTGACGAGATGCGCGGTGTCGACTCGATGCCAGTGAAACACGACGAGCAGAAGAGCGCCGCCACAAGGGCGGCGCTCAGTTTCGTCAGATATAGTCTGTATTTCAAATTCACTTTTTAGTCGGGTCTATGCCGAGGTTATAGAATATAAATGAATAGATGTCAGCATACTCGTCGATGATCTTGGCGATGGGTTTGCCCGAGCCGTGGCCGGCCTTTGAGTCTATGCGTATCAGCTTGGGGCGGTCGCCGGTGTCGGCAGCCTGCAGAGTGGCGGCGTATTTGAAAGAGTGAGCCGGGACGACTCGGTCATCGTGGTCGGCGGTAGTTACCATAATCGAGGGATAAGGTGTGCCGTCGTTCTTGATATTGTGGAGCGGCGAGTAGGCGAGCAGATACTCCGCCATCTCGGGCGAATCGGCCGATGTGCCGTAGTCATGAGCCCAGTTCCAGCCGATGGTGAAAAGGTGGTAGCGCATCATGTCCATGACGCCGACACGGGGAATGGCAACGCGGAAGAGGTCGGGACGCATGTTGGTCACAGCACCGACGAGCAGACCGCCGTTAGAGCCGCCCTCGATGGTCATGAGCTCGGGCGTGGTCCAGCCTTCGCCAATCATATACTCGGCAGCGGCGATGAAGTCGTTGAACACGTTGAGTTTCTGCTGCTTCGTACCGGCGAGATGCCATGCCTCACCATACTCGGCGCCACCGCGGAGGTTGGCCTGAGCGTAGATGCTGTCTCTTATACA
>DXYS01000021.1:1898-34438 GCA_019415705.1 Bacteroidales bacterium | reverse complement strand
GCGTAGATGCCGCCGTTTTGGAGCCAGAGCAGACGGTTGGCCGAGAAACCGGGGTTGAGCGTGATGTTGAAACCGCCGTAACCATAGAGGTAGACGGGATTTTTGCCGTCGCGCTGCAGACCTTTTTTATAAGTGATGAACATGGGGATTTTTGTGCCGTCGGCCGAAGGATAAAAGACCTGCTCGGTCACATAATCCTCGGGGTTGAAGTCCTTGAGCTCTGTCTCGGCGAAGACTTTGCTGTCGCCTGTGGCCATGTCGTAGCTGTAGACCGTCGGAGGATAGCTGAACGACGAGAACGTGTAGTAAACCTCATCGCTCTTGGGGTCGGTCGAGAAACGGAGAGTGCCGTAGGTCGGCAGCTTGATTTCGTTGACGCGCTCGCCCTTGTCGTTGACTACATAGGCGTGATGTGAGGCGTCCTTGTCATAGGTGGCGATAAGCTTGTCGCCGGCAAACTGTGCGCCGACGAGCACGGCCGTGCTGTCTTCGGGCACGAAGTCACGCCAAGCGGCACGCTGCGGACGGGCTATGTCGGCAACAACCACGCGGTTGCGCGGTGCGTCGGCAGATGTCATCATATAGAGTTTGCCGTCACGGGCACCGATTACAGAGATATCGTTGTCCTGCGAGGGCTCGACGGTCACCCACTTTGAGTCGGGGCGACGCAGATCCTTGACAAACATCGAGTTTCCGTTGCCCTGTCCGCCACCGTAGACAATCAGGGTCGACTCGTCGTCAGTGACGTCGACGTTGTGGAAATGGAGGGGCTCGTTTTTATTCTCATAGACAACCTTATCTTCGCTCTGAGGTGTGCCTAATTTGTGATAGTAAACCTTATGGTATTCGTTTGCGTTTGAGAACTCCTTGCCGGCCTCGGGGCGGTCGTATGCGCTGTAATAGAAACCGTCGCCCTGCCATGCGGCGCCGGTGAACTTAGCCCACTCGATATGGTCAGGCAAGAGCTCGCCGGTCTCGGTGTCCATAACATAAATCTCGGTCCAGTCAGAGCCGCTGCGCGAGATTGTGTAGGCGGTGTGCTTGCCGTCATGCGACTGATAGACGCCGGTCAGCGCTACGGTGCCGTCATCAGAGAGTTTGTTGGGGTCGAGGAATACCTCGGCCTCGCCGTCGAGTGTGGCCGAGCGGTAGAGCACCGACTGGTTTTGCAGGCCGTCGTTGCGATAGAAGTAATAGCGACCGTCGCTCTCCTTGGATGGCATGCCCTGTTTGGGATAATCGTTGAGCTGCTCGAGACGCTCGCGCAGTTTGGCGCGGAACGGAATCTTTGATAAATAGTCCTGTGTCACCTTGTTCTCGGCCTCAACCCATGCGAGTGTGGCTGCGGCTGTATCGTTTTCAAGAGGACGATATGGGTCGGCGACCTCATGGCCGAAATAGTTGTCGACGGTGTCGTCGGTCGGCGCAGCCGGATACTCGAGCTTGGCCGATTTTGTGCATGATGCTGTCATAATGGCTATCATTGCGATTGGAAAAAGACGTGACATAGCTGTTAATGTGATGTTACGGGTTGCTTATATTGACGCAAAGTTAATAAAAGTATGTGTGAGACGAACATTTGCCTGACTTATAATTGTTATAAATCTGTAATTTATGCTTAAATGCTTATCCCTATCAAACGCCACTCAACGTTATGAAACATCTCTACTCTTTTATTTATGTAACGGCTTTGAGCCTCGTCATCGGCTCACTGACCGCCGAGGCCGATGTGCTCGGTCCGGCCGAGGCTCTTGCCCGCGTCAACAAAACGAAACCGGCCGCAGCCCGCGTAGCCGCTAAAATTTCAGACCGTCTGCCGGTAATGACAGCAAAAACCGCTGCCGGCGAGCCTGCGGTGTATGTGTTTGACACCCCGGCGTCAGGCGAAGGTTACTTGATTGTCAGCGCCGAGTCTGAGGCTCCCGCACTGCTCGGGTACTCTGACCGCGGCTCGGTACGCGCCGAGACGATGCCGCCGTCCATGCGCTACTGGCTCGAGACATACACACGCCAGATTGAGGCCGCCCGGCAGTCGGGCGTCATGCGCGCGACTGCACGGCCTGCCCGCGACGCCATCGCCCCGCTGTGTAAGACTCACTGGAATCAGGACGCCCCTTATAACGACCTCTGCCCTATGGATAACGGCAAACGCTCCGTGACGGGCTGCGTGGCAACGGCGCTCGCACAGGTGATGGCTTACCATCAGTGGCCAGAGAAAGGTACAGGCTCAAAGTCTTACAGCTGGAACGGTCAGACCCTGACCGTCAACTACGGCGAGACGACTTACGACTGGGCCAACATGCTCGACACATACACATCGACGGCCACGGAGGCCCAACGCAATGCCGTGGCCACACTTATGTACAGCTGCGGCGTGTCGGTCAGCATGGACTACTCGTCGAGTGAGTCGGGAGCCTCGTCATTAGAGGTTGTCAAGGCACTTGCCGATTATTTCGGTTATGACAAGGGCGTGCGCTACCTCTCGCGCGACAATTACGGCCTCGTCGACTGGGAGAACATCGTCTACTCCCAACTCACCGACTACGGTCCCGTGCAGTACTCGGGACAGAGCTCCGAGGGCGGCCACAGTTTTGTCTGCGACGGATATAGCAGTGACGGATATTTCCACTTCAACTGGGGATGGGGCGGCCTTAGCGACGGCTACTACCTGCTGACAGCCCTTGACCCCATGTCACAGGGCATCGGCGGCTCCACATCAGGTTTCAACTTCGACCAAGACATCATCGCCTGCGTCAAACGCCCCTCGGGTACTTCAGAGTACTACTACAACCTGATGCTGACCTCAGATTTCCTGCCGGCAAGTCAGACTGCTGTCAAAGGCAACAGCATACAGTTTAACGGCGACATTTTCAACTTTACGCCCGCAACATTCCAAGGCGCGCTCGGCCTTAAAGTCGTCGCCGTGCCCGGCGGAGAGACACGCTATCTCAAAGGCACCGAGGTCAATCTGTCGTTCGGTGCGGGACGCGGCGCCTTCTTTGTCGCCATTCCCGACGACGTCTCTGACGGCACATATACTGTCTCGCCGGCCTATTGCGATGCAGCCGGCAAATGGACGGAGCTAACCGCGCCTATCACCTCTGTCAGCTCGCTGACTATGACTGTGAGCGGACAATCTGTCACGTTCGAGCCCATAGTCAAGGCATCTGTGAACGTGAGTGACATCGCCACACCCACCCCGTTCTATCTCGGCTCCGAGTTTCATATCACCGCCACCGCCGCAAATACATCTGCCACATATGAGTACTACGGGCCGGTATGCGCCGCATTTATCGACTCAAACAACGAAATCGCAGCCCTCGGCAATGAATATCAGCTCGACATCGAGGCCGGCGGTACAAACGACGTCGATTATTATTCAAACTACAGATTCTCGTCTCAGACCGGAGAGCCTGATCCGGGCGACTACACACTCTATTTCGTCAACGCCAAGACTTATGAGCCTGTCTCCGACGGCATCCCCGTCACGCTGCTTGCCGCACCCGACGAGACTTCGATAACCGTGACCGACGTGCACATGACCGACGGCAACACTACAGCTGTCGACCGCACGGATGTCAGCGTATCGGCCACTCTGACATGTTCGGCCGGATATTTCACCGGCAAACTGACTCTGGCCATCTTCCCCTACACAAGCGGCTCCGTAGCGGCTGTGGCACAGTTCAGCACGCCTATCTACTTTATCAGCGCCGGTAACTCACAGGACGTCGTTGCGTCAGGCAATTTTGTCGCTGCGGAGCCGGGTAAAGAATATATGGCCGCATTCTTCTCCGGCAGCAGACAGATCAGCGATCCGGTAAGATTTAAAATCGCCACTCCAAGCGCAATCTATGACATCGAAAACAACACGGGCATCATCATCTCACGCAGCGGCGACTTAATGACAGTCACCGGCGCCGGCGAGCGCCCCACGGTCAGAATCCATGACATCAGCGGCAGCCTCGTAATCGATGTCGCCGCCGCAGAAGTCGACTGCTCGGCCCTCGCCTCAGGCCTCTGCATCGTGACTGTCACCGCCGCCGACGGCTCGGTCCTTACCACTAAAATCGTCAAATAATTTGTATCACACACATATATGCAGGCAGCCGCTATAATCCGTGGCTGCCTGTTTGGTTTCATACAATACACAACGATTTATATGCACACCATGATGTTTGATTTTGATGATTGGTAAAAGTTGATTACTTTTGTAGGTTGATAAACCGACAATCGAAATTAACTGTCTACTTAACAATATGTTCAGAACCAATACATGCGGAGAGCTCCGTCTCTCAGACGCCGGACGCGAAGTGACGCTCGCCGGCTGGGTGCAACGCAGCCGCAAGATGGGCGGCATGACTTTTGTCGACATCCGCGACCGCTACGGCATCACACAGGTGGTCTTTAACATCGAGCACGACGCAAAACTCACCGAGGCAGCCAATCACCTCGGCCGCGAGTTTGTCGTGCAGGTCAAAGGCACTGTGGCCGAACGCACAAGCAAAAACCCCAACATGCCCACCGGCGACATCGAAATCATCGCCAATGAGCTTACAGTACTCAACCCCAGCGAGGTGCCCCCGTTCACCATCGAGGACGACACTGACGGCGGCGATGATATCCGCATGCGCTACCGCTATCTCGACCTGCGCCGCGCCGCCGTGCGCCGCAACCTCGAGCTGCGCCACCGCATGACCATGGAGGTGCGCCGCTACCTTGACTCTAAGGGCTTCTTGGAAATCGAGACCCCTATGCTCGTCGGCTCTACGCCCGAGGGCGCACGCGACTTCGTCGTGCCTTCGCGCATGAATCCCGGCCAGTTCTACGCCCTGCCCCAGTCGCCCCAGACGCTCAAGCAGCTGCTGATGGTGTCGGGCATGGACCGTTACTTCCAGATTGTGAAATGCTTCCGCGACGAGGACCTGCGCGCTGACCGTCAGCCCGAGTTCACACAGATTGACTGCGAGATGAGCTTTATCGAGCAAAACGATGTCATCGAGCTCTTCGAGGGCATGGCCAAGCATCTGTTCAAGACTATCCGCGGCATCGAGCTGACCGAGCCGTTCATTCGCATGCCTTGGGCCGACGCCATGAAGTATTACGGCAGCGACAAACCCGACCTGCGTTTCGACATGCGCTTCGTCGAGCTGATGGATACTCTCAAGGGCCACGGTTTCAGCGTGTTTGACAACGCGGCCTACATCGGCGGCATCAACGCCAAGGGCGCAGCACACTACACACGCAAACAGCTTGACGCGCTGACCGAATATGTCAAACGCCCGCAGATCGGCGCCAAAGGCATGGTCTACGCCCGCGTCGAGGCCGACGGCAAAGTCAAATCGTCGGTCGACAAATTCTATACGTCCGAGGCTCTCGAAGAACTTAAAAAGAAGATGAACGCCGAGCCCGGTGACCTTATCCTCATACTCAGCGGCGACGACGCCATGAAGACCCGCAAGCAGCTGTGCGAGCTCCGTCTCGAGATGGGCCGTCAGCTCGGACTGCGCGACAAGGACAAGTTCGCCTGCCTTTGGGTCGTCGACTTCCCGATGTTTGAGTGGAGCGACGAGGAGCAGCGCCTGATGGCCATGCACCACCCGTTCACCCATCCCAAAGACGAGGATATCCCTATGCTCGACACAGACCCGGCAGCCGTGCGCGCCGACGCCTATGACATGGTCATCAACGGCGTGGAAGTCGGCGGCGGCTCTATTCGTATCCACGACAGCGAGCTGCAGGCCAAGATGTTCGAGATACTCGGCTTCACCCCCGAGAAGGCTCAGGAGCAGTTCGGCTTCCTGATGAACGCATTCAAGTTCGGCGCACCGCCTCACGGCGGTCTCGCCTACGGCCTCGACCGCTGGGTATCGCTCTTCGCCGGACTCGACAGCATCCGCGACTGCATCGCTTTCCCCAAAAACAACTCGGGCCGCGACGTTATGCTCGACGCTCCCGCAGCACTCGACCAGAAACAGTTGGACGAACTGCAGATTGACCTCGTCAAACCGCAGGAATAACCTACCCCGCCAATAAGGATGACAAACGCCAACATCATCTCAGCCATCGAGTCATTTGCTCCCACGGCTCTACAGGAGTCGTGGGACAACACGGGCATGCAGATAGGCTCGCGCCTCGCCGAATGTACCGGCGTGCTGCTGTGTGTCGATGTCACACCCGACATAGTCGACGAGGCAAAAAAACGCGGCTGCAATCTGATAATCTCACATCATCCGCTGATTTTCAAGCCGCTGCGCAAGCTGTGCGGCAACACGGCGGTCGAGGAGGCAGTCATGAAAGCCGTGGCAGCCGGCATAGCCGTCTACTCGTCACACACCGCCACAGACAGCGCTGTCGGCGGTGTCAGCTACCGCATGGCCGAGAAATTAGGTGCCAGACCGCGCCGTGTGCTCAAACCGTTAGAGAACAGACGCATGCGTCTTAGCGTAACGGTCAGCAGCGAACGCGCCGACGACGTGCGAATCGCTATGTATGAGGCTCTCGGCCGCGCTACAGGATTACGGCCGGATGGTTTCAGCTGCACCTCGTCGACAGACGTCGTGACTAAAATAGCAGCAACAGATGCTGCGGCAGCCCCGTTGGCCGCGATGAGCGAGACCGCCACATCGACAATCAGCTGCGTCATAGACCGCTCTGAGGCAGACGCCGTGACCGCGATGCTCGCCGATGTGCTTGACTCTGACGACGTGCATATCGAGGTCTCGGCTCTCGAGAACACAGACCCTACACTCGGTTTAGGTATTCTGGCGACACTCGGCAAGCCCATGAGACCGTCAGAACTTATCGCCGCAGTCAAAGAGGCGTTCGGCTCTCCCGTCGTGAGATGCACCGGCCTCGTGACCGACGACGAGCTGCAGATCAGGCGTATTGCCATCTGCGGCGGCTCGGGCAGCGAATTTGCAGCTGACGCCATGCGCGCCGGCGCCGAAGCGTTTATCACATCCGACACACGCTATCATGACTTTGTCGACTACAAAGACCGTCTGCTGATAATCGACATCGGTCATTATGAAAGCGAAGCCTGCACAAAAGAAATTTTTTATCAGATTATTACAAAAAAATTTCCTAACTTTGCATGCTATTTATCAGAAATCGAATCAAATCCAATAAAGTATATCTAACACATGGCAACCGATAAGAAATCAGAGCAGACCCTCTCGGTCGAAAAGCGCCTCAAAGCCCTCTACGACCTCCAGACAATTCTCTCGGAAATCGACCGGATTAAGACCATTCGCGGCGAGCTGCCTCTCGAAGTCAAGGACCTCGAGGACAATATCGCCGGTCTGCAGACCCGTATCGAAAACTTTAACCGCGAAATCGCCGAGCTTCGCCAGAATCTTGCAGCCGAAAAAGAGAAAATCAATTCTTGCTCTCAGCTCATCGATCGTTACAAAGAACAGCTTGACAACGTGCGCAACAACCGCGAGTTTGACCTGCTCACAAAAGAGGTCGAGTTTCAGAATCTCGAAATAGAACTCGCCGAAAAACATATCAACGACTATACACGCGCCATCGAGACAAAGACCGCCGAAATAGCCGCCACTCAGGAGAAACTCGCCGACCTCAACCACATACTCGCCGAAAAGAAAACCGAACTTGACGAAATCGTCAGCGAAACACGTCAAGAGGAAGAATCACTCCGCGAGAAAGCCAAAGCTCTCGAGCCCGGCATCGACGAGCGCACACTGCAGGCCTTCAAACGCATCCGCAAGAACGCGCGCAACGGCCTCGGCATCGTATATGTGCAGCGTAACGCCTGCGGTGGCTGCTTCAACCGCATCCCGCCTCAAAAGCAGATGGAAATAAAGCTCCACAAAAAAGTTATCGTCTGCGAATACTGCGGTCGCATCATGATTGACCCCGTTCTCGCCGGCGTAGAAGAAGAGCCCGCACAGACAGCCGCCAAGTAATTACATTACACGACATATCTTAACAGTATCGGCATGCCTTGACGGCATGCCGATACTGTTTTATACCGGATAATTACGGACGCATAAATACCGTTCAAAATACATTATTTTTAAGCAAAAATTAATCTAAAAATCGGTTTCAATTTATTAAAATAAGATAATTCAGCTTATTTTTCGGCCCCATAATTCAATATACGCTCAATCAGATATATGCGAAAACATCTTGACTTAATGGCATAAAGCGTTGGGTGAACGTTGAAACTCTTTTTAATTTATTTACGATATAATTACATTCATTTACCTTAAATACTCTTCAATAAAATTTATATTTTACTTAACTTAGCGGTGTGAAAGATAGTTTAAATGATATTATAGCGAAGTATCACGCGTCGGGTATCGAACAACTCCCTAACTTCAACTGGTTATGGACGCGGATACTTATCTTACATTCGGCAGCTCTAAGTGAAAATACGACCCCGGCCGAGCCTAACTACATGTCATTTGACCCGAAGGCCAATGATGAGAATCAAGCCGAAACAATGACAGTCATTTCTCTTGCGCGTGCATATAAAAAGATGGAAGAATATGCCCGCAATCATGTAGATATCGACATAAACAAACTATGTGTGCTTGCAGGCATTGTAAACTCCGACGATTTAAACGAGTCAGAGGAGCCGTCGTGCGACTTCCGTAAACACGAACTGCCCGAAGGGCCCGACGGGCTGTCTCATGCTCCGGCAAAAAACATCGGCAATCTTGTCAGACATCTGTGCAATGATATTAACGAATATAGGCGTCAGATTTCGCTGAAAAGCACCATCGACTACTATTATTTCACATTTGACATCCAACGGATGCTGATGTATATCAGTCCGTGGACATCAGGTAACGCCCGGATGGCAAGACTTGTCACCAACTGGATGCAGTGTGAGTACGGACTGCTCCCGACACGTGTCGACGCAAACGACTCAAAGTCTTATATAGAGGCCTATCGCGACAGCATCCTGCATAACAATCCCGACCTGTTCCGCAGTTATCTCTCTGAAACGATGTGCGTGCATCTTTCGGATGATTTAAAAGCCTTCTCGGTCTATGTCCAATCTTTACCGAAACCGGTCAAAAAGGCCGAGCCAAAGAAAAAAAGAGCGTACATACACACGCCTCTAATTATAAATCCGCTTAAAACGAGAGGCAAAATACTGCAGTTGCTGCTTGACAATCCAAAACTAAGTGCCGCAGCAATATCAAAAATCATCGGCGTATCGACCAAAGGCATCGAACGCCACTTTTCACGCCTGAAACACGACGGTTATCTGCGCCGCATAGGTCCTGACAAGGGCGGTCACTGGGAAGTGGTATTCACCGGCGACGCCAACCAAGATGACATGGCATATTAAACATACCCTATATCAACAGTGCAGCAGGCCGACGGCCTGCTGCACTGTTGATATAGGGTAGCTATCATAGCTACTTTAGCTATTTTATCATTATATAAAATGACAGCCGCGAATCCCTTCGGACTCGCGGCTGTAGCGCATATTTGATTTTCTGCTGATCAGAGGAAGTACATACCGAGCGAGCCTGATGCTGTGAGCTCAAGCAGATGGCTGTAGAAGCAGCTTACAATACCGATAAGCAGGATGCCTGCGACTGTAATCCACAAACCGAGACGCTCAGTGAATGACGAACGGAACCATGCAATCTTACACTCGTCCTCGCTGATGAACATGGCCTTGACAACAAGGAGATAGTAGTAGAGCGAGACGATGGTGTTAATCAAGGCAATGAGCACAAGCACATAGATTGCGACCGAGCCCTGATTGATTGCACCGGTGAAGATAAAGAATTTCGAGAAGAATCCGGCGAAGGGCGGGATGCCTGCGAGTGAGAACATGGCGAGCATCATGGCTACCGACAGACGCGGATTGGTCTTGTAAAGTCCACGGTAATCGTCCATCGACACATGGCCTGTGGCATTCTCGATAGCTCCGATAACGCCGAAAGCAGCGAGATTGGAGAAGATATAGACGAGGATGTAATACATCATCGCTGCGACACCCATGGTATTGAAGGCTATGATGCCGAGCATAATGTAGCCGGCCTGCGACACTGACGAGAAAGCAAGGAAACGCTTCATGTTACGCTGGCGGATGGCAAAGAGGTTACCGACGGTAATGGTCAGGATAATGAGTGCATAAAGCATCCACTCCCAGACATCGTGGTAAACGGCGCCGAACACCTGAGCGAGAATGACCATGAAAGCGAAGGCTGCGGCGCCCTTGGAGATAACCGACAGATAAGAGGTGACCGAGGTCGGAGCACCCTGATAAACGTCGGCTGTCCAGAGGTGGAAAGGAACAAGCGAGAGCTTGAATCCGATGCCGGCGATGACAAAGGCAATCGCCATAACAAGCATAACGCTCATCGATGACGAAACGGCCACATAAATATTCTCGAAATACAGCGAGCCGGTCAGGCCGTAGACAAATGAGAGACCCATCATAAACACAGCCGACGAAAAGACAGCCGTGAGTATATATTTGACAGCAGCCTCATGGCTTTCGTAACGATTCTTGTCAAGGGCGACCATAGCGGCGAGAGGCAGCGACGCAGCCTCGAGGCCGATGACGAAGAGGAGGAAGTGACGGGCTGAAATCATCAGATACATGCCGAAGAGTGTCACAAGCAGCAGCTCGTAGAACTCGCCGCGACGGAAGTGCATCTCGTCGGAGTTGGCCCACTTTATTGATTGAATCAGGACGATGACGACACCGATATTAAGAATGTTCTTTATTGCGGCGATGACAGGCGAGGTTTCATACATGCCGGCGAAAGCGGCAACCGAGCAGCCGTTGATGCAGCATGATGTCAGGCCCCATGCCGTGAGGGCTGCGACCAATATGGCGGCGAAACCGGGCAGACAGCGGAGCTTGCCCTGAGGCATGAACGTATCGTAGAGGAAGACTAACAGGAAGACGATCAACAGACCAATTTCCTGCTTCATTGCTAAAAACTGTGAGTAATCCATTTCTTGTTAATCTTATTAATTCAGGCCGAGCACCTTGAAGATTTCGGGACGGAAGGTGAAATTAATCAAATGGCTGAAGAAGTTGGGGAAACAACCGATGCCGGCCACGCAGATAATCAGAGTGGCTGTCGAGATGCGCTCCCACCATGTGGCGTCGCGGAGCTCGACGGGGTGAGCGAGCTTGAACTGACCGAAGAGCAGTTTACCGACAACACGGAGGATGTAGACGGCGGTGATGACAATCGAGCAGCAGGCTATGATGGTGAAGACGAGACGGAGCGAGCCTTCGCCGGCGAGATAGTCTTTCATGCCCTGTCCGAACGAGCCGACAAAGATGGTCATCTCGGCTACGAAACCGCTGAGGCCCGGCAGACCGAGCGAAGCCATACCGGCGATGACGTAGCAGACGCCGAGATAAGGGATGACACGCATCAGACCGTTCATCTCGCGGATGTCGCGTGTGTGTGTCTGACCGTAAATCATGCCGATGAGGGCGAAGAAGAGGGCTGTCATAAGACCGTGAGAGAGCATCTGCATGATAGCGCCTGTCATGGCCGTAGTGTTATACATAAGTATGGCGAAGAGCACCAGACCGCAGTGTGACACCGACGAGTAGGCGTTGATGTATTTAAGGTCAGTCTGAACACATGCGCTGAACGCACCGTAGACAACCGAAATGCCGGTCAGGATGAGGAATATCCAGCCGAGCTCCGTAGCAGCCTCAGGCATAAGGAAGATGGCGACGCGGAAGCAGCCGTAACCTCCGAGTTTCATGAGCACGCCGGCGTGGAGCATTGACACTGCCGTGGGGGCCGAAGCGTGACCGTCAGGAGACCATGTGTGGAAGGGGAACATGGCACCGAGCACACCGAAACCGACAAATGTCATGGGGAAGAGGAAATACTGCCAGCCGCGGCTGATTGAAGCGTTCTGAGAAATCTCGAGGAGATTCCATGTCAGTGTGCCGCCCTCGGGAGCCGAGTGGTAGTAGATGCCGATTAGGCCGAGCATCAGGAATGCCGAGCCGCCCATAAGCATAAGTGTCAGCTTCATGGCCGAGTAGTTCTTGCGGCCCGAGCCCCAGACACCGATAAGCAGGTACATAGGGATAAGAGCGACCTCATAGAACATGAACATGGTGAAGAGGTCAATCGAGATGAAGAAGCCGAAGACGCCGGTCGACAGGAGGATGAGCCAAAGGAAGAACTCTTTGGGCTGGGGTATCTTCCATGATGCGAACGAGCCGGCGAAAACTATAATCGACGACAGCAGCAGCATGGCAATCGAGATGCCGTCGACACCGACAGCGAGGTTTATGTTAAGCGGAGCAAACCACGACCACTCGCCGGTGAAGAGCATCGGATCGGTCGCGCCGGCTGCGCGCTGCGCAAGATATTCGACAAGAAGATAGACCGACAGGGCTGTCAGGGCAACGGAGCCCGTGACGGCGACTGCGCGTATCTGCCTGATGTTGCGACAGAGGGCAAGACCGCCGAGCATGAGCAGCGGTATCACCACAAAATATATCAGGATATTGGAAAACATTGCAATTACTTATTTGATTGGTTTAAATCCCTTAGGTTAAATTAAATGAGGCAGAGGACAGTCACGCCGCCGAGCAAGAGGGCTCCGATGAGATAAATCCAGACATACATCTGTATCTGACCTGACTGGAGCGGTCTGATAAGCTCTGAGGCTTTATTGGTGATAGTGGCGAACGAATCCATAGTGCCGTCGATGATGTGTCGGTCAAACCAAGCAATCGGGCGGCAGATGCCATTGAAAATAATCTTGTGGGTGATAAACATGTAGAGTTCGTCCCAGTAGAAACGGTGGAATGACCAGCGCCACAGAGCGGGCAGTGCATTCTTGAATTTCTCGGGGAGTTTGTTTTCCTTGCGGTACATAACGGCTGCGAGGGCGATGGCAACCACAGCCACAGTAAGGCTGACAGCTGCGACACCCCAGTCGAAGTGAGCCATGAAGTCATAGGGCTCGCCGTTCCAGCTGACGAGGTTGCCGAAGGGGATGAATCCGGCCACACATGAAATGGCGGCAAGGATTATCAGCGGCAGAGACATCGTCCAAGGCTGGTCGTGGGGCACGTGATGGGGGTCGGCGACTTTGTGCTCTTTCCACCAGAAGATAAGGAAGTAGAGACGGAACATGTAGAACGCGGTCAGACCTGCAACCATCGACATCCAGACGTAAGCGAGCCAGTCATATTCGCCGCAGGCCGAGAGAATCTCGTCTTTGGAGAAGAAGCCCGAGAACGGGATGATGCCGGCGATAGCGAGACAGCCGATGAGGAATGTCCAGTGAGTGACGGGCATGTATTTGCGGAGGCCGTGCATCGCGGTGTAGTCGTTTGACCCGATGGCGTGGATGAGAGCGCCGGCACCGAGGAAGAGGAGGGCCTTGAACATGGCGTGTGTGAACAGGTGGAACATCGAGGCCATGTAGCCGAGTGCCTCATGATGCTCGGGACGGGCAACGCCGAGCGAAACCATCATAAACGCAATCTGCGAGATGGTCGAGAAGGCGAGCACACGTTTGATATCGACCTGAGTGCAGGCGACCATGGCGGCATAGAATGCGGTCAAGGCACCAACTACGGTGATAATCTCAAGAGCCACATTCTCCATCAGATAGAGGGGGAAGAGGCGCGCTACGAGATAAACGCCTGCGACGACCATAGTGGCAGCGTGGATGAGGGCCGAGACGGGTGTCGGGCCTTCCATAGCGTCAGGCAGCCATATGTGGAGAGGCATCATGGCTGATTTGCCCATGCCGCCCATGAATATAAGCACGAGAGCCCATGTCAGCACCGAGCCTCCGAGGAAGACCGGAGCGGCCGATGTCTCGAAGATATTGCGTATCGACTCGGCTGTGCCCTCGCTGACGGCATAGACACCGTTCATACCCTCGACGGGAGCCGAGGTGAGGTCGGTGAAGTTGAAAGTGCCGGTGTAGAACGACAGAATCAGGATACCGATAAGGAAGCCGAGGTCGGCAAAACGTGTGACAATAAAAGCTTTCTTCGAAGCCGAAACGGCTGACGGTTTGGTGTAGTAGAAACCGATGAGGAGGTAAGACGACGCACCCACGAGCTCCCAGAAGATATACATCTGGAAAATATTAGTGGCGACGACCAGTCCGAGCATCGAGAAGCTGAAGAGCGACAGGAAGGCATAGAAGCGTTGGAAACCGCGCTCGAAGACGCCGTGGTGGTCGCGCATGTAGCCGAGGCTGTAGAGATGGACCATGAACGAGATTGTCGTGATGACGACAAGCATCATGGCTGAAATCGGGTCAAGAAGGAAACCGAGGCGAATGACGAGTTTGTCAGTGAAGGCGAGCCATGTCTGATTGAAAATCACAGACTGGAGACGCTCGCCGGCAGCATTTACGAACTCGGGAGCCCCGCTGAAGAAATATTGAAAGGCCGTGGTGTAAGCAAGCACGAGCACAGTGCCCATGCCGAGAGTGCCGAGCACACCTGCGAGTTTATGTGTCATTTTCCCGCCGAAAAGGCCGAGGAAAACAAACATAAAGAGCGGAATGGCCAATATCAGTACAGGTATCGTAACATCCATAAGGCTTAAAATTTCATTTCGTTAAGACCGCGCACGTCGACATTCTTTACGGAGCGGAAAATGTTGATGATGATGGCGATGGCCAAAGCGGTCTCGGCGGCTGCGATTGCGATGGCAAAGAGCGTAAAGAACATGCCCTCCATCTGGCCGGGGAAAAGGAAACGGTTAAACACGACAAAATTGACATCGACCGCGTTGAGCATCAGCTCGAGCGAAATCAGAATGGCAATCATGTTTTTGCGGGTGATGAAACCGTAGACTCCGCAGCAGAACATAATCAGGCTGGGAATCAGGTAATATATAGCTGTAATTTCCATAATTTCCGATTAACGTCTGCGGGCGATAACTACGCCACCGATTATACATGCCAATAAAAGGACGCTGACAGCCTCGAAAGGCAGCAGATACTGACCCGAGCCGGTACCCATAAGGGTCTGCCCTATCGTGCTCATATCAGGCGAGGTCATCTCGGGACGGGCCACAAAGTTTGCGGCACGCGACACAAGTGAATAACCGGCGATAAGGAGCATTGCGACAGCCGCAACAGCACCGAGAGCACGGGATTTAGAGGTCAGTTTCTCAGTATTGTCGCCGGGTTTGCTTGTCAAAAGTATTGAGAATACAAACAACACAACAATGCCACCCGCATATACCGCAATCTGCACAGCGCCGAGGAACTCGTAATCGAGCATGAAATAAACGGCAGCGGCGGCAAACAGGGTAAAGAGCAGGTATGTGGCCGCACGCAGTATCTTGCGTGTGGTGACGGCGAGTACCGAGAATACGATCATCGCAAGAGCGACAATCACGTACATAATGATACTTCCTACTGATTCCATATTTGTGATTATTGATTATTCATAATTAATAATGTCAGGCGTCTTTCTTATCGTCTGACTTGGGGGCCTCGGCGGCGGGAGCGGGCTTAACCTCGGCAGCGGGCGCTGCACCGGCCTCTTTTGCGGCTTTAGCTGCAGCAGCCTTAGCTTTTGCGGCGGCAATGCGGGCTTCGCGCTCGGCTGCAGCTTTAGCAAGCTCTTCGGGAGAGGGAGCGGGCTCCTCTTTCTCGGGGAGGTAGTTAAGCTGTTTGAGTAATTTTGAGCGAGTAAAGACGGCCTGCTCGAAATCGTTTGAGAACTCGAGCGCTCCGGTCGGACAGCTTGTCACACACAGCTGACAGAATGTGCAGCTGCCGAGGTCATACATGTATTTGTCAAGTTTTTTCTTTTTAGTACCCGCAGCCGTGTCGACCATCTTTGTCTCAAGGCTGATGGTGCCGTTAGGGCAATTGCGCTCGCAAGTGCCGCAGGCTATACATTTATGATTGCCGTTCTCGTCGTAAATGAGTTTGAGCACCGCACGAAAACGTTCGGGCACATGACGTGTCTCACGGTCTTCGGGATAACGCTCCGTAATCTTAGGGGTGATAAACTCCTTACCGGTCACCTGCATGCCTTGAACAAGGCTTTTGATGCCGGACCCCAATGACGAGAAATATTCTTTTACACTACCCATTGAAAAATGTCGTTAATATTATATTTTAGTTTTAATCAGTCTTTTATCTGGCCGCCAACGATGTCGAGCAGCTCAGTTGTAATGCTTTGCTGACGCAGTTTGTTAAACTCGAGGCGCAGCTGCTCGAGAAGTTTCTTGGCGTTGTCGTTAGCACTTTGCATTGCCATCACACGGGCAGCCTGCTCTGACGCACGGTTTTCGGCGAAAGCCTCCTGCATGACCGATAGCAAAAACATCGGCAGCACCGAGCTGAAGATAGTCTGTGCATCAGGCTCGAAAATGCAGGGGCGTCCTGTAGCCTTGATGCCTTCAGCACTGAAATTAGAACTTTCGACGGGAAGGAGACACTCGTTGCGGACTGTCTGTCGGCCGGCTGAGTGATAGTGCATATAAAGCAGTCTCACTTCGTCGACCTGCCGTCCGGTGAATGAGTCTTCGAGCGCACGGGTAAAGTCCTTGACGGCCTGTCCGTCACTCTTTGAGTCGACTGTGATGTCACTGACCACCGAAACACGGCCTGTAGCATACTTGACGACAGCCTTGGCCATCTTACGGCCTACGGGATATATGTCTACTTCAAGTCCCATGCCGTAACGCTCGCGCAACTCGTCGAGCGTGGCGGCAAGTTGCTTGGCCAGATTGACATTGTAGGCTCCGCAAAGGCCGTCGTCACTGCCGAGCACGACGATGGCGACACGTCTGACCTCCTGACGCGGCTCGACCAAAGGAGAGCTGAATGTCGCATCCGTAGACAGAAGGTTTGCTATGATGGTCTCTATCTGGTTGCGGAACGGTACTAAACGACGCAACGCGCCCTCGGCCTTGTGCATTTTGGCCGATGAAATCATCTTCATGGCGCCTGTAATCTTTTCAGATGAGGCTACCGAGCAGATGCGTCCTTTTAATTCCCTTAATGTTGCCATTATCCGTGCTTATTATATAAATGTTAGAACTGTCCTGCAATCTGTGTGGCAGCTTCCGTAAGTTTAGCCTTGACTTCGTCTGTGAGCTGACCGGCGCGTATAGGCTCGAGCACATCGTCGCGATATTTTGCGCCGAGGAGCTGGATAAGCTGTTTTTCAAACTCAGCTACCTTGTCGACGGGTACATTCTCAAGCAGACCGTTGACACCACAGAAGATTACGGCGACCTCGTCTTCGACAGGCACAGGATGATACTGGGGCTGTATGAGGAGACGCTCGTTCTTGCGGCCCTTGTCGATGACGCGGGCGGTCACGGGGTCGATGTCGCCGCCGAATTTGGTGAACGACTCGAGCTCACGGAACTGTGCCTGATCGATTTTAAGAGTACCGGCTACTTTCTTCATCGATTTAATCTGTGCGTTACCGCCGACACGCGACACGGAGATGCCGACGTTGATAGCCGGACGGATGCCGCGGTTGAACAATGCGGTCTCAAGGAAAATCTGGCCGTCGGTAATCGAAATAACGTTTGTCGGGATGTAAGCCGAAACGTCGCCTGCCTGAGTCTCGATAATGGGGAGCGCCGTGAGAGAGCCACCGCCTTTGACAAGAGGTTTAAGCGGCTCGGGGAGGTCGTTCATCTTAGATGCGACCGCCTGATTGTCGATAATCTTGGCGGCACGCTCAAGCAGACGCGAGTGGAGATAGAAGATATCGCCGGGATATGCCTCACGACCCGAGGGGCGTTTGAGGATAAGCGAAATCTCGCGATAAGCAACGGCCTGCTTCGACAGGTCATCGTAGACGATGAGGGCGTCGCGGCCGGTGTCGCGGAAATACTCGCCGATGGCAACGCCGGCAAAAGGCGAATAGTAGCGCATCGCGGCCGAATCAGAGGCTGTGGCGGCAACAACGACCGTATAGTCGAGTGCGCCGTATTTGCGGAGGGTCTCGACGGTAGCGGCTACTGACGAAGCCTTCTGGCCGATGGCGACGTAGATACAGTAGACAGGTTTGCCCTGCTCGTAATTCTGGCGCTGGTTGATGATGGTGTCAATGGCGATGGCGGTCTTGCCGATCTGACGGTCACCGATGATGAGCTCACGCTGACCGCGGCCGATGGGCACCATGGAGTCGACAGCCTTTATACCTGTCTGCAGCGGCTGATTGACGGGCTGACGATAGATAACGCCGGGAGCCTTGCGCTCGAGAGGCAGGTTAATGAGGTCGCCCGTAATCGGACCACGGCCGTCGACGGGCTGTCCGAGCACGTTGATGACGCGGCCAAGGAGACCCTCACCTACGGGGATTGAAGCGATTTCGCCGGTGCGTCTCACACTCATGCCTTCGGCGACTTTATTGACATTGTTGAGCAGAATGACGCCGACGTTGCTCTCCTCAAGGTTAAGCGCGACGCCTTTGACGCCGTTCTCAAACTCGACGAGTTCGTTTGCGCAGACGTTGTCGAGTCCATAGACATGTGCGACACCGTCACCGACATCAAGCACGGAGCCGACTTCCTCGAAAGAGACTTTCGAGTTAACGCTCTCGAGCTGTTGTTTCAATACTTCGGATATCTCGCTTGGATTAATCATTGTATATGCTTAAAGGCTGTGTTATCGAATTTAATTAAGTAGGTTGAGACGCAACTGTTTCAACTCATTGCGCACCGATGCGTCGAGACGTTCGTTGTCGACAGTGACTGTGAATCCGCCGATAAGACCGGGGTCGACCTGAGACGAAAACTCCATGGTCGCGCCGGCGAGATGTTCCTCAATCAGCTTTTTAAGTCTGTCGAGCGACTTGTCATCGAGGGGGGCGGCCGATGTGACGACAACCCGGCGGATATTGCGAGCACGTCTGTATAAAAGACAATAGTCGCGCGCAATGGCTCCCATGATGTCAAGACGTTTGTTGCGCGATAGCAGTCTCAGGAAATCGTCATAGGTGGCATCGGTTGATTCAGCGCCGGCAGCGACTGTCAGCAGGCTGATTTTATCCTTGTCACTGACAAAAGGATTTGCCACGACGCGCTGCAGCTCTGCATCGCCGGCAAAAGCGGCGGCTACGTTCTGCATCATCGTGTATAGGCGCTCCGAGTCGTTGCGTTCGGCAGCGACCTTAAAAAGAGCCGTGGCGTATCGGCGGGGTATGAGTCCTTCGTTCATTACGCGTCTTTAGTTTTTGCTTTCAATCTCGTCAAGGAGTGAATCGACAAGTTTTGTCTGAGCCGTCCGGTCAGCCATACTGTTTTTGACGACCTTTTCGGCAATATCAAGCGCGAACTCGCTGACTTGGTTACGGAACTGATGCTCTGCTTCTTTCTGCTGTTGCTGAATCTGAAGCTTAGCGGCGTCCATCACCTTCTGAGCCTCGACCTGAGCCGCACTGCGGGCTTCCTCGATAATCTGAGTCTTCAGACGATCGGCGTCTCTGAGCATGTCAGCCTGCTGGCGACGGGCGTCGGCCAGATAGCTGTCAGCCTCGCGACGGGCATTGTCGAGCTGTTGCTTAGCGTTTTGAGCGTACTCCACACCCTTGTCGATTAAGTCGGCACGGCTGTCGACATTTTTAAGGATGACGGGCCATGCGAACTTCCACAAAATGAAGAAGAGCACCGCAAAGGCGACGAACATCCAAAATATCAAGCCGAAATCAGGCGTGAAAAGTTCCATTCAGTAATTTTTTTCAGATTAAACGAAGAGTGCAAGCACGCAGACGATGACGGCAAACAGAGCGACACCCTCGACGAGAGCGGCGATAACAATCATATTACTACGGATGTCACCGGCAGCCTCAGGCTGACGGGCGATAGCCTCCATGGCTGCTGCGCCGATTTTACCGATACCGATACCTGCGCCGATGGCTGCGATGGCAGCGCCGATGCTGGCGCCGAGTCCTGTCACTGAGAGTTCTGCTAAAAGTCCTAACATAATCTTAAGTTTTTAGATGATTATTTATATAATTTGTTGATTTTACATTATTTGACGGGAGATGCCGCGAGCTGTGGGGCTGAGGCCGCATGCTCCTCTTTTTCTTTCTTATCGTGGTGCTCTTCATGAGCTTGAGCCAAGGAGATGAATATGGTCGAAAGCATCGTGAAGACGTAAGCCTGAATGAAGCTGACAAGCACATCTATCAGCAACATGAAAATCGAGAAAAGCACCGACACTACCGTCGTGGCGCCCCCGGCAACGGGGTTAACCGCCGCAAATATAAATATGAGCAGTGTCAGCACGAGCACAATCATGTGGCCACCCATCATGTTGGCAAACAGACGGACGGTAAGAGCCGCCGGCTTGGTGAACATGCCGAAGATCTCGATAGCCGGCATTATAGGCAGAGGGAACTTGAGCCACAGGGGGACATCAGGCCAAAATATCTCTTTCCAGTAATGTTTTGTGCCGAAGATGTTCGTAACAAGGAATGTAAGAACGGCAAGCACAAGTGTGACAGCAATGTTGCCTGTGAGGTTTGCGCCGCCGGGGAATACGACAATCAGGCCGAGCAGGTTCATCGTAAAGATGAAAAAGAACACAGTCAGCAGATAGGGGGCAAATTTACGTGCCTTGTCACCGAGAGTCGATTTGACTACGGAGTCATACATGAAGACGATAAGCGCCTCGATTGCGCCGAGGCCTTTGCGGGGGGCCTTGAATCCGTTCTTGCGGTGAAAATGAGCCATCCAGAGCATCAGACCGACAACGATGAGCACGGTGATGAATATACCGCATACGTTTTTGGTGATGGAGATATCTACGGGCTTGATTTCCTTACCGTCTTTGATTTCGACTACCTTGCCTTTGTACTGACTGTCTTTGCCGGCAATCTTGAAGGCGACATTGCCGTCCTGATAGGTCTGTCCGTCAGTGACACGCGATGACGAGAACACGTGGAGACCGTCGCTCGCGATTACAATCACCGGCAGAGGGATGCGCTTGTGGTGGTTGAAAGGTACTTCCCAGCCGTAGCCGTCACCAAGGTGCTCGAATATGATTTCCTTGGGGTCGAGCTTACCCTCGCCTTCTTCATGTCCGCTCTCGGCGGCAAAAGTCGACGGAGCCATGAATATCAGGGCTAATACAGCGGCAAGCAATGTCAGTAATTTCCTCATGGCTTTAATACAGACAGACTGAGACAACATTATTGTCAACATCGGCAATTCCGCCGTCGATGTCAAGCTCCTCTACCCTGCTCTCGGCAGTATCACCGACTGTATATGCGATTTTACCTGCAACAAGGGTCGAGATGAGTGAGGCATGATTACGCAGCACGGTGAAGGCGCCCATCTGACCCGGCAGGGTGACTGACGAGACTTCGCCTTCGAAGAGTACTGATTCGGCCGATATGATTTTAAGTGTCATCTGTTGTTAATTCGATTAATAATTATAACCCGGTGAATCGGTCTTACTTGACCTCGGCAAGCATCTTCTTGCCCTTTGCGATTGCATCGTCAATCGTGCCGACATTGAGGAATGCCTGCTCGGGATACTCGTCGACCTCACCGTTGAGAATCATCTTGAATCCGCGGATAGTCTCGCTCAGCGGCACCATAACGCCCGGCACGCCGGTAAACTGCTCGGCGACATGGAAGGGCTGAGAGAGGAATCGCTGTGCGCGGCGAGCGCGGGCCACGACGAGTTTGTCCTCGTCAGAGAGCTCGTCGACACCGAGAATGGCGATGATATCCTGCAGCTCGTTATATTTCTGAAGCAGCTGTTTGACAGCCTGAGCGGTATTGTAGTGCTCCTCGCCGATGATATTGGGGTCGAGGATACGAGAGGTTGACTCGAGGGGGTCGACAGCCGGATAGATGCCAAGCTCGGTAATCTTACGGCTGAGCACGGTCGTGGCGTCGAGGAAGTTGAAGGTCGTGGCCGGAGCGGGGTCGGTAAGGTCGTCGGCCGGCACATAGATAGCCTGCACCGATGTAATCGAGCCGTTCTTAGTCGAGGTGATGCGCTCCTGCAGCGTACCCATCTCAGAGGCAAGTGTCGGCTGGTAACCCACAGCCGAGGGCATACGGCCGAGGAGGGCCGAAACCTCAGAGCCTGCCTGAGTGAAACGGAAGATGTTGTCGATAAAGAGGAGCACGTCTTTACCGCCGGCACCTTGGTCGCGGAACTGCTCGGCTACGGTAAGACCCGAGAGAGCCACACGCAGACGTGCGCCCGGCGGCTCGTTCATCTGGCCGAAAACAAGTGTGGCCTGTGAGTTCTGCAGCTCTTTGACATCGACGTCTTCGAGATTCCACTCGCCGCGCTCCATACCCTCTTTAAATTTGTCTCCGTAACGCATGACGCCACTCTCAATCATCTCACGCAGCAGGTCGTTGCCCTCGCGGGTACGCTCGCCGACGCCGGTGAACACCGAGAAACCGTCATGGCCTTTGGCAATATTGTTGATGAGCTCCATGATGAGCACGGTCTTGCCTACACCGGCGCCACCGAACAGACCGATTTTACCGCCCTTGCTGTAGGGCTCGATAAGGTCGATGACTTTAATACCCGTGGCAAGAATTTCTGTGCCTATAGTCAGGTCTTCAAACTCAGGTGCGGGCTGATGGATAGGACGGAGGTCGGCACGGTCGAGTGCGGGCAGATTGTCAATGGCCTCACCAATGACATTGAGCAGACGGCCTTTGACCTGATCGCCTGTCGGAACAGCAATCGGACGCTCGAGAGAATCGACACGCATGCCTCGGCGGAGGCCGTCGGTACTTTCCATGGCGACACAGCGCACTGTGTCTTCACCGATGTGCTGCTCGACTTCGAGGATGAGCATAGTGCCGTCTTCACGGTCAATTTTGAGTGCGGTGTAGATTGGCGGTATCAGATTGTCGTCGCCTTCGAAGATAACGTCGACAACCGGGCCGATTACTTGGGCTATTTTACCAAATTTTTCGCTCATTTTATTGTCTGGCTTTTGTTTTCCGACTCTGTTACAGGAGCTCGGGGTAAAGGATTCGGGTTTAGAATTTCATTAATTGAGTCTCGCTGATGCTGTCATATCAGAAGTGCCAGCCGAAAACGATGACACAAACCATCAGGGCGAGATTGAAGAGATTGATCGGGAGCAGGTATTTCCACTCTAATTTGAGCATCTGGTCGATGCGCAGACGGGGGAATGTCCATTTGAACCAAATGATTACGAATGACAGAGCGATAGCTTTGCCGATGAACCAGAGGGTCGAGGGGATATAGTCCATGACGTGGTTGAAGCTTTCCCAGCCGGGGATATGCAGAGGCATCCAACCTCCGAGGAAGAGCAGAGAAGCAACGCCCGAGACGATAAACAGGTTAAGGTATTCGGCGAGATAGAAGAAGCCGAAGTGAATACCCGAATACTCGGTGTGGTATCCGGCTGTCAGTTCGCTCTCGGCTTCAGGAAGGTCAAACGGGCCGCGGTTACACTCGGCTGTGCCGGCAATCAGATATATTACAAAAGCTATGATGGCGGGCACATGACCTTTGAAAATAAACCAGAGGTCGGCCTGTTCCTCGACAATGCCGCCTACAGACATCGTACCGGCCAGACAGACCATTGTGATTACACAAAGGCCTATTGACAATTCGTAGCTGACCATCTGTGCGCCCGAACGAAGGGCGCCGATGAGTGTGAACTTGTTGTTTGACGACCAGCCGGCGAGAAGGATACCGAGGACTCCGATTGATGAAACGGCGATGAGGAAGAAGATGCCGATGTTGAAATCGATAATCTGAAGGCCATTACCCCACGGAAGCACTGCGAAAGCAAGCATCGACGCGATGATTACCAAATAAGGAGCAAGCGCGAAGAGGAATTTGTCGATATGATTGAGCGAGATAAGCTCTTTGATCAGAATCTTGAACATATCGGCAAAGCTCTGCAGCAGACCCCACGGGCCTACACGGTTAGGACCGAGACGGCACTGGAAGGCGGCACAGACCTTACGCTCATAATAAATATAGAAGAGCGCCAATAATGCATACACTAACAACAGACCGACGCCGATGAGCACGCACTCGACGGTGACTGTCAGCCATCCGGGCATAAACGACAGCAGGAAACTGTGGATGGCGTCGGTGATGATTGATAAATCTTGCATGATGTATTGTTGTTTTTACTTTATTACAATGAGATGTGATAGTGTGACATCAACGGTCCATGTCAGGAACGATATAGTCAAGCGAGCCGCCGATAGTGATGAGGTCGGCGATTTTAGAGCCGCGGGTGATATGGTCGACCACGCCTGCAAGCGGCAGACAGGGCGGAGCGATTTTCAGACGGTAAGGCTTGGTAGAGCCGTCGCTCTCGAGATAAATGCCGAACGCGCCGCGGCAGCCTTCGACAAGTGTAAACCAGTTGCCTACAGGCAGTTTGAGCACCTTGGGCACTTTTACGCAATACTCGCCGTCGGGAATGTTGTCGACGAGCTGAGCAAGTATCTTTGCCGACTCCTCCATCTCGCGCATACGCACTTTGAAACGAGCCATAGAGTCACCTTCGGTCGCGGTGACTTCCTCGAAATCGAGCTCTGAGTATATGCTGTAGGGACGAAGTTTGCGCATGTCGCAAGCCCAGTCTGACGCACGTCCCGACGGGCCTGTAATGGCATAGGATATGGCATCTTCGCGCGAAAGATAGCCGACTCCCTCCATGCGGTTACGGGCGATGACGTTGCCGGTGAAAATCTTATTATACTCCTTGATATTGGCAGGAAGGACAGCGAGGAGGGCCTTGACGTCGTCGACGAAGTCAGGCGCGAGGTCCTGCATCACACCGCCTATGCAGTCATAGTTGAATGTCATGCGCGCGCCGCAGGTCTTCTCCATGATATCAAGAATCTGCTCACGGACACGCAGAGTGTAGAAGAGCATCGTCGTAGCGCCGAGGTCCATGCAGTATGTGCCGATGAACAGACAGTGCGAGGCGATACGCGACAGCTCGTCCATCATCACACGGATAACCTGAGCGCGGCGCGAAATCTCGATGCCGGCGGCTTTCTCGATGGTTATACAGAGTCCGTGGTGATAATTGTGGGCCGAGAAGTAGTCGAGACGGTCCATATAATGTAGAGTCTGCGGGTATGTCAGAGACTCGCAGAGTTTCTCGACGCCGCGGTGGATATAGCCCATGTAGACGTCGATTTTCTTGATTTCCTCGCCGTCGACTGCTGTGCGGAAACGGAGCACACCATGTGTGGCTGGGTGCTGCGGACCAATGTTGACCACGAAGTCGCCGGGTTTGAACACATCGACCGTCTTTTTCTCGACAGTGCCGTCAGGCAATTCGATATATGTGTCGGTAGTGTCGCTCTGGCGCTCGTTCTCGATAGAAACGGGATTGAGAGCGGGGTCCTCGTCATAGTCTTTGCGCAGAGGATAGCCGACCCAGTCGATGTTAAGGAAGAGTCGGCGCATATCGGGATTACCGATAAATATAATGCCGAAAAAGTCGTAGACCTCACGCTCATATAAACAACCGACACCCCATACGTCGGCGACAGAATGGAGCATCGGGCGGTTACGGTCAGTGGTGGTCACCTTGACAGAGCAGAGGGTGTTGTGGACTGACGACATCAGATAATATATACATCCGAGCGATTCGGTCCAGTCCATGCCGACTATTGTGACGAGATAGTCCATGCGGCAGTCCTCGTCGTCGCGGAGTGCGATAGCAAGGTCGTGCCAGCGGGCGTCGTCAACAGTAATCATCGGCATCTCGTCGCCTTCGATTTTAGCGTCAGGAAAGAGTTTGGCAATCTTCTCTTTAAAATTAGCCATATTGAGTGATATTGTCTTGCTGATTGGTGATTAATGACTTATGTTCTATCAGGCATTTTCTCAGTCCTCGACGCCCTCGACGGGGTGAGACGCGAGAAATTCTTTTTGTTTTTCCTGACGGTTGACGCCGCCAAAAAATCTTTCGACCTTGATTTTACGCGAAAGTTGCATAATGCCATAAATCATGGCTTCGGGGCGCGGGGGGCAACCGGGCACAAACACGTCGACGGGCACGATGTCCTCTATGCCTTTGGCGACATGATAGCTGCGGCGGAACGGACCGCCTGAGATAGCGCAGCTGCCGCATGCAATGACATATTTAGGCTCGGCAAGCTGGTCGTAGAGACGACGGAAGACAGGCACCATGCGGTTGACAATCGTACCGGCGACCATCATAAAGTCGGCCTGACGTGGCGAGGCACGCGCTACTTCCCACCCAAAACGGGCCATATCGAATCTTGCGGCGCCGAGCGACACAAATTCGATACCGCAGCAACTGGTGGCGAAAGTGAGTGGCCATAATGAGTTAGACCGCCCCCAGTTGATGAGCTTGTCAAGCGACCCTACGATGACGTTGGTGCCGCTGTCTTTAAGCTGCTGAACGAGTTTTTCGATATACTCGTTATCTTTAAATGCCTCGTAAGGCATGCTTTTTGTTGTTACTTCCATTCGAGAGCTCCTTTCCGCCATGCATATACAAGGCCTAATACTAAAACGCCGAAAAATACCGCGATGCTGATAAGACCGTCAACGCCTAAAGAGCGCATCTGCACAGCCCAAGGGAAAAGGAACACGGTTTCGACATCGAACATAAGGAAGAGAATAGCAAACAGATAATAGCCTATGTGAAACTGCGACATACTCTCGCCGCGCGTGGGGATACCACATTCATAGGCCTCGCCTTTCTGCGGATTAAACGAACGCGGTGAAATCAGCTTGGCAATCCACATCGCGAGGGCGACCAGCGCAAAGCCCGTCAAAAGGGCTGTCACAGCGAGCAATCCATTGTTCGAAATTCCAAAAATGTCTAATGTTATCATATTGATTTATAGTGATTTTCAGAACAAATTTAAGGACAAAGACATGCCGGACCGATAGTCCGGACAGTCATCCTACCTATAATTTTGTGCAAATATAAGCAAATTATCGCAAGATACGCCATTATTGTTTAAAACTTTTTTTAATCGCAGTTTTCTAATCCGACCGTTTGACTATAATAATTGCTGTTTCAATCAATGCAATTACCACTATTATAAAAAAGACAGGGCGGACCGGCTGTGCCGGCTCCGCCCTGTCGATATAAGTTTCCGAATTATTATAGGTCGTTTACATCTTTGGTTGTAACAGAGACCGTATAGATGTCGCCGCGGAAGTTACATTTAAAGTCAATCTGCAAGCCGACAAAAGCGCTCACCTCCGCCGAGAAATCGGTTATGGGGAAAGCAGGATTAGGAGTAGCCGGAGCGCCGGGCATCTGCATGCTCGGAGTTATCGAAGCAGCCGAGAATCTGATGACAGAGCCGTCGCTCTCGGTCGTAAAGGGCACTTCAGGCAGGATAAGGTTAAGTGCCGGCATGCCTGAGTGGAACTGAGCACGGTAAATATAGAAATCAGCCGTCTTGTTGGCAAAGTCATAGTCAACCAAATAGTAAGCCGCACGGTCGGTGAGCGAGCCGGTGCCCGTTATGAACGTACTGCCGTCGGGAGCTATAGACTTAGTTATGCCTTTTTTATAGATACCCGTTAATGTATAGCGGCCATCAACTTCAAACTCATAGTAGACATCGCAGGCGTAGCCATTGTCATTAGTTGTCAGGTCATGCAGAAAGAACTTGACGGAGGTAAACATCGGCGCGGTGTTGTAACCCGAGATGGTAGGCTGCACATTCTTAACTTCAACGACTTTCCAACCGGCTGAGTTGTATTTAAAAGGCAGATTGGTGAATTTCATCGTCGGGTAAGCGACGCCGTTTGACGAGCCGTCAGGCAGAGCTACACCCGTCACTGACATCTCGAGCACATTATTAGTATAATCATATTTAAGTCCGAAACCGAGGTTTGAGAAAACAGTTGTATATGCACCCTCATTATCCTCTACTCGTGTCACACAGTCTGACAGGCTTTGTCCTACGACAAATGAGCCTCCGTTGCCGTCGGGAATATGGCTGCATGAAGTCAGGACAAGCAACGCGACAGCGGCCGAAACGGCCATGGTTCTAAATTTCATAATTAATTAAATGTATTCTTATAAATTTGATAATGTCGATTTATTTCGCGCAAATATAAGAAAACTCGCGCCTTTGAACAAAAGTCGTGTCAAACTTAACAAAACCTTAACAAAAGTCCGGAGAATGTTCAGAGATTGTCGAGCGTGACTCGCAGAGTGGCGCCAATCTGCCACGGACGCGCACGCTGCACAAAGGCGTTGCCTATCGACACGAAATAAAATGTATTATAGCGCGTCGACGTAAGATTTTCACCCCATAGTTTCAGACTCCATCGAGGCGCCGAAAACGAGACTGACGCGCCGAGCAACGCATAGAACGGCTGGCGGATGGTATTGAGTTCGTCCCAGTAGATATCGCCGGCGCCGCGCACGCTGACCGATGCAGACGGCACGACCTCTTTAAATATAGTCACCGGCATACGCCAGTCAGCCGAGACAAAGAGTGTATTGGCCGGCGCATAAGGCAGACGCTTGCCGGCATAATCATTGCGCGAATCGACAAAACGTCTGAACGTGGCGTGCGTATATCCATAAGACGCCCTGAAACTCAGATTGTCGACAGGCTCATAAAAGGCCGACAGCTCAAAGCCGCGGCTGAATGTGCGGCCGGCATTAGTCATCACACGACCGGTGACAGTGCCGGGTGGAAACATTGTCAGCTGCTGGTCACGGCAATCAATAAAAAACGCGGCGAAATCAGCCGTCAGCCGTCCGTTAAGCCACGATGTTTTCAGTCCTATCTCGTAGTTCCAGCTTTTTTCGGGTTTGTATGACACTATTTCATCAAGGCCGTAATTTGGCGAAAGCCCCATAAACTGCATGATGCGCTGCTGAAGCACGTCGCTGAACATCTGCGTGTTATACCCTCCCGCTTTATAGGCTTTGGAAACCGTAATATATGCGCGTCCGAACGGCAGTCGGCGCCCCACACTCAGTTTAGGCAAGAGTTCATTATAATTATGTGCGATGTCACCTTTGTCATTAATATCTACAGCGCTATGTCCATAGGGGCTGAGCACGCCGTCTTCGCCAAGACGCATTGTTGAGAATCCCGTCTGACAGAAACTGTGATAATCAAGAGACACACGCTCAAAATCCCATCTCAATCCGGCCTGAAACTCCCAGTCGCCGAGACTGTAGTCACTCTGATGATAAAGGGCGAAGCCACGCGATACGGGGGTAAACTCACTGCCGAGCACAAAACTGCGGCTGTCCCATGCTATGGGATAATAGGGGTTTATGGAGTTGCGGCGGTCCTCAATCAGTCTTTTGATACCCGTGTCGCCGAAGGTTACCGGAGCTTCCATATCACCGGTCTTATAGAACGCAAACACGCCCCCGAGCCAGTCGTAAGCGCCGCGCGAGCCTTTGGTAAAGAGATCTTCGGTCAAAGCCCATTCGCGCCGTTTTTGTGTCAGCGTGAAATAATCGTCAGGCAGAAAATCCTGATCAAGCGTCATATTGTCGTCGATATATTGCGCGCTCGTCACGGATGTCACCACCACACGCTTGCCGGCCCACGCCACGGTCAGGCCGTCGGCAAAAGTCGTACGGTGATAAAAGCAGGTATCATTGAACGCTATGCGTCCCGTAGCGAGCGATTCATACGGGTAACCGCCCTGACGGTTGACAGACACAGAAGCAACGTTGCTGACCGAAAGCCATGACGACGGATGCCATTCCGCCTTAAGACGCACAGACCCCGAACGCTCGCGGTCAAGACGCGACCCGTTGTAATCGTTGCGAAAAAAACCGTCTGACGTCGAAAACAGACCGGTGAGTGACGCGGCCCATGCATCAGAGAATTTAAGGTACCAGCCGGCCGACACCTTGGCGGTGTTGGCACGCCCGTATTGTGCCATAAGCCTGAGACCCTGCCAACGCCGGGGCGACATCGTCAGTATGTTTATCTGACCGCCCATAGTGTTACGGCCGTTGAGCACGGCCTGAGCGCCGCGGAGCACCTCGATACTCTCAATATCGGCCATATCGAAATCGTAAGCATCCTTGTTAAGCACCGGTACATTGTCGATGCTCAGCCCTACGACCGGCTGATCTATACGCGCTCCGAGGCCGCGGGCATAGATGGTCGACGTCATGCGCGAGCCGTAATCGGGCATATAGATATTGGGAGCAATCTCACTGATGTCTTTCGCATCATATATATTATAACGGCGCACCATAGCCGGTGAAATGCGGGTCACCGGCGACATATCGGCCACAGGCATCTGCTTGACACCGATTACCTCTAATTCGCGAAGTTTACGATGACCTTTGTCTACTGACAGGGTATCTTTCACTTCAACGGCTGCAATGTTCAGGGCCGCATATATTGAGAGCGATAATAACAGGGCTGTACGTTTCATATCCGTGTTCAAAGTTAAGTCTTTTTGTTGAAATAAATATTAAAATGTAAGCATCTCGACGCATAATCAAATTAAAATACTTAATTTTACAGACGTAAACCATACAAATCACCCTTTATACACGCCCTGAAAGACAGATGTCGACACTGCCCGCCGAAAATCCGCAACTAATCGAACGACTCCGCGACCCCAAGACATGTCGCGAGGCATTCGGCGAGCTGATACATCTTTACAGCGAGCCCCTCTACCGCCAGATACGCCGTATGGTCATCAACCATGACGACGCTAATGACTTGCTGCAAAACACATTTATGAAAGCATGGTCGTCAATCGAAAATTTTCGCGGCGACGCCCGTCTGTCGACATGGCTATACAAAATCGCCATCAACGAGAGCATCTCATGGCTCGAACGTGAGCGCAAACGGCTCAACCTATCGTTAGACGACCAAGAGTCGGCATTAATCAACTCCATTGAGGCCGACGAATGGTTTGACGGCGACGAACTCGTAAAAAAACTCCGCGAAGCCGTCGCTACACTCCCTGAGAAACAACGGCTTGTGTTCAACATGAAATATTATGACGATATGAAATACGAAGACATGTCGTCGATACTCGGCACAAGTGTAGGCGCTCTGAAAGCCTCATATCATCTTGCAGTAAAAAAAATCGAACAATTTTTACTCAATAGCAATTAAACCTTGCCGCTCCGACTCAGTCAAACAAATAAAACAGATAAAACCAAAGTCATGAACGAAGATAAGGACATACTCTTTAAAGTTAACCGGCGCGACGGTCTGACCGTTCCCGACGGCTATTTTGAAGATTTTGCCACGCGCATGGCTGCCGCCCTGCCACGTCGTGACGAGGCTGAAAATCCCGGCGGTGTAATCCTCCCTCCCCCCACCCTTTGGACCCGTGTGCGTCCCTATGTCTACTTAGCCGCCATGTTTGCCGGCGTATGGTGCATGCTTAAGATGTTCACAATCATGAGCGGTACAGCCGACGGCAATGCCATCGTCGACAGCAATCCGGTGCTCGCCGAAGCATTCGGCAGCGATGAATTTTTTAACGAATTTGTCATCGACGACATCAACCAATGGGACCTTGTCGACGAAATGATTGACGACGGACTTGACACCGATTCACTAATTTTTGCCAACGACAGCGACCTGACCGAGCCAAATCTGATTGACCCGGCCACACATAATAATATATTTGCCGAATGATAAGACTTTACCATACGATAATCATTGCGGCTATCGCCCTAATCTGTTGCTCGGCCACAGCCGCGGCACAGAATCCTCAGAACGACGACAGCGACCGCCGGCGCATGCTCGAAGAGGTGCGCAACTATAAGCATCAGTTCATAACACGCGAGCTCGACCTGACCAAAGAACAGCAGTCAGAGTTTTTTCCGGTATATGACGAGATGGAAGACCGCCTCACACGCCTCAACGCCGAGACACGCGACCTCGAGCAGCGTGTCTCATCTGACGCTCAGGCCTCTGATGTCGAAGTCGAAGCGGCAGCACGCGCACTTTTCGGACTTAAACGAGCCGAAGGCGACATCGAAAACGAATATTTCGATAAATTCAAGCAAATCTTAAATCCAAAACAATTATTAGGCCTCAAAAACACCGAACGTAAGTTCACCCAGCAACTCATGATGCACCATCGCCGTCTGCGCGGTGATGGCCGGCACAAACAATAACGCCGGACAACAAGACCAACGCTAACTTTTTGATTTTTTGCGGACTGTAGAGCCGACCGGCGATAGTCCGCTGACCGTGAGGGCGGCTCACACCAATAAAGGTAGAGCCGCCCTCGGTCATGTCTTAATATTACAATTCAACTGACGACATTTATCGGATGACCCGACATGAAGGCCGCAAGATTATCAGCCGTGACGGCGAGCAGCCGTCGGCGCGCGCCGGTGCTCTGCCATGCGATATGAGGCGTGATAATGCAATTGTCAAGAGCCGACAGAGGATTGTCGGTCTTTGGCGGCTCGCAATCCATTACGTCGATGCCGGCGGCAGCAATGCGGTGCTCCCGAAGAGCCGAGGCGAGCGCATGCTCGTCGACAAGACCCCCGCGGGCTGTATTGATGAGTATGGCGGTCGGTTTCATAAGCGCAAGCGTCTCCCCGCAGACAAAATGCCGGTTATCGGCAGCGAGGAGAGCATTTAACG
>DXYS01000021.1:0-1888 GCA_019415705.1 Bacteroidales bacterium | reverse complement strand
CATTTAACGAGAGCACGTCGGCGCGACCGAACATTTCGTCTCGAGACACCTTCTCGATATACGGCAGCAGGGCGTCCTGCTGCTTAGAGGTAAAACTGATGACCTTCATGCCGAACGCATGCGCTATTGCAGCGACACGGCTGCCGATGTTGCCGAGTCCATATACCGCCATAGTCAGGCCGTCGAGCTCCTCAATGGGGCCGAGGCGATAGCTGAAGTCGGCGCAGCGCGACCAGTCGCCGGCATGTACCGACGACGAGTATGACTCGACGCGGTTAGTGATGGCGAGCAGCAGTGCGAAGACAGTCTGGGCGACCGAGGCCGTGCTGTAGGCCGGCACATTGCAGACCGTGACGCCGGCACGACGAGCCGCATCAATGTCGACATTATTATAGCCCGTGGCGAGTACGCCGATATAACGCAGCGACTGCAACGCGTCGATTGCAGCGGCGTCTATGACGACCTTGTTGGTTATCACTGCATATGCATCGCGACATCGGTCTATGAGTTGATCGGGACTCGTGCGGTCATAGACAGTCAGTTCGCCGAGTGCAGCGAGAGCGCCCCACGACAGATCACCGCTGTTGGCAACGTATCCGTCGACCACGACGATGCGGGGGCGAGTGTCTGCTTGCAGATTCATTGCCCGTCCTCCTTTCCGCCAAACTGACGCTCGGTCTCAGAGAAGAAGCGCCAGATCAGAGGCACAATCATGCGTATGCAGTTCTCTTTGACAAAGACCTCGGAGACTTCCTCGTCGATGAGGGTCCAGTGCTCGAGACGATAACGGCTGTTGCTGATAAAGACTTTAGGGAGCTTGGCGCGGCGGTTAAACTCATTGGCGTAGCATATCGCGGCGGCGAGATTGCGCTCCTCTATGTCAAATCCGTCGGCAAACCCGGTCACACCGAGCCAGTCACCGTCGATGACAAAATATATAATAACGTTATGACTGAAGTCTGTGTCAGCGCCGAGCACGGTGTAAAGATCGCCGTCAGAGTCGGCTGTAGTCTGTATCCCCATCTCGTCGAGCATAGCACGCAGACGCTCCGGGGTAAGCTTGTTTAAATTGGCCATAAGGTCGCATTTTAGGGTTAAACTAATGCTCTAAGTTAGTCAATCTCCTGTCAAACACAAAGTCCGAGGCCATGATTTTGACACTTTCATACGATAATATTATCTTTTAGCAGAAAAAAATGTTAAAGAGCAAATATAATTTCATAACTTTGCAAAACTTAAACCAAAGCATCAAGATTAAGAACATGAATCGACAAGTGAGGGTCAGATTTGCCCCATCGCCCACCGGACCGCTCCACATCGGAGGTGTGCGCACAGCTCTATACAACTATCTTTTTGCACGCCGCAACGGCGGCAAAATGATTTTACGCATCGAAGACACTGATTCACACCGCTTTGTGCCGGGAGCCGAAGATTATATCAACGAGGCTCTCGCATGGCTGGGCATCAAGATAGACGAAGGCGTGCGCGAAGGAGGTCCCTTCGGCCCTTACAAACAGAGCGAACGCCGCGACATCTATCGCCGCCACGTCAAAGACCTGCTGGATGCCGGCAAAGCTTACACAGCCTTCGACACTCCCGAGGAGCTTGAGGCCGCCCGCGCGTCGAAACCTAACTTCCAGTATGACGCCACGACCCGCATGTCGATGCGCAACTCACTGACACTCCCCGCTGACGAGGTCAAACGTCTCATAGACAGCGGTGCACAATATGTCGTCAGATTTCTCATCGAGCCCGGCCGCGATGTCGAGGTCAATGACCTCATCCGCGGCAAAGTCGTCATCAAGAGTGACATCCTTGACGACAAAGTGCTCTACAAGAGCGCCGACGACCTGCCCACATATCACCTCGCCAACATCGTCGACGACCA
>DXYS01000020.1 GCA_019415705.1 Bacteroidales bacterium | reverse complement strand
AACACTTTAATCTCCCGGTTTTAACAAATGCACCGAAAATTCGGCTTGACCCCATCTTTTGGTGAGAAAAAGATAGCCAAAATAACGAAGATAGCTAATAAACAACGCAAGCGCCGACGGCGCTTGCGTTGTTTTGTGATCCATACTGGATTCGAACCAGTGACCTCCTCCCTGTCAAGGAGGCGCTCTAAACCAACTGAGCTAATGAATCATAATATGTTAAGTGATCCGGATGCGACTCGAACGCATGACCGTCTGCTTAGAAGGCAGATGCTCTATCCAGCTGAGCTACCGGACCGACCTTGTCGTTTCCGTCTGCAAAGTTAAGTAATTTTTATGATTTATGCAAATCACTTTTACGGCATGGTTTTTGTTAGTTTAAATAGTGAGTCTCATAGGGGGCTTTTATAAACTATTTTTTGTGTGCCGATGTTATATATTTGGAAAATTTTTAAAACGCAATTATATGAACGATTTTAATGAAATGATAAAAGACAGCAAGCCGACGCTTGTTGATTTCTTTGCTACATGGTGCGGTCCGTGCCGCATGCAGGGTCCGATTCTTGCCGATGTTAAGACAAAGGTGGGCGAGAGCGCTAATATTATCAAGATAGATATTGATAAAAACGGAGAGCTTGCACAGCGTTATCGTGTGCAGTCTGTGCCGACACTGATACTTTTTGTCAACGGCGAACCCGTATGGCGCGGTGTCGGTGTTCATCAGGCCGACCAGCTCGAAGCTAAAATCCGAGAGCATATTTACTGATTTTCATTCTTCTTTCTCCTCTAAAAAGATTTTTGAAATAAAAAGAAGTTCGATTAAGGCCGCTCGGCGGCTGAAATCGAACTTCTTTTTTGTGTCAGTATATTCGGCGTGTTTACGACAGGCAGAGTATAAGAGCCTGTGCGGCGACGACACGTAGGAACATCGTCAGAGGGTAGACAGTCGAGTAGGCCACGGCCGGAGCGTCGTTGCCGGTCGAATTGTTGGCATAGGCGAGGGCTGGGGGGTCGGTGCAGCCGCCCGAGAAGAGGCCCATAATTGACAGGAAGTTGATTTTGTCGCGGCCGCGGGCGATAAGACCGACAACGACCAGAGGCACGACGGTAATAACAAAGCCCCAGATGACCCACCACATGCCGGTGGTGTTGAAGACGGCGTCGGCAAAGCCTTTGCCGGCCGAGATGCCGACCGAAGCAAGGAAGAGACATATGCCGAGTTCGCGCAACAGCAGCGAGGCCGACGACGAGGTGTAGGTGACCAATTTTGCCTTGTAGCCGAAGCGGCTTAGCAGAATTGCGACGACAAGCGGGCCGCCGGCGAGACCTAATTTCATGCCGAAACCGATATTGATCGAGCCGAGAATGATACCGAGGATGATGCCCACGAAGATGGTGATGAGGTTTGGCTGGTTGAGGCGTTTCATCGAGTTGCCGAGTCGTGTGGCGAGGCGGTCGATGTCCTCCAAATTACCTACGACAGTGATGCGGTCGCCCATCTGGAGACGCAGGTTGGGCGATGCGAGCAGGTCCACGCCGGCACGGTTGACGCGTGTGGCGTTCAGTTTATAACCGTTGTGGAGACGGAGCTGTCCGAGGGCTACGCCGTTATACTGGCTCTTGGTGACGAGGATGCGGCGAGAGTAGACGGGCATCGGGATAGCCTCCCAGTCCATGTCGATTTGCGGACCGAGCACGGCCTTGAAGCGCTCCGCGTCGATGGCCGAGCAGACTATCAGCAGGCGGTCGCCGACATGTATCTCGGTTGACGATTTGGGTATTGTGACTTTGTCGTCAGTGGCCATGAGACGTGAGACAACGAAGTTGCACTGTATGACATCGTGGAGCTGGAGCAGAGTTTTGCCGTCGACAAGCGAGTTGGTGACCTTGACTGACAGCAGGAAGGGTTTGAGTTGTGAGTTTTCCTGTTCGGTCTCGATTTCCTTGATTTCATCTTCGACTTTGATGTGGAAGATAGCTTTGATGACGAACATCGAGGCAATGATGCCGATTACGCCGAGGGGATAGGCTGCTGCATATCCCGAAGCCATGAGGTTAGCCTGTTCGGCGCCATCGGCCATGGTAGAGACAGCCTGTTGCGCGGCGGCGAGGCCGGGGGTGTTTGTGACGGCACCGCTCATCACGCCTACCAAGGCGCTGATATCGTTGATGTTGCCGAAGTAATAAATGCCCAGAACGATAGCAACATTGAGCACAATGACGAGCACGGCGAGCATGTTGAGCCGCATGCCCCCCTGCTTAAAAGCGGAGAAAAATCCGGGGCCCACTTGCAGGCCGATAGAGAAAATGAAAAGTATCAGGCCGAATTCTCTGACAAATTTCAATACACTGTCGTTGACGATGTAGCCGAAGTGCCCCATGAGGATGCCGACAAACAGCACGAATGTCACTCCGAGTGAAACGCCGAATATTTTCAGCTTGCCGATGTAGATACCGGTTGCAATCACAAAGGAGTAGAGCACAAGAGTGCTTGCTATCGACTCATTGCCGGGCAGTAGCAAATCTGTTATCCAATCCATGAAAATATTATATAAAATAGATAAACTGTTACCTTAGAGTATTTTATGCTTCGGCGCTAAGCCGTCGGATAATCGTGTCTCCAAATATGACTGCAAAGGTAGTCATTTTATCCAAATCATACAAAAACCGTTAAATAATACCTGTTATTTATTGCGAATATTGCTGTTAAAAAAAGTGACATCGCAATAGTCATAATTGCGATGTCACTTTTTTTGTAATTATCAGAATTTTGTTCAGCAGACGGTGGTATGGAAAGTGATGAGGCCTTCCATGGGGCTCTTGATGATGGTGCCGACACGGCAGCCGAGTGCTTCAGCGGCTTCGGAGAGCACGTCACGGTAATAATAGGCTATCGAGCCGATGAAGTTGACGGGCATCTCGCGGTAACCCTCATAGTGGGTGATGTTGCGTTTAAAGAAGGCTTTGAACGAGTTTAGTACTAACTCCTTGACGGCGGGATTGTCGATGTTTTCGCGCAGGAAAGGTGTGACTGACGCAAGGAAACGGTTTGCCTGCGGCTCTTTGTAGACGCGCTTGATGATGGTCAGGCGGTCGAGCTCATACTGTTTGAGGAACTTGTCGCAAAGCTCTTTGGGAAGCTGCTCTTTGAGCACATCTCCGACGAGTAATTTGCCGAGTACTGCTCCCGACCCTTCGTCGCCGAGTATGTAGCCGAGCGGTGAGACGTTGTCAGTAATCTTTTCGCCGTCATAGAGGCATGAGTTTGAGCCGGTGCCCATGATGCAGGCTATGCCGCGGTTGCGTCCGCAGAGTGCGCGTGCGGCGGCGAGGAGGTCGGTGTGGACTTCGACGGTTGCGGCCGAAGGAATGTTGGCCGAGATGGCTCGAGCTACATTGCCGCACACTTCGTCAGAGATGCATCCGGCTCCGTAGAAGTAGACTTCGTCGATTCGTGACGCGATGTCTTTGATTTCAGGCATCAGTTCGGCGCCTATACGTGCGCACATTTCTTCTTCGGTCAGCATGACGGCATTCATGCCGCATGTGTTGACGCGTTTTGTAATTTCTTTATTATCGAGAAGACACCAGTCGATTTTGGTGCTCCCGCAGTCAGCTATTAAAATCATATCTTGATATATATTTTTTTCTTGTAAAGTATCTCGCCGAAACACCAGTTGAACATAACGAAGAGCAGGGCGAAAATAAGTGATGCTAATGTGGCATTGTCCATGCAGACAGGCATGAGTAGAGCCTTATATATAAAACCCTTGATTGAAATCATGCCTGAAGTGGCTTCGGCCCACGGTACGCGTATCGTGCCTATAAGGATGCTGAGCACGGCGCCGAGCACATACATAAACATCGGATTGATGCCGAAGGCTTCGAAGAAGTGACACCAGCGGCGCTTGCCTTTGATGTCGATAATCCAGATCAGCAGGGCGAGGAAGCTCGACGCGAGACCGCAGGTGGTCAGCACGAATGTGGGTGACCAAATCTTCTTATTGATGGGGAGGCCGAAGTCGAGCAGGAAGCCCGAGAACGTGAGTATCGTGCCTACGATGAATAATTTATTGATGCGCAGCGTGTTGTCAGTCGTTGAGACTATGAGCGAGCCGCAGAGGAATCCAATAAGCATGTGTGCTATCGACGGGAGGGTGCTCAGCAGACCTTCGGGGTCAAATTTGAGCGTCACTCCGTCGATGGTGTCAGCATACATGTGAGCCTCGCCGAGCACGGCGCGGTCGACGACGGCAATGACGTTGTGGTCGGCAAACTCAAAGCCGTTGCCGCACAACAGGATGATTGCATACGCGACAAGCAGCAGAGCAATGAATATCGGAAGTGTCTTGTGACGCAATGTGATGGCTAAAAGAGAGCCGACACCGTAGCATATTGCCAAGCGCGGCATCACGCCGAGAATGCGTATATGGTCAAAGTTGAGCACCGCCTCCCACAGAGCGTCGCCGCGGACTATGCCGCGCATAAAGAGGCTGAACCATGCGACACCCATGCCGATGAGAAATATGACAATCGTACGGCGCAGTATTTTGGCGATTGTCGGCCACGAGGGCTTGAAGTCAAATTTGCGCAATGAGAAATATGTCGATACGCCCATTATGAACATGAAGAATGGGAAGACGAGGTCGGTCGGTGTCAGGCCGTTCCAGCTCGCATGCTCCAAGGGGGCGTAGATGTGTCCCCAAGAGCCGGGATTGTTTACTAAAATCATGCCGGCGATGGTGATGCCTCGCAGTATGTCGAGGGCCAGCAGGCGCTTGGGGCGCTGTTTTTCGGCGGTTAGTTGTTTTTCGGACGTGTGCATCTTGAAACGAGATAAGCGATTGATTTGTAATTAATGCCGCTGTTGGTTGTCAGACCGATTTCGCAGGTGCGTGAGTTTGAGTAACCTTCGGTGACATTTGCTTTTTCGAGGGCCGGACGCAGTTTGCGCAGACCCCAAGCGTTGAGTTCGGGATAATTGAAACCTCTGTCGCCGGCAAAGCCGCAGCAACCGACTTCGGCGGGGACGGTCACCGATGTGGCGCACATTGAAGCAAGTCTGATGATTTTGTCAGCAAGCCCCATCAGTCTTGACGAACAGGTGATGTGGACAGCGACGGATATGTCTTCGCGCGAGAACTCAAGATATGGAGCAAGATAGTCGAGGATGAACTCGGCAGGCTCGTGGAGCTTGAGCGACTTGATGTGGTTGCGCATGCGGTGAAGGCAGGGACTCTGGTCGCATAGCACGGGCCATCGGCCTCCCTCAGAGGCCTTGATAAGTGCGGCCTCGAGCTCGGCTGTCTTGCTGTCGGCGATGTCGGGCATGCCCTTGCTCTCCCAGATCATGCCGCAGCACAAAGCGTCCATGTCCTCGGGGAAGATGACCTCATAGCCGGCACGGCGACAGAGCTCGGTCATGACCTCAACGAGCGGCCGCTGATCGGGGTCGGCTTTATCGGGGGTGACGCCCATCGTGCGGTTGATGCACGAGGGGAAATAGACGACCTTGCGCGGAGCGTCCGATTCGACAGACTGCATAGTGCTGTCTTTCATATGATAAGGACGAGGGAGCGCTGATGTCCATAGCGGCATGCCGACTTTATGCAGACCGCGGCCGATGGCGTTGACGGCCTTGTCACCGATGACAGAGCGTGTGACTGACGCAGCCCCGAGGGCGAGACGCAGTCCTGACTCTATGCCGCCGAGGTGACGTGCACACCACTCTCCGGTGCGGTATGCGGCCGAATCCTTGGCGATGCGTGCTTCGCGGAGGTCATGTGTCAGGTCGGCCGTATTTATGCCCATAGGACAGGAGGTGCTGCAGAGGCCGTCGCCGGCACAGGTTTCCAATCCCGGATATTTATAGGCGTCAGTGAGCCGTTTGAGACGCGCGGGGTCTTCGCCGGTCGCAGTCAGACGCGAGATTTCGCGGCGCACGACGATGCGCTGACGAGCCGAGAGTGTCAGACCGCAGCTGACGCAGTTGACTTCACAGAAGCCGCACTCTATGCAGCGGTCGACATGCGGGTCGGTAAGAGGCAGCGGCTTGAGATGCTTTATAAAACACTCAGGGTCGTCGTTGAATATGACACCGGGGTTAAGGATTGACTGCGGGTCAAAAGCCTTTTTGATGCGGATCATCATCTGCCATGCTTTTTCACCCCATTCCTTGCGGACAAAGGGAGCCATGTTGCGTCCGGTGCCGTGCTCGGCCTTGAGTGAGCCGTCAAAACGGTCAACGACGAGTTGTTCAATACGTTCCATAAGATTACGGTAGCGTGCGATTTCCTCGTCGGTATTGAAGGCCTGAGCGATGACAAAGTGGTAGTTGCCTTCGAGTGCATGTCCGTAGATGCAGGCGTCGTCATAGCCCGACTCTTTGAGCAGGTCGGCGAGGGCGACTGTGGCTTCGGGCAGGTCGGCGATATGGAAGGCGATGTCCTCGATGAGCGCCGTAGTGCCGAGCGGACGTGTGCCTCCGACAGTCGGGAAAACACCCGAGCGTATCTTCCACCAGCGGGCCGTCTCCTCGGGGTCTGATGAGAAGCGCGCCTCGTTGAATAATTTAAACGGGCTGATGGCTTTGAGCGTATTTCGGATTTTTGTGTCAAGCTCGGCCTGACTGTCAGCACGGACCTCAACCAAAAGGGCTGTAAGACCGTGCCCGGTGGTGTCATTGACCGAGTCGAGAGACTTGCTGTCCAAGAGTTCGCAGCTGTAGACTTCGCCGGCGCGGCGCATGGCAACGACTGCACGACATGCCTCGGCGAGCTCGGTGAAATATATCATGGCCGAGGCGCCGTAGGGGTAGAGGTGTGAAGTCTCAACTGTGACTGAGCTCATGAAGGCCAAAGTGCCCTCAGAGCCGACCATCGTGTGGGCTATGATGTCGAACGGGTCATCGTAGGCGATGAAGGGACGCAGGTTGAGACCTGTGACATTCTTGATGCTGTATTTGAACTTAATGCGCTCTGTCAGCTCTTTGTCGGCACGGATCTCGTCGCGTATGGCTATGATCTCGTCAAGCAGCGCACGGTGTGTCTGTTCGAAACGGTGGCGCGACTCGGCGTCGGCCGTGTCTAAAACTGTGCCGTCGGCAAGGATTATGCGTATCGAGCGGAGCACACGGTCGCTGTTGGCATGGACGCCGCAGCTCATACCCGAGGCATTGTTCATGACGATGCCGCCGACCATGGCCGAATTGCGCGAGGCCGGGTCGGGACCGAAAGTGCGACCGTAGGGTTTGAGCAGCTCGTTGGCCCGCATACCTATCAGACCGGGCTGGAAAGTCGCCGTCGAGCCGTCGTGGGCAATGTCGTATTTCTCCCAGTTTTTACCGGCTACAATCAGCACCGAGTCTGTTATGGCCTGCCCGGACAGGGATGTGCCTGCCGCGCGAAATGTCACCGGAAGCCCGTGGGCTGACGCGGCGGCAAGCAGACGGGCGACTTCGTGTTCGTCTGTCGAGCGGATGACGATTTTTGGCAATAGACGGTAAAAACCTGCGTCAGTGCCCCACGCTAAAAGTCTGAGATCGTCAGTGTAGACCCGCTTTGCGTCGACAAAACTTCTGATGTCGTCTAAAAAAGATTGATAACGTTGCTCCATTGTGTGGCCGATTGGGGTTGCAAAACGTTGATTTCTAATTATACATGCCAAAGGCATGTCTCTACATTTTATTTATTTGTAGAGGCGATATTTGGCCGAGGCGGCCTTGAACGACTCGTTGTCCTTGTTCCAGTAGTCCTTGATGTCGTCGACGCGGTAACGTTCGGTGAAACGTTTGCGTATCTCCTTGCTGCCGCAGACCTTGTCAAACATGCTGTAACGTTTTTTGTCGCCGATGTCAAAGGCTTTCTTGTCGGGATACATGTCGGCAAGCTCCTGCATGACATAGAACTGGGTCAGAGTCAATGGAGCGACCGATTTGTCGGTTATGAAGAACTCGACACCCTGCATGTCCTTGTCTTTTCCGGTGGAGTAGAACGGTTTGTAATGGAGCGGACGGAATTTTATACCGGGCAGATTGAGACTGTTCATGCGATCAGCGAATTTATCCGCGTCAATCCATTCTGCGCCGAAAAGTTTGAACGGCAGTGTATATCCGACACCAATCGAGATGCAGTAGAGCTCGCCGAGTATGCCTGACACGGCATAGTTGATGGCTGCATCGGGTGTCGGCACGTGTGGTGATGGGAGAACCCAAGGCAGACCGGTATCGGCGAATGACATGTCACGAGTCCAGCCTTCCATCGGTATAACTGTAAGCTTGGCCTTGACTCCGTTTTTGAGCTGTCCTTCCTCGTTGAGATAACGGGCGAGCTCGCCGGGTGTCAGGCCGTAAAGATAGGGGATGCGGAATCTGCTGACAAACGAGAAACATGAATCCTCGACAACATTACCCTCGACAATTTCGCCGCCGACGGGATTGGGACGGTCGAGCACCATGAATTCCTTGCCGAGCTCAGCACAGGCCTCCATGGCCAGACCCATCGATGAGATGAAAGTGTATGAGCGGCAGCCATTGTCCTGAATGTCATATATGAGCACGTCAATGTCCTTGAGTTGTTCGGCCGAAGGCTTGAAACGTTTGCCGTAAACAGAATGTACGGTCACGCCGGTCTTTGGGTCAACGTAGGTGCTGACTGTGTCGCCGGCGTGTACGTCGCCGCGCACACCGTGTTCGGGCGAGTAAAGGCCTTTGAGCTCGACGCCGTCAGCTTCGGCGAGAATGTCAATGGTTGACTTGAGGTTGCGGTCAATGCCGGTGGGGTTTGTAAGCAGGCCGACGCGTTTGCCTTTGAGTTCAGCAAAACCGCGGTCGCGGAGTACCTCGATGCCGGTCTTGACCTGAGCCGCAGCCGTCAGAGAGATGACGGCTGCGAGGGTTATGGTCAATAATCTGTTGAATTTCATTTTTTATAATCAGAAATGTGATAATTGTGTATGGATGTTTATTTAGATTCTTTCTCTTTGCGTCCGAAGGCCGGATCAATTTTGAGGAAGGCGCAGATGCCGATTGTGGCAGCGCAGCAAATCATTGTCCAGATAAAGAAGTGGCGGTAGCCGATGCACTCCTGCAGCCAGCCTGCGGCCATGCCGGGCAACATCATGCCTAAGGCCATGAAACCCGTGCAGATTGCGTAGTGGGCGGTCTTGTGCTTGCCCTCGGAGAAGTAGATAAGGTAAAGCATGTATGCTGTGAATCCGAATCCGTAGCCAAACTGCTCGATGAAGACGCAGATGTTGATTGTCAGAAGTGACGGAGCGGTTGCATAGCTCAGATAAACAAACGTCAGGCAGGTCAGCGACATGCTCCAAGCCATCGGCCATAGCCATTTCTTGAGACCGCCGCGTGCGGCGACGATGCCGCCGATGATGCCGCCGATGGTCAGGCCGATGATGCCGACGGTGCCGTAGACAAAGCCTACATCGCCTGTGGTCAGAGCCAGACCGCCTTTGTCAATCGGGTCAAGCAGGAAGGGGTTGATGAGTTTGACCAACTGTGCTTCGGGCAGACGGTAGAGCAGCATGAAGGCGATGGCGACCAATACCTGTTTCTTCTGGAAGAATGATTTGAAAGTGTCAATGAAGTCACGGAAAATCTGTGAGGCGGATGTGGCGCTGCGGTTGTCGTCGGATGCGGGACGCGGCAGTGCCCAGCTGTGGTACATTGCAACGATGAAGAAGAATGCCGACAGTGACACAAAGACGACGAGCCATGCCAAGGGGATATTGCCTGATGCGCCCTCGAAGCGGGCCGATGTGGCCGAGGTCAGTTTGTGGTCTGCCTCATAGAAAAGATATGCGGGTTTGTCCCAGTTTTTATCATTGAACTCAAAACGTGTCGACAGAGCGGCCTGCTCAAGCTTGATGCTCTGGTCGCCGGCCTTGTGTGTGACGTTGAGCACGACGGTCTCGCCGGGCTCGGGAGCGCGTGTGAGGCGCACGGCGGCGATGGCGAAGTTGTTGGCTACATGGTCGTCAGAGACTTCGCGTTTCTCACCAAAAGTCTCGGTGACCCAGCGTGTGAAGGCCGACGGGCCTTTGTCTTCGGCCACAGCGGCTTTGTTGTCTGCGGTTTTAACTTCAGCGGCGACGAAACCGTTTGCTTCGTTGAGATGACGCACGGAGTCGCGCATCATGGCTGCGTAAGCGGTGAAGGGCATCATCTGACCGTTCACTTCGACCTCTTTGGGGGCGACGGTGGCAATAGGCTTGTCTACGCCGGCAGTAACAAACTGCATCTCACCCTGCAGGTCAGACTCTGTGGAGTAGATGGCTGTCATGTCGGGCGCCTTCCACTCCACGGCGGGATCTGCGTTGACGTCGATGTGCAGCGGCTCGAGGCCCGAGTTAGTCTCGATAAGACCGGCTATGATAACTAACAGACCCTGACCGGCGACTGTGGCGACGCGGTAGAATGTAGAGCGGATGCCCACATAGAGCGACTGCTCATGCTCGGTCAGCGCAAGCATATAGAAACCGTCGGCGGCAATGTCGTGGGTGGCTGATGTGAAGCCGACTATCCAGAATATCGCAAGCGTCAGCTGGAAGAAGAATGGCGTCGGTATCGTGAAGGCTATGCCGGCGAGCGCGAAAGCTATAATCCATTGCATGGTGAGCGTCCACCAGCGTTTTGTGCGGATAATGTCTACAAACGGGCTCCAGAAGGGTTTGATGACCCAAGGAAGATAGAGCCAACCGGTGTAGAGGGCGATGTCGGTGTTGGAGATGCCGAGACGTTTATACATAATGACCGAAATGGTCATCACGGCAACGTAGGGGAGACCCTGCGCGAAATATAGCGTCGGAATCCATGCCCACGGGTTGCGTTTGGTTGCTGATTTCATTGGTTTATTATTTGCTTGTGTTGTTTCAGGATTGATTTAATATATGGTGTCGAGCTTTGCTCCGGGGAAGTAATGGGAAAGAATGGCGTCGAATGTATAGCCGCGTGCACCCATCACGGCTGCGCCTATCTGGCAGAGGCCTACTCCGTGTCCCCAGCCGGCGCCGTGGAGGGTGATGCGGGCCGGAACGCCGTCGGCGCCGATGTCATGACGCTCGACGGTGAATGCCGAACTGTATAGATGTGACGGCGAGAGTGTTCGTCGTATCTCCAACTCTTTACCTATGACCATCGTGCGCTTTGTGCCGACGATGCGCAGACGGACGATGCGGCCCGATGTGCCGCGTGTCAGAGACTGCAGGTCAACAATCTCACCGAAGTCGATGCCGGAGCGTTCTTTTACGAGAGCGGCGAGTTCGTCGCGACCGTAGCTTACAGTCCAGCGGTAGAAGTCAGCAGTCTCCTGATCATAGTTGTTGAGCACCTGTGAGAGTATCTCGGCGTCAGCGGTGTTGCAGAACGCGTCGGGGCGGCTCTCTATCCAACGTACGGCCTCCGTCTCGATGCGCAGGTCGGGAAAGTCATGTGCGGCCGGGCTGTCGCGGCGTGCGACGAGATATGAGTGTCTTACCGGCTCCCAACAGTTCTCAAATTCTTCAAAAACGCCTCCGCAGCATTTGGAGAAACGAGCGTCGCAGAGCCGTCCGCCGTCGGTCAGCACCATGCCGCGTGTTGCGGCTACGGCGAAGGCGACGCGCGATGTGGTCTGGCGTGTGATGCCCTGATAGCGCTGGCAGTGGTCGTCAGCGCATACGTGGAAGGCTACATGGTCCTCGCGGTCATACCATCTGACAATCTCATCATCGGTGACAGTCGATGTCTGATATGTCTCGCCGCTGTCGGTCAGAGCCTGCTGTTTGGCAATCTGGGCAAGCAGCCAGCTGCGTGATATGACGGCATGGGCTTTAAGCAGCTCGACAGATGCCGTTGCGCTCATCTCTGACGAAATGACGCTTGCGAGATAGTCTTCGACGGGGACAATGTCGATGGCATACATTTTGCCGTGCTCGAAACCGAAAGCGAGATTGCCGCGGAAAGTCTGATTCTCGCGACGCTCCCAGTGGAAGTTGACGCCGATTACAACATCTTTTATCGTAAATGAGGCTTCGGCCGGATTGACGGCCTCGATGACGTCGCCGGGGGTCAGGATGAGGCCGGTGACACTCATGACAGCCGCATCTCGGTCTGCGGCTCTGTCAAAAGTGTACTCGCCGCTGAGCGTAAGGTCGCCGCAGCGATATTCGCCGTTAAAAACGACGGTTATGCTGTCGGCGGCAAGTATGCCGACACTTACTGTGGGCATAGTCGATCTGTTATTTGACATTAGAGGCAATAGTGTTGATTTCGTCAGCCGAGAGGCATAATTCGTTATAAATACGACGCGCTGTTTCGGCGTCGAATACGTCGAAGTCTTTTTCTAACGGTGTGATGAACACTCCGCCCATGTCGACTGAGGCAGGGCTGATAAGCATAGTGCCGGGGCCTTCGGTGCCGTAGAATGTCGGGCGGTGACGCTTGCGCGGGATGACGACGAGGCGCACTCCGGCAGGGGTCGGGTAGCAGAGTATGTTCATCATCGGCTCTTTTTCGCCCTCGGGTACGGGCATCGCCTCATACAGACGGTCAAAAAGACGTGCGCCGGCCTCAGGGTCGTCACTGTCGATGACAAAGACTTTGAGGGGCAGGGTGTCGACCACGGCGAGTACGGCGTCACTGTCGGTGGCGACAGTCTTCAGCTCGCTGTCTTCCAATGCTTCGGCGAGCATCAGGAAGTCGGAGTTGCCTGCCTGAAAGTGCATGTGGTCGGGAGCCGATGCGCCGCAGCGCGGGCCGTTGTAAAAGACTGTGTAGTCCTCGAGTTCGGCTGCAAGACGCATCATGTCTGCCACGCGGCCGCGGATGAGCTGGTCGGTGTGGCTGTTGTCGGGGATGGTCAGGTGGCGCGGAAAAATCGGGAACGGGTTGATGAGCACTGTGTAACGGCCGTCTGACCACTCGATGCCCTCCTGCACGGCGGGACGGTTTTCGCCGCATAGAAAGCATTTGCGCTCTTTGAGCGATTTGGCGTCGACCTTGGCGGCTGATGAAACGATGCGTGCGGGATTGAACTGTACCTTTATCTTCATGCCGTCGACATTGATGTCTTTGACCTTGACGCCCTTAAGCGCCTCAAAGTTTGCCGCGGCCTGAGGCCATACGGCAAGCTGTGAGGCTATAAGGCTGTCGACTGTCTGCGATGTGAGTTTGTCTGACATTGGGATTGCTGAGGTCTGTGTTATTTTTTGTTTATGGCACAGCGGGCCTCGAGTTCCCATGTGCGGATACGGTCTTTGTAGAGGTTGTTGGCGTTCATCTTGTTGATGTCGAGCGCAGCGTCGGAGTTGTCTTCCCAGCGGCGGCAATAGTAGACGACGTCATATACACGGCCGATCTGATGATGGCGCGAGAAGGCCAGTCCGAGGGCATAATCCTCACCGTAGCTTGTATTGGGTACATGGATTTCGCGCAGAAGCGGAGTGTAGAAGGCACGGGGAGCGCCGAGACCGTTGATGCGCAGAGCGTTGTTGCGGCCGTTGTCGGGTGTCCACTCCTTGTGGTCGATTACGCCCGGCGGAATCATGTTCATGTCGATGTCTGTCAGCATGTATGTGCCGACAACCATGGCGCAGTTCTGATCATAGAAAGCCTTGACCATGGTGGCGAGAGTATTCTCGTCTTTGTAGACGTCGTCAGAGTCTAACTGTACGGCGAATTTGCCGCACTCGGGGTGGTTGACACCGACATTCCAGCAGCCGCCGATGCCGAGATCGTCGCGCTCGGGGATGATGTGGATGACACGCGGGTCGGAGGTAAACTCCTCGATGGCCTCGCCTGTGCCGTCGGTCGAGTGGTTGTCGATGATAATGAGATTGAAGGGGAAGTCGGTCTTCTGAGAAAGCACGCTGCGGATGGCGTCGCGGATAGTGCGCACGCGGTTGCGCACAGGGATGATGACCGATGCCTCGTTCTTGAAGTCACCTTTGTCAAACTCGATGTGTGTGAACTCGGGCTTAAGGTAACCTCCGATTTCTTTGAGATGTGCGGTGCAGGCCTGTTCCATCTCGATTTGCACGCCGCGGTTTTTGGGGTCGACGTAGTCAAAGATTTTTTCGCCCGAACGGCGGTTGTCGACCGTCACGTCGCTGTAGAGATACTCGTTGATGTGAACGATGGGGGCGATGCGGCTCAGACGCAGACGCAGGTCATAGAGTCCTGCGGCCTTGTAGTCACAATCGATGCCGGCTGCGGCTTTGCAGAAATCGGCGGCGTTGAAGAAGAGCACCGAGCCGAAGTCGAAATCGTCGCGGAGCGAGCCGAACTGATAGTCGATGACCGGTTTGTTGGCTTTCTTGCCTTCGACTACCGTATAGCTGTCGGCGTAGAGCATACCTGCCTTGGAGTCTTGGGCGAGGCGCACGAAACGGTCGAGTGCGAGATAGCCCATGACGAGGCGGTTGTATTTTGTATAGAGCAGCAGATAATCGGCGCCTGTGGCGTGTGCTGCTATTTTTTTCATTGTTTCTGACGAGTTGAGTGCGTCGATGGCGATAATCTTGCATCCGTCGACAGCCTTGGCCTGCGGGTCAGTGGCGAGCAGATAGATGTCGGCTACAGCTTCGTTTTGACGGAGGCCGTCTACAGTCGCTTTCATTTCGTTTTCCTCGGCGTAGGGGAGGAAACAGTTAATAGTTGCTTTCATAAATTTGGTATAGGAGTGGGTTTGTTATTGACATTTGATGTTGTTGCGTGCGGCTTTGCCGTCGAAGAAGTCGAGCACCTGTTTCATCAGCGAGTTGCGTGACTCGGCCGAGTCGATTGTCTCGAAGGGGAAACCGATGACGGCTGTGCGGTATGCGGTGTTGTCAAAGACGGTGCCTGCGATGAGGTTATTCTCGGTGTAGCGCATGAAGGTTGCGCCTTTTTTGTCGTCAGACGGATAGAACGAGTCGGGTGACTCAACGGCGTAGCACTCTGAGTTGAGACGGTTGGAGAACTCATAGTCGCCCTTTGTGAAGGCCTTGAAACGTGTCGGCACCTGATATGCCTCGCCGGTGACCGATGCCTGACCGACACGCCAGCAGTAGCCGAGCACTGATTTTGCAAACTCCTGATCGGCGGCTGCGGTCTCGGCGTCTGAATTAGGATTGTCCCATAGGTCTGTGGCGACGTAGGCGCCGCTGATGAGGAAGTCTGTTCCGCCGGCGCTCAAATCGCGGATGCGCTGCTGCAGCGGAGCGGGGAACGTCTTGAAGTATGTGCCGTAAACACCGCGGCCGCGGGCTATCTCCTTCTGTTTGCCGAGGATGAGGTCGACGATTGCCGGACGCTCGTCAGAGGCAATGAAAGCCTCGACGCTCGACGATACAAACGAGTGGCCTGCCGCAGCGATTGAGGCGCCGTGAGTGAGGACGTAGTCAAATGTGTTGCCGGCGATGACCTGCTGCTCGTAATCGGCGCGCGATGCTCCGAATCCGGCTGCGTCGTCGTCCATCCACGGAATGTTGCGGCGGAACTCAAACTGGCTGCCGATAAACGACATGTCCTTGAGATATGGCACGCCGTGGTCGCGGATATCATAGAAACCGGCCACTTCGGCGCTGTCGCCGGCCTCAAACCAGTCGGGAGCGCTGACGCGGGTGAAGCCGTTGACGATTGTCACGGGTGCCTTGCCGTTGCCGAGGTCGCAGAGGGCGAGAGCCTCGGAGGGGAAGCTGACGCCGCCTTCGTTGCCGGCGACGATACGGTAAGCGTGTATCTTGTTGTCATTGACCTTGATGGTCATGCGGGGCTCGGTGACACGTGCGATGGGGCTGAAAGCGCCGCGCTCGTTCATAGACTCGACGATGTAGTAGTCGGGGCGTGCTGTTGACTCGAGGCTGTCGACGCGCTCGGCCCATGTGAGGGTGTATGTGCCGTCGGCGCCGTTAATGGCAAATGCGCGCACGGGCAGCGGCTGCACGACATAGCGGCGACCGTCGCGGTGGGCGATAAACTCGAGCATGCCTTTGTAGATGGCACGTGACACGACGAAACGGAAGGCGGGGTCAAGGCCGTATTTCATGTCGGCGAAGTTTTGGTGGCTGAGGAATTCGAGGAGCATGGCGGGTACCTCGGGAGAGCGGGCTTCGAAATAGCTTTTGTCCCACATGCCGCGGCGTGTCCAGTTTGGCTCGAACTGACGGCGGACATCGTTGACAATGTTTGTCATCACGAGGTCGGTGAAATCGCGCGAGTTGAGACGTGAGTCGCCGTTGCCTAATTTGTCGCCGGCTGTCGAGTAGATGCCGAGTGTGCCGATGATAGAGTCGTTGAGAGTTGTGCCGGCATCGGTGTGGAAGGCAAAGCTTAGGTCAATGGGGATGTTGAGACCTTCGCGGTCGGGCAGTGACTCTGAGCCGCCGGTGAGCCAGTTTACCCACAGTCCGCGGCTGCGGTAGTCGTCGCCGTAGTCGTTGACATAGTCAGACGGAGTGAAAACACTGTCAGGAGCGCCGGCCCACTGCAGGAAATAGCGTGCGGCCTCGGTGAAGCGGGGATATCCGCTTGTCACATACTGATAGTCGATATCGTCCAATGGCTCTTTGACGATGCGTGCTACATTGCCGTAACCGCCGCCTATTTTGACTGCATCTGCGCTGACGACACTGCCTTCACGGCCTTTGTTGGTCAGAGTGACGATAGTCTCGGGGCTGTCGGAGGCTGTCAGCGGGAAGTGGCCGAGGTAGACCCATGTGCGGTCGCCCATGCGCTGGTTGACAGTGAACTCATGGTCGCCGTCGGCGGCATGGACTGTGTAGTGCGCGCGGTCTGTGCTCTTGGGGAGGGTAGGATAGCTGACGTAGACGGCGTAAGAGTTGGAGGCCGGTATAGTAGCGCTCCATGTGGCTGTTGCTTGGTTTTTGTTTGAAGTCTTGGCCACGCGGGCTGTACCTGCGCGGAACGGGTTGTCACCGTTATGGAGTTCGGCTTTCTCATAGGCAAAGGCCTCGATGCCGGCGTTGTCCCAGCGGCCTGTCTCGGCGTAGCCGTCGACAGCATATTTTCCGTCGTTGTCGACAATAATTTCAATAAGGTTGGTATCACGCTCGCGCGGACTCATCACGTATGCGCCGGCATTCTCGAGCATGGGCATCAGGAACGGCATAACGTAGCTTTGAGTGTAGAGGTCTTCGACGGTCTGGAAGATGCGGGCGCGCTGCCACTCCCAGCGGTTGAGCTTTGGCTCGAAGTACCAGCCGTGGCTCTGCCAGATGGCTATGTTGGAGCCGTCCAAGCCGAGCGGAGCGGCGTTGCGGCTGAGCGAGGTCACAAACGGACTGCGTTTTTTAGGAGAGGTGAGTTTCTTGGGGGCAAAGAGCACAAGTTCTTCGAAGTTGTGGTCGCCTGCAATCACTTTGATTTTATATCCCGCATATTTCGAGCCGAAAGCTTTGCGTAAATCTGTTTTAAGTGATTCTAAGCTTGCGGCGTCAAAAGGAATGTATGCCGCATTTTCGTTGCAGCTGACTGTGATGGTTTTTGTCTTTGCATTGACGCTGACTTCTTTGACTTTGACAGGCCCGATACCTGTAACGCCGGGCTTGTATGAATTGAGTACGGCCAAAGCGTTGTCTTCAAGCACGCCGGCATATGCTCCGGTGGCGATAGCACATGCCGAGATGGCGGCAATTAATTGTTTTAATAAGGATTTCATGTGTATTTGATAGGTTGTCTGTTAGTTTAAAAAGTTGGTTTGCAAGATATTCGGGTCTTGTAGTGATTGAGGCGCATAGTCTTGTGTCTTTTAAGGCAGGGCTATAGCACAAAATTAATATAAACTTTTAACTGTGCTACATTAAATGCAAAAAACTTTCGTAAAATAAATCTTATTTAAGATTTAAATACGAAAGTTTTATTTTCAGGGCGATATTTATGCTCGCGTATGTCATAGCTGAGACAGCTATTTTTTTACTATAACAGCTATCTTGTTATCAGCTCCTTGGAGCCTTAGTCAAACGCTCCGGAGATGGCTTCTTCAGCGCTTTCTTCTTCGACTTCACCGTAGAATTCACCATCGCATAAATTCATCCCTGCGGGGAATTCGAAGCGGCTGTTCTGATTGTAGTGAAGATTGGGGTCGTTGTAGACGGCGTTCATGTATTTGCCGTAAATAGGAAGTGCCATCGATGCACCCTGACCTTGTGCCATGTTGTTGAAATGAATATAGCGTTCGTCACCGCCAACCCAGACGCCTGAAACCAAGTCGGGCGTAAAGCCCATAAACCAGCCGTCGGCGTTGAAGTTGGTTGTGCCTGTCTTGCCGCCCATTTGTGCCGTAATGTTGTATGGTGCGCGACGCAGACGGTTGCCCGTGCCGCCGTCGACGACATTGAGCAGCAGTGACAGTATGCGGTAATAACCTTTCTCGGTGATTACCTCGGTCTGCGTCGGAGTGAAGTCGGTGATAATGTTGCCGTTGGCGTCGGCGATTGCCGTGACAAACATCGGGTCGGCTTTCATGCCGCGGTTGGCGAACGCACTGTATGCCGTGACCATTTCCTTGACCGAGACTTCACACGGGCCGAGGCAAAGTGACATCACAGCCGGCAGCTGGTTGGTTATGCCGTAGCTGTGCATGCGTTTCACTAATTCTGACGGGCTTAGTTGAGCCATCAGACGAGCTGATATCCAGTTGTTTGAGTTGGTGAGCGCCCATCTGAGGTCGACCATCTCGCCCACGCGGGCCGAGCCCGCGTTGCGGGGCGACCACGGGCGTCCGCTCTCGTCGACGTAAGTGGGCTGCTCGTTAAGAAATTCGTCGCATGGGGTGAAGCCTGACTCCATGGCGTATGTATAAAGGAAGGGCTTGATAGTCGATCCAACCTGACGGCGGCCGGTCGACACCATGTCGTACTGGAAGAAGCGGAAGTCAGGACCACCGACATAAGCTTTGACAAAGCCCGTACGCGGGTCCATCGACATAAAGCCTGTGCGTAGATAGTGCTTTGTGTAGAGTATCGAGTCTAACGGAGTCATCACCGTGTCGACAGGGCCGTCGTATGAAAAGACGGTCATCTCGACCGGCACGTTGAACTCTGCACGTATCTCTGCGTCGCTTTTGCCGGCAATTTTGGCCACTCGTCTGCGTTCGCTCTGGTTTATGGCGATGTCAATCAGCTTTTTGCGTGTGTCAGCGGTCAGCTCGGCGGGATTGGAGCTGTAAGGAGCTGACGACGAACGTTTCTTTTCGGCAAAGAATTGTTTCTGGAGTGAACGCATGTGTTCGTTGACGGCTTTTTCGGCATGTGTCTGCATGCGCGAGTCTATTGTTGTGTAAATTTTCAGTCCGTCATTATATATGTCATAATGTGTGCCGTCGGGACGAGGATTTTTCTCGACCCAGCCATAGAGCGGATTTGTCGCCCATGCAATCGAGTCGTCGACAAAACGCTGGCCGTCCCATGAGGGGTAGTTGTCTCGGACAGGCTTTACTGCGGTCAGATAGCGGCGCAGCTCCTCACGGAAATAAGGTGCAAGTCCCTCTTTATGGTCGACCCGGTGGAAGTCGAGCGTCAGGGGCTCTGCCGAGAGTGACTCTAATTCGGCGTCGGTTATCATGTCTGCCTTATTCATCTGCTCGAGCACGACGTTGCGGCGAGCCCGCGTGCGTTCCGGATGACGGACCGGGTTGAAGTATGACGGATTCTTGACCATGCCGACGAGTGTGGCTGCCTCGAGTATGTTGAGGTCTTTGGCTTCTTTGTTGAAATAGACCTTGGCGGCTGATTTTATGCCTACGGCATTGTACAGGAAGTCAAACTGATTGAGATACATCTTGAGTATCTCTTCTTTTGAGTAGAAGCGCTCGAGCTTGGTGGCTATCATCCATTCGACGGGTTTTTGCAGGGCGCGGGCAAAGATGTTTGAGCTCGGTGGCGTATAAAGCTGTTTGGCAAGTTGTTGTGTGATGGTCGAGCCGCCGCCGGCGTTTTTCTGTTGCATGAGCAGGGTTTTGACTGCCACGCGCGACAGGGCGCGCAGATCAATGCCCGAGTGTTCATTGAAGCGAGAGTCTTCGGTGGCTATAAGCGCGTCGACGACAGCGGGCGATATCTCATCGAAATCGGCATAGACGCGGTTTCCGGTCGAACGGAAGTAGCGTCCCATTTCGACGCCGTCGGCTGAGTAGATCACAGAGGCGAATTTGTCCTGAGGGTTTTTGAGTTCCTCGACCGGCGGCATGTAACCTACTAACCCGTTGTAGGCTAGGATGAAGAAAAGCAAGACGAGGCCAACAAAGGCGCCGAATATTATCCACATCCACTTTATTATCTTGGCCGTGCGCGGCTTGAGAGTGCCGGCCGCCGGAGTGTTGTTGTCAGACGGAGAGACGGGAGAGTATTTTTGTTGTTGCATATTATGTGTCAGATGCTTGTGTGATTGTTAGTGCGCGCCCTGAGGAGTGGAGCGTGGCCTGCAAAGTTACTGTTAATTATCTATATATGCAAGAGCCCCGACGCCGGCCTCCTCTGTTCTGCGGCGAACTCGCCGCAGCCTCGCTTATTTGCCCTATTCGGCTCATTGGCCTCATCGCGGCTGCTTTTCGCCGCCCCCAAAAAACAAGCGCTCCCGGCAGCTGCATTGTGCTGTCGGGAGTGTTTATTTTGTCTGTTATAAGATGTGTGCGACTGTGTGAAGCTGCGCGCTATTATTTGAGGGCGTCTTTCACTGCGTCGTTGGGCACCATTTCTTCTTTGAAGACATAAGCGCCGGTCTTGGGCGATTTGACCATTTTGATAACCTTGCTGTAGGTGCGGCCTTCGCCTTTCTGGAGCGATGCGACGGTTTTCTTTGCCATATCTTAGTGTCTTATTTGATTTCTTTGTGAACTGTTACTCGCTTAAGGATGGGGTTGTATTTCTTAAGCTCGAGTCTCTCTGTCGTATTTTTACGGTTTTTGGTAGTAATGTAGCGAGATGTTCCGGGCATGCCGCTTGCTTTGTGTTCGGTGCACTCGAGGATGACCTGCACGCGATTACCTTTTGCTTTCTTTGCCATCTTCTTTAGAATCCTATAAATTTAATATCCTTGTCATTTAAATAGCCCTCTTCATAGGCTTTGTTGATTGCTGCGTTGAGGCCGAGCTTGTTGATGGTGCGGAGGCCGGCGGCAGAGATTGTGAGGCTGATCCAGATGCCCTGCTCAACCCAATAGAATTTCTTTGTGAAGAGGTTTACGTTGAATTTACGCTTTGTGCGGCGCTTAGAGTGTGACACATTGTTGCCAACGATCGCTTTCTTGCCGGTAATCTGACAAATCTTTGACATGGCTGTTTGGTGGTTTATCTTTATTCTATAATTATTTATTCTCGGTTTGTTCAGGGGCGCGTCGCAGGTCTCATATCACCGAGGGCTGCATCTTTTCCTCACGGCTTTCAAGGACTGCCCGTAAAACAGAGTGCAAAGTAAATACAATTTTGCCATTCATGCAAATTTTGTTGTTGTTTTTTTTGTTCACTCCGACAACTTTAATCAATTATAAACGGTTGAAACGTAGCTTGCAAGCCGCATGCAGGCGCTCGCACTCAACGACCGTCGCACATATCATGTATGTTGCATGTATAATGAGTTGATTTGTGTGATACTGAAAATCTGTTAATGATACGTAATTTATATTTAATTATTTTCGCTGCTTTTGTTTTTTGTCTTACTTTGCGGATGTAAAATCATTTACGTCTTTTATTTAACTCTCTACTCAATCTCTTTTGAATATGCTGACACAAATTTATAACGGCAAGATTCTTACTCCTCACGGATGGGTCAACGGCGGCTCTGTCATCATTGACGGTAGCAAAATCATCGACATTGCGGCAGGCTCCGAGCTGCGCACAGACGCAGACCGTCTCATCGACGCCAAGGGTGCTTATGTGCTTCCCGGCGGTATTGACATACATGTCCACGGAGGCGGAGGACGCGACTTTATGGAGACAACTCCCGAGGCTTTCCTTGCGGCTATTGATGCACATCGCCGTCACGGCACCACTGCTATAGCGCCGACTCTCTCATCGTCGACCACTCAGATGATTACCGACGCCTGCGAGACATGTCAGGCTCTGATGTCAGACCCCATGAACGGCATTATCGGCCTCCATCTCGAGGGTCCTTATTTTAATATAAAGAAAGCGGGCGGTCAGATGCCCGAAATCATACGCAAACCCAATCCTGACGAATACCGCGGCCTTGTCGAGAAATACAGCTGCATACGCCGCTGGGATGCCGCTCCCGAAATCGAGGGTGCCGACGAGTTTGCGACATATCTGCGTTCGAAGGGCATACTCGCATCCTTGGGACACACCGCTGCCGGCCCCGTCGAAGTCGAGAAAGGCTACAAGGCAGGTTTTACACACGCTACACACTTCTACAACGCCATGGAGACATACCATAAAGAAGGTATTTTCCGTCAGGCAGGTACTGTAGAAGCCGTATATAACAATGATGGAATAACTGTCGAGATGATTGCTGACGGCAAACATGTGCCACCGGCCATTCTTAAGCTGATTTATCGCTCTAAAGGCGTTGAGTCTACAGCTTTGATTACCGACGCACTCGCCGTTGCGGCATCAGACAGCAAGAAAGCATTTGACCCGCGCGTCATTATTGAGGACGGTGTCTGCAAACTCGCTGACCGTTCGGCCATCGCAGGCTCGATAGCCACGATGGACCGTCTTATCAAAGTCGCCGTGCAGGAAGCCGGCCTTCCCCTCGAGGATGTCTCGCGCATGGCCTCTGAGACTCCGGCCCGCATCATGGGCGTATATGACCGCAAAGGCTCTTTGGAGCGCGGCAAGGACGCCGACATCATGATGTTTGACAATGATCTCAACCTCACCGGCGTCGTGCAGATGGGTCGAGAAATTGAAATTGGATAAATTTAGCCACGAAAAACATACACAGTTATCTAAAACCTTGCCGGGAGTCTCATCAAGAGACCCCCGGCTATTTTTTAGGAAGTATAAACAAAATTTGCAATGGACTCCGCCGACATTTGCTGTTAGATAATAGAGTATTAACAGCCGGGCGCAAATTTCACTTATCAGAAGAAATATGACAGGCTGACACTCCAGTAGCGGTTGCGGGCGCTGAAGTCGTCCAAGAGTTTTGTCTTAAGAGCGTAAGTCATGCCCCATGTGTAAGAGCCTGTAAGTTGCCAGCGGCGCATGATTTCGAGGCCGAAACCGCAGGCGAGGCTCAAATCGCCGGTTGCGTATTTAAACGCGTCGCATTTGCCGTGGGCAAGAAGGAAACCTATTTCCGGGCCGCCGTAGACAAACGGTGCGACATAATCTTCAAGTCCCATCATGCGTGTCCATTTAAAGCGGAGGTGCAGCGGGATGCGCAGATAGTGGAGATAGACACGTTCGTTGCCATAGCCTAACGATGACCAGACCTTGCGCTGGCCGAGGTTGACTTTTGCACCCAACTGGTTGTAGAATAATCCGAAGTCAACGCCGAAGCCGAGACCCGGGAACATGACTTCGCCTATGCCTCCGGCCTGATAACCGGCCACGCGGGTCACACCTACAAGACCTTTTTGTTTGAAGACAAGCGACGAGATGTTGGCGCCGGCCGATGCGCCGTAGCGGAATTCGGCTTTGGCAGTCACCGAGGCCAACAATGATGATATAACTATGATTGCAGCGATGAATGTACGTTTCATTATAATTAACCGGTTTATTACCCGGCAAAGATAAATCAAAAAACTCAAACAGCCCGTATATTAACGGTTTTTATTAGTAATAACGCGAAAAAGATTTTATAAAATACTATTTTTCGTATATTTGCGTTTTAATATAGTACTGCTGCAGTCATTCGTCCTTAATCCGAATATAAAACATGGCCAACATTACCCGTTTGCTGAAAGGCGACACTGACAATATATTCATTCAACTTTTTCGTTACGCTTTTGTGGGCGGAGCGGCGTTTGTCGTCGACTATGGTACATTGTGGGTGTGCACCGAGTATCTCGGCATACATTACCAGTTTTCGGCAGCTTTGGGCTTTGTGTTTGGTCTCATTGTCAATTATCTCATCAGTATTAAATGGGTTTTTACGACCAACGCCGCTTCTCGTTCATCCTCTCTGACGTTTCGTTCATTCGAATTTATAGGCTATGCCATTATCGGCCTGATTGGCCTTGGCCTTAATGCTGCGATTCTGTGGATATGCACTGAGAGGTTAGGGGTATACTATATGGGATCTAAACTCATCTCAACCGCATTGGTATTCTTCTGGAATTTTATTGCACGTCGTATATTTATGAACATACCTATGCGTAGATTCCAACAGGAATAATCTTATTTAATAAAACTAATCATTCTGATGCCAAAATCTCAAAAAACTGCTGTTATAGCCGGCGCAGGACCCGCAGGTCTCACTGCCGCACTCGAATTTGTCCGTCGTAGCGACATACATCCTGTCGTTTTTGAAGCCTCTGATGAAATAGGTGGTATCTCTAAAACGGTGCGCCATAACGGAAATCGCATCGATATCGGTGGTCACCGCTTCTTCAGCAAAAGTGACAGGGTGATGAATTGGTGGGCCGGTGTCATGCCTATGCAGACGGCACCCTCGCGAGACGAGATACTGCTCGGTGAGAGGCTTACGGTCGGACTTACAGCCACGGTCGCACCTGATGCGCCGCAGGCTGATCCCGAAGTGTCTGACCGTGTGATGCTCGCACGCCGCCGTGTCAGCAGAATATATTATCTGAGGAAGTTTTTTGATTATCCCATCTCAATGAGCATGGCTACGATATCCAACATGGGTCTCGGACGTACGTTCAAGGCCGGTATGGGCTATCTTAAGGCTATGTTGCACAAACGTCCTGAAAATTCGCTTGAGGATTTTTATATAAACCGTTTCGGCAAGACACTTTACAAAATGTTTTTTGAGGACTATACCGAGAAGGTGTGGGGTGTGCATCCGTCGAGACTCGGAGCCGACTGGGGCTCGCAACGTGTCAAAGGACTCAGCATCACGGCTATCATTAAGGATATGATACTCAAAAAGATCGGGCCGCGTGATTCGTCTAAAGTCGAGACCTCGCTCATTGAGGAATTTATATATCCTAAATTTGGCCCCGGCCAGCTGTGGGAAACGGTTGCGTCTGATATGCAGTCAAAAGGCGGCAGAATTGATATGAATACCGAGGTCAAAAAGGTCCATGTCGACGGCGACCGTGTAGTAGCTGTAACCGTGGCAATGCCTGACGGCTCTTTGCAACGTGTCGAGCTCGATTATTTTATATCTTCCATGCCGCTCAAGGATCTGATTGCTGCAATAGACGGAGTGGAGATTCCGGCCGATGTCGCCGAGGCGGCTGCTAATCTGCCGTATCGTGATTTTATCACTGTGGGCCTGCTTGTCGACAAGCTTAAAATTAAGAATGAAACGAAACTCCACACCTATGCCAACCGCGTGCCCGATACATGGATTTATGTGCAGGAGCGCGATGTCAGAATGGGTCGCATACAGGTTTTCAACAACTGGTCGCCGTATATGGTCGCTGATTTTGAAAACAAAATGTGGATAGGTCTGGAGTATTTTTGTTTCGAAGGTGACGAGATGTGGCAGATGTCCGACGAGCAGTTTATAAAGATGGCTACGGACGAACTTGTGCACATCGGCGTCATTGACAGTGCCGACGATGTCGAAGATGCCGTGCGCATACGTGTGAAAAAAGCATATCCGGCCTATCACGGCTCATATTATCAGCTTGATAAAGTCAAAGATTTCCTGAATCGCTTTACTAATCTCTATTGTGTGGGGCGTAACGGTCAGCATCGTTATAACAACATGGACCATTCGATGCTTACTGCCATGGAAACTGTTGATCATATACTTAATCCGGCAATCTCAGGTGATAAGAGTGCGATTTGGAATGTAAATACCGAGACCGAGTATCATGAAGCCAAGCATAAATAGCAGCCTGTGCGAAGACAAGTTCTTTTGTCGTCTGCTGCTTATTTCGGCTGTAGAACTTGCGTTAATATGCATTTATTCGTTGGCCGTTCATCTGACGGCTAATGACACTGTTTCATATTTTGAGGCTTTCGATACGTTGCTTACCGGTCAGCCTGATTATCTGCGCACACCGGTCTATCCGTTCATTATAGGCTCGCTGAGGTTTGTTTTTGGAGAAACCGGCGGACTTATAGCTCTTTATCTTGTACAAAGCGTTTTGTTTTTGTGGTCTGTAAAGTGGATGAAAGAGCTGACCTGTGCACTTGTCTCCAATCATAGGATTGCGCGTTGGGCTGTTGCCATTTACGCAGTTTATCCCGGTCCGCTGACTCTGTGCGGCATAGCCTTGACTGAGGCATTTGCGTTGATTGGCATTGTTGCGGTATTGTTGCTGACATGGCGTGCGTTCTCACGACGGTCAGTGCGAGATGTTGTGTGGAGCGCTGTGCTTGTTGCAGTTCTGATATTGCTTCGTCCGGCTTTAATTTACCTTCCGGTAGCTCTTCTCGTTTTTTGGATCATATCTTGGGCGCTTGGCAAAACCGATATTCGCACACGTCTGGTCGGTATCATAGGCATGCTTGGTGTCGCAGGTCTGTTGATATGCTATTGTAGCATGATGTCTAATTATTATGGTTTCAGAAGTCCTTCATTCGTGGGTTGTACTAATAACTACTTCACTCTGCGTGAAGCCGGGCTTGTGAATCCTGCAGATATGCCTACGCCTGATATGCGTGCCACAGCTGACTCGTTGGTCACTGTCAACGGTGAGGTGCCTGACTACCCGCTTATTTGGGACGAGTTATTTGCTATAATGGATGTGAGCCGTCCGGCAGAATTTATGCAGTATTGTGTTGACGCCATGCGAAATCATCCGACGGCGGTTGCAAAATATATAGTGCAAAAACGTACGGCGGATGTCGCATCGTCTGATTGTGTATATGGCGGGTCGGTTTGTCCGCCTGTAAGAGCGCTTACAAAAATTATCAGCGTTAACTCGGGAGCAGCATTGCTGATGCTTATAATTCTAATGGTTATGCTTGCGGTAAATGATATCAGGCAAAAGCGTTTCTCAATGTTTATATGGTTTTTATGCGGCCTTATGATTGTTGCCTATGCTTCGGTGACCGTAGGAGCTATGGGCGAATGGCCGCGGCTGCTAATACCAAACTATCCTGTATTGCTGATTCTTGGAGCATCATTTTTGCAGCGTGTCACAAATTTAGCATCTAACCGGCAAGAGTAATTACACTTTTTACAGTTCGTCATAGCGTGGAATTGCGCGGACGAAAGTATAGGTCTCGGCTGCGGGGTCGAAGCAGCAGCAGTAGTGACACAGACCGTTGCTGACCATCAGCCAGCGTGTATCCAAGACCATATTATAGCGTGCTATCTGGTCGAAGACAGCCTGTGTGATTTCAACTGTAGGTGCTTTATATTCGACGATGGCCAAAGGCTGTCCGTGTCGCGAATATATAAGAGTGTCACATCGGCGTGACGTCGAATTGAGTTTCAGACTGACCTCATTTGCCATAAGTCCGGCGGGATATCCGAACGATTCAATCAGGTAGTTGACAAAGTGTTGCCTGACCCACTCTTCGGGAGTGAGGGCCACATAGCGTCGGCGCAGACGGTCGTAGATACGCGTCAGCTCTCCGTCACGTGTTATTCGGCAGTCAAAATCCGGCAGATTGAGTTTCATTTCTAAAAAACATCATGTTTTTGGCTGTCATTGGCGACAATCAAAAATTATGTGTAAATTTACGCAAAATTACGATATTTAATCAGACCACGTTGCTGACGTTTTAAAGAAATTATGGCAGGACCAGCCTCATCACTCACATATGACGCGCTTTGTCGTCAGATTGACACGGAGCCGCTCGCTCCGGTCTATCTGCTGCACGGCGAGGAAGGCTATTTTATCGACCGACTGTCGCGGCGTATCGAGGAAAAGATGCCGGAGGATGACCGCGAGTTTAATCTGCATGTGCTTTATGCGCCGCAGGTTGAGCCGGGTTATGTGATGGATCTGTGCTGTCAGTACCCGATGATGGCTGACCGCCAGATTGTAATACTGCGTGAGGCTCAGGCTGTCAATGCCAACACGCTAAACCGTCTCGCACGCTATTGCTCCCAACCATCGCCGACGACAGTCTTGGTCATTTGCTGCCGAGGCGCACAGTTCAAAGGCAAGGAGCTGACAGCCGCCGTCAAGGCTCATGGTGTGATTTTTGAGTCAAAGCGTCTGGCCGATTATAATATAGGACCGATTATTAGCGGATTGATTCGCGACCGTGGGCTGACGGCTGATCAGAAATCTATAGAGATGCTGCGTGATTTTGTCGGTACGGATGCGAGTCGTCTTTATAACGAAATCGACAAACTTGCTTCTATTATCGGACGTGGCGGCCGTATCACCCCAGAGCTTATCGAACGTAATATAGGTCTGAGCAAGGATTACAACAATTTCGAACTTGTCGATGCTATCGCGGCCAAAGACGCATTGAAGGTATTTCGTATAGCCGATTATTTCCGTTCAAATCCTAAAAACAATCCGTTGGTCGTGACAACTGCGGCACTCTTTAACTATTTCGCCGACCTTATGACGGTATGGTACACCCCTAACCGTTCTGACCGCGGACTGATGGAGGCGCTCAAGCTTAGATTTGCCGTGCAGCTCGGACGTTACCGCACCGGCATGCGCAATTACAATGCCTTTCAGATTATCGAGATTATCGCTGCCATCAGACGCTATGATGCGATGAGCAAGGGCGTCGGCTCGCGACAGGGCGATCACCAGCTCTTCCGTGACCTTCTCTTCCATATTATCACCGCCCCGGGCAATATAAAGTTTTAAAAAGGGAGATTAAAATAGCGACCTTAGCTATCTTAGGGACCACTGTAAAAAAGCGGTTGTTAAAACAATGTAGATAGTATGTTTGTGGAGTAATTCGAATTGCAGCCTTTAAATATGCCGC
>DXYS01000002.1 GCA_019415705.1 Bacteroidales bacterium | reverse complement strand
TTTAACACTCGATTCCATCTGTTTTAACAAATGCACCGGGATTTCGGATTGAGCCTCTATCTGCCCTTTTAGTGGAAATTCCATCTCGGTAAACTTGTCAATAGTAGACAGAACTTTTTCTGTGTCATTACGTGAACATACGGCTACATATAGTCCCAATTCTTTAGCCATTGCTTGTATGAAACGCATAAACGTAATGAATGGAACGGCATCATTAGAATGGAGCTTTTGCTTAATGGCATCAACTCCTTCTTCTGCGAGAGTACCTTTCCACAAGGTGTCATCAAGGTCAAGGATAATCGCCTTGTACAGCGTCTTGGACTTGCATATAATCCGTGAAACAATTTGCATAACCAGTATTCCAACTATAGAAATGCCAGTTTTACTGCTTAGGTATATTGTTGAAATCAGGTTTTCTATTCGATATTCAAAGACCCCTTTTTTGCTCTCTTCGTTAGTGTATTCTACTTGAATCTCATCTATTGTGTCTTGCCCATTGGAAATTGTCACTTCAAAACCACACGTTTGTAGCTTGTGAAGAAGATGTGTTACATCGTGGTCATCTACAGTAATGAAATCTGCAAGGCCACCTATGCAAACCATGTACTTGCCCGTGATGAAACCACGAAATGGTTTGACATAATTATCAATGTATGTGTCTATGTATTTATTAACTGGTGACTTTATTTCTGTCATAATCAAAATACGTCTCCCAGCCCCCGAAGACATCTTGTTATTATACACCGAAGCGTGGAACTGCGATGCTACCATGTCTAAGTTGGAGGTCGTAGGAAAAACCTTTAGTACGGATATGGTAATAGCAGCCCACGCTATAGCGTGAGAACCACTATGCTATCTCTCGTACTAAGTCCGAAATTTCCTACGTTTCCAACTTACAAGATAAGCATAACGCTTCTTTCTTTTCTCGTATATCTTGGAAAGAGTCTCCTCAATCCAAATGCAAAAGTATAAAATATCCGTGATATAATGACTCATAAAACACCAAATACTACGGATTTTACCTTGATTTATAGTTTAGTGTAGTTTAGTGTCATTCTAGGCTTTTTCAGTGCTTTCGATAAAACGCAGAAAGAATAAAAGCCTTCAGAACACAGTTCCGCGGTGTGGGTGATATTAAGTTCTTTATGTTCAGATTAGCCACGATTTACGCCTGACTCAACCGGCACTCCCAATCCGAAAAATCCGCTGACCCCAAAATATTATGTTTGTGTTCGGGGGTGGGGAATAAAAAAGCAGTCAGCTTGTGGCTGACTGCTTTGGTGATCCGCCTGGGGCTCGAACCCAGGACCCCAACATTAAAAGTGTTGTGCTCTACCAGCTGAGCTAGCGAATCTCCTTTATTGCTCCATGGTTATCTCCCAAAAGCGATGCAAAGGTATGGGTTATTTTTGTATTATGCAAGTATTCGGAAGAATATTTTTGAAAAATTTTTTATCGTTTTGCACAACTTGCTTATTGCCAGAATGTTCGATTTTATGGCCCGTGGAGCGGTTTCTCGATGTTTTTCGGAGGGGTCAGCGCTCGGCGCGCATGGGGTTGTGGAGGAAGTCGTCGTAGGCGAGGCGGAGACCGTCGGCAAGCTCGGTTTTGTAAGTCCAGCCGAGACGACGGGCCTTGGAGACATCAAGAAGTTTGCGGGGGGTGCCGTTGGGCTTGGTGGTGTCCCAGACTATGCGGCCTTTATAGCCGACTGTATTGGCAACGAGTTCGGCAAGTTCGCGGATGGTTATCTCGATGCCGGTGCCGGCGTTGACGGTCTCGTTGCCCGAGTAGTTGTTGAGCAGGAAGACGCAGAGGTCGGCGAGGTCGTCGACATAGAGGAATTCGCGCAGCGGCGATCCGTCGCCCCAGCAGACTACCTCGGCGTCGCCACGCTCCTTGGCCTCATGAAAGCGGCGTATAAGTGCCGGCATGACGTGTGAGTGGGTGGGGTGGTAGTTGTCGTTGGGCCCGTAGAGGTTTGTCGGCATGACTGAAATGAAGTCGGTGCCGTACTGACGGTTGAGGTACTCGCAGTATTTGAGGCCCGAAATCTTGGCGAGGGCATAAGCCTCGTTAGTCTGCTCCAACGACGATGTCAGCAGGCATGACTCGGGCATGGGTTGGGGCGCGAGGCGAGGGTAGATGCACGATGAGCCGAGGAAGAGGAGTTTGCGGCACCCGTTCTGCCATGCGGCGTGGATGACGTTCATCTCGAGCATCATGTTCATATACATGAAGTCGGCAGGTGCTGTGGCGTTGGCTTCGATGCCTCCGACTTTTGCGGCGGCGAGCACGACGTATTCGGGCTTCTCGGCCGCGAAGAAGTCGTTGACGGCCTGCTGGTCAGTGAGGTCGAGTTCGTGGTGTGTGCGTGTTATGATGTTGTCGTAGCCTTGGGCGCGGAGGGCGCGCACGATGGCTGAGCCGACCATGCCGCGATGGCCTGCTACGTATATTTTAACATTCTTTTCCATAATGGGTCAGTATGATTCTTTTCGTCTGATTTTGATGGGTATGGTGCCTTCGGGTATCTCGTCTACGACAAGGGCGAGGTGGCCTCCGCCGCCTGCGCCGAGCATTTTCCAAGCAAGGGCTTTGTCGGCCCAGCGGTCGATATGGTCCTGCACGCCGGGCTGCATCATGGCGGGGAACATGGCGACCTGTGCGTCAAAAGAGTCACGGAAAGCGGCTGCGAAGGCTTTAAGGTCGCGGGCCATGATGGCGTCCCAGCAGCGGTCAGCAGCCGATGTGAGTGCTTTGACCTTATCGGGATTTATGTCTTTGCCTTCAACAACCGAGCAACCGGGGCGGCGCGGGAACATGGGCACAAGGCAGATGTGGCTCTCAAGCCATGAGAGTATGGCTTCGTCATGGCAGCTCTCAATCTTCACGGGCCAGTAATGGCCGTCATAGTAGTGGCGTGTGAGGCCCGAGCAGCAGATGCCTATAGCATCCTGCGCACCGGAGACATGTCCCTTATTCTCGGGATCGTTTTCGAAGCAGAAGAGCAGGCGTGCGAGCATCTCCTCGTTGTAGTTAGGCAGCTCGTAGGGCCATATTTTCTTGGCCGTATTGCGTGTCGATGTAGACATGCCGCCGCGTTCCATGAATTCAACCGTTGGCTCGATTGAGGCCGTAATGGCCCATCCGTGACCGAACTCCGATACATAGGGCTGGTCAATCCATGTGCCGGCGATGTCGACGCGATAGGGCAGATGCGACTTGACATCACGTCGCAGAGACGTGGTCGAACGGGCTTCGAGACCGGCATCAGGGGTACGCTGCAGCTCGACATAGCGTATGCCTCGCTCCTTGCATAGCTGACGCTTCATCTCCGAGCCGCCGTCAGAGTTGACAACGAATATGTCAGGCTTGACGCGGTCTAAGGTCTCGACAAAGTCGAGCATGCCCGAGCCGGGGTTGATGTATGCGTCGGTGACGTAGCGGATGGCCTTGACCATGTAGAGGCGCTCTTTCTCAGAGTAGACCGTCTTGCGGTGTTTGAGTTCCTCGATGGTGGCGTCAGAGCCGATGCCGACATAGAGGTCGCCGTATTTGGCGGCTTCTTTGAAGAATGCGACATGGCCCGAGTGGAGCATGTCGTAACATCCCGACACAAAGACTTTGGGTTTCATTTGACAATGCCTTTCTCGAGATATTCCTCGAGGTTTAGTTTGACTTTCTCGCCGGCACGCTCGACAGCCACTTTTGCCATGTCGGCGTCGACCATAAGGTTGACGAGTTCTTCAAACGAAGTCTTGGTCTTAGGGTCCCAACCGAGCTTGGCTACGGCCTTGGACGGGTCGCCCCAGAGGTTGACAACGTCAGTCGGGCGGTAGAAGTCGGATGACACTTCGACGAGCACGCGCCCGGTGGCTTTGTCTATGCCTTTCTCATCGGGGCCGGAGCCTTCCCATATCAACTCGATGCCGGCGCGGCGGAAGGCCAGCTCGCAGAACTTGCGGACAGAGTGCTGCACGCCGGTGGCGATGACGAAGTCCTCGGGCTCGGGCTGCTGGAGTATGCGCCACATGCACTCGACATAGTCGCGGGCATAGCCCCAGTCACGCAGCGACGAGAGGTTGCCGAGATAGAGTTTGTCCTGTTTGCCTTGAGCGATACGTGCGGCCGCAAGGGTAATCTTGCGTGTCACGAATGTTTCGCCGCGACGCTCAGACTCGTGGTTGAAGAGGATGCCCGAGCAGCAGTACATACCGTAAGCGTCGCGATATTCCTTGACAATCCAGTAGCCGTAAAGCTTGGCGACGGCATAGGGAGAGTAGGGA
>DXYS01000019.1:3287-12821 GCA_019415705.1 Bacteroidales bacterium | reverse complement strand
TTCGGCAAGGATAAGGTCAAAGACGCCTTGGATATGGTCATCACCAAGCATCGCCGACACCCTATCCGCGAATATTATAAGCGCATTGTGTGGGATGGTACTCCGCGCTTGGAGCGCCTGATTATCGACTATCTCGGCGCCGATGACACTGACCTCAACCGCCGCATCACGCGCATACACTTCACTGCCGCCGTTGCCCGCATAATGCAACCGGGCTGCAAATATGACTACTGCCTGATTTTGGCGGGGCCGCAGGGCGCAGGCAAATCTACGCTTATAAGCATCATGGGCGGCGAGTTCTACAAAGACGGTCTTACCTCAATGGAGGGCAAGGAGGGTGCCGAGCAGGTGCAGGGCTGTCATCTGATAGAGATAGGCGAGCTCGACGGCATGAAGCGCAGCGAGATCACATCAGTAAAGCAGTATATTACGGCATGCGTGGATGAGTTTCGCCCGGCATACGGTGTACGCAAGGAGCGCGTGCCTCGACAATGCGTGTTCTTCGGCACGACTAACGAGCAGTATTTTCTTAAAGACGACACGGGCAATCGCCGTTTCCCGGTCATCCCCATCAAGCCGGAGCTGCGCAAGCACGGCGACCGTTGGTTTGATGAGCTCAGAGAGCAGCGCGACCAGCTGTGGGCCGAGGCCGTCGAATACTGGCGCCGCGGCGAAAAGCTGTATCTGTCACGCGACATGGAGCGCGAGGCGGAGAAGACGCAGGCCGATTACGCCGACGACGACAGTGACATGGAGGGCGTGCTGCGTGCTTATTTAGACACCCGTCTGCCGGCTGACTGGGACACCTACGGCCCAAAGGAACGACGGGCTTATATCACATCGCCCGACCCCTTGGCCGCAACCGGCGTGACTCTGCGTCGCGCAGTGTGCCCGTTGGAGTTTATCAGCGAGCGCTTGGGCGGCAGCTCGAAGGATAAAGACTATAAATACCTTTCGATGCGTGTATCGAAATTATTGCGTCGCATAGGCTGGGAAGGCCCCTTAATTTCTCGACACGCGGAGGCCGTTTACGGCAGACAAAAGAGTTATAAACGACCCGAAATTTTGACCGATGATGAAGACGAAATTTAGCGGAATTTTGTCAACCAAGTTGTCAACAGAGCTATGGTTGCCAAGCAAAATCTACTTGGTTGCCAAAGAACGAGAAAATTTTGTCAACCATAAAATATTGACTTGGTTGACAACATGGTTGACAAAATAAATCGCTGAAAGTCATTAGGATTATATACTTTGTCAACCGTCAACCATAAAAAAGTAATGGAAAAAATAATTAATGTATTTATATATTTAAATGAATAAAAACACATGTGTAAATATTTCTCGCGTGCGCGCGAGGTTGACAAGCCCTGAAAAGGCCGTCGATAATGTGGTCCGCCATGCCGAAGTTTCTGAGAAGGTCATCGAGCGATATTTGGTCGAGCGTGCAAAGCATCTCGGCTTGCCCTGCCTCAAATATGCCAACGCCAACATGACCGGCTATCCCGACCGTCTTATTGTACTTCCTGACGGCAAGGTCGTCTGGGTGGAGCTAAAGAGCCGCGGCCGCAAGCCATCGAAAATACAGCAGCTGCGTCATGCTGAGTTAGAGGCCATCGGTCACACTGTCCTTGTCATCGACAGCAAGGGCGGAGTCGACGATTTTATAAACCGAATCAGCCATGAGATATAAACCCTACGAATATCAGCAGCGCGCGACGCGCTTTGTCATAGACCATCCCGAGTGCGGATTGCTCCTTGATATGGGCCTCGGCAAGAGTGTCATCACACTCACCGCCCTGCAGGAGCTGATAGATGGCTGCGAGATTGACAAGACTCTCGTCGTGGCGCCAAAGAAAGTGGCCGAGACTACGTGGACCACCGAGGCAGCCAAGTGGGACCACCTGCGAGACCTCAAAGTGGCAAAGGTAATGGGCACGGCCAAGCAGCGCAAGATGGCACTGTCGGAGAAGGCCGACGTCTATGTCATCAACCGCGACAACTTCGTGTGGCTCGTCGGCCTCTATGGCGGCCGTCTGCCCTTCGACGTGCTTGTCATCGACGAGCTGACGAGTTTCAAAAACTCGAAGTCGCAACGGTTTAAGGCTATGCGCATCGCACGGCCTACGGTCTCGCGCGTCATCGGTCTCACCGGCACACCCGCGCCCAACGGTCTGATAGATCTTTGGGGGCAGATGTATTGCATAGATATGGGCGAGCGCCTCGGCAAATCGGTGACAAAGTACCGCGAGACCTACTTTGACAGCCACCGATGGAATAACATCGTAGTCCGCTGCGACGTCAAGAAGGGCTGCGACAAAATCATCCGTGACCGCATCGCCGACATCTGCCTCTCTATGCAGGCTAAGGACTACCTGCAGCTGCCCGACCTGCTTATGCACACAGCGCGCGTCGAGATGTCGCCGGCGACGGCCGAAGCCTATAACAAGTTTGAACGCGACCGTGTCCTTGAGTTCCAACAGGAGCATAACGACGAGCCGTCAAACATTCTGGCCAACTCTGCCGCCGGCTTACTGAACAAACTGTCACAATTCTCCAACGGCGCTGTCTATGACGACGAGCACAATGTCCACGAGATACACGGCGAGAAGATTGACAAGTTAGTAGAGATCATCGAGGCCGCCAACGGCAGCAGCGTGCTTGTATTCTACCAGTTCAAGCACGACATCACGCGCATCATAAAGAGCCTCAAGGGCTACAAGGTCGAGGTCTACGAGGGCGAGCGGCAACTGAACGACTGGAACGCCGGCCGCATAAATGTGCTGCTGGCCCACCCTGCAAGCACGGCCTATGGTCTCAACATGCAGCAAGGCGGCCATTACATCGTATGGTTTGGCACAGGCTGGGACTTGGAACTGTTTCAGCAGGCTAACGCACGACTGCATCGTCAGGGGCAGCAGCATCCCGTCACCGTCTATAAGCTGATATGTGCCGGTACCGTCGACGAGCGCGCTTGTGCGGCCTTGGAGTCAAAGAGTGCCAAGCAGCAGAGCCTGTTAGACAGCCTCAACTACCTGATAAAAAAGCACAGTCATGGCAAAGGACAAAGATTATAACAAACTGATACACACAGTCAGATGGCTACGGTTGCGTCGCGACATTCTGACCGAGCATCCTCTCTGCGAGCGCTGTCAGGCCGAGGGCTACATCACGCCTGCTACCGAGGTGCACCATAAGCGTCCCGTCGAATATGGCCTGAACTTCAACGAAAAACGACGCCTGATGTTTGACCCCTTGAATCTCAGTGCATTATGTCACGGATGCCATGTGATGATTCACAAGGAGATGGGACGCAGCGGCCGAGCCGCCAACGCCCGACGTAACGCCGCGCAGGTCGGGGAGGTCATTAAAAAGTACTTCGGAGAATAGATGGGGGGGGTGATTTTTTAAAACCGGGGGTATGCCGGTAAATCCCAACCACAACCAGTCTGAAAGCGCGAGGCAATTTTCAAATTTAAGCAAATTTACATAATTTAACAAATAATAGATATTATGGCACAAAAAGTCAATGATTACAAAACGACCATCGTCAAGGCCTTAAAATCGGCAGGGAAATATACCAAAGCACTCGATATGCAGGTGTTGTCCTTGGCCGGTGCGCTTCGCACATTGGACATGGCTAATGACGAAATCGACGGACTCGATACAGTGGTAGTCGTGGAGACTTCGCGCTACGGCAACAAGACCTTAGCTCCCCACCCCGTCTTCAAAATTCAAAAGGACGCGCAGGACAGCGTCACCCGTCAGATGAAAGCTCTCGGCCTGACGGTCGAGGACCTCGCCGGCGCTGACGACAATGACCCGCTTGTCGAACTCACTAAGAAAGTCAAGAACAGCGGCCGTAAAAAGCCGACCATCGTTAAGCGCACAGACCCGACGACATGACAGAGGAGGAGAAAGACAGACTGCGCAGCGCCAAGGCCAAGATAACAACGCGGTTGGCCGCTGCGCCGATAGCCGACTACAGACTTGGCGAGGTCGACGAGCGCATCGAGAGCTACGTCCGTGAGGTTGCCGACAACCCCTCGCAACATAATCTCTACGAACAGTTAGCCGTCGGCCGCTTTTTGCACATGGCCGACAAATACGGCGTCAACGTTACAGAGGTGCGGCGCTTCTTTACGCTATATGAAAACCTGCACTTTCCGGGCAAGGCAGGCGCGCAGCGCTACAGGCTGACACCCGTGCAGGCCTTTCAGTTTGCATCGGTCTACGGCTTTTGGCACAACGGGCGCAGAGTGGTCAGGGAGGCAGCGCTCTTTGTGCCCCGCAAATTCTCCAAGACCACATCGTGCGCAGCCATAGCCGTCGATGACCTGCTCTATGGCGACGCCAATGCCGAGAGCTATACCGGCGCCAACTCCAACGACCAAGCAAAAAAGTGCTTCGACGTCATCCGCGGCTGCCTGCGGCGATTGGACCCTGACGGCAGGCGATACACCGTCAACGAGCAGACCATCAAAAGCCGGCGCAAGGACCGGTCGGCCTTCGCTCAGTGCCTAACCGCTAACGCTCGCACAAAAGATGGTCTGAACGCCTCGACAGTCATCATGGACGAGTTTAGCCAAGCGCGCGACAATAGCCTGCTGACCGTGCTGACAACCTCGATGGGTATCCGCGAGAATCCGCTGACGATGATAATCACGACGGCGTCTGATGTCTTTGACGGTCCCTTCTACGAAATGCTGCAGGGCTACAAGGCAGTGTTGCTCGGCGACTTTGAGGACGACAGCCTCTTTGCCCATATCTTTGAGCCGGACATCGACGACCCCGAGGACGCGGAGGCAACGTGGCGCAAGGTGCAGCCGCATATGGGCGTCACCGTCAGCATGGACTTCTACCGGCAGGAGTATCGCAACGCCCTGCGCAACGGCTCAGAGGCTATGCTGGCGTTCAGGACAAAGTTGCTCAATATCTACGCCGAGAACGAGACGCGCAGCTGGATTCCGAGCGCCTTAGCACGAAAAATCAGCCGGCCGATGGACATCAGCAAAATCACCGGTCATCCCGACGCCATGGTGGCGATTGACCTCTCGGAAAGCGACGACTTTAGTGCCGTCAGTGTCGGCATATACGACGCGCAGGCGTATAGCTTTAGCTTTCACACCGCTTACTTTTTTCCCGAGGGTGCACTGGCGGGTCACCCCAACGAAAAGCTATATCGTGTGTGGGCAGACAAAGGCTATCTTACACTGACGGCGGGACCGGTCATCGACTACCGCGTCATCGTCGATTACGTCCTCGGACTCAACAAGACGGTGCGCATACTGTCAATCGGTTATGATTCGTGGAAATCGCAGGAGGTCATCAACATGCTCGCCGCCGCCGGCGCTGACAACGTCCTAACCCCGGTCAGACAAACCTACGCCTATTTCACCGCGCCCGTCGAGTCGTTCGAGCACGGCGTAAAGACCGGTCATATCTTCATCAACGACAATCCCATCAACAGCTATTGCTTCGGCAATGCCGTTTTAGACGTCGACAAGCTCGAGAACTGCAAACCGCTGAAACGAAAACAGACACAGAAGATAGACGGCGTCATCACGATGCTTATGTGCATGCGCCTGTTTATCGACTACGAGAATTAAATCTCCGGATCGTGTGCCGCGGCGTCAATCTCGTCTGCATGGGCGCAGAGTCGACGGGCTATGTCACGGAAAGCCTCGGCTAACTGATGATATTCGTCGGGGCGAAATCCGGCCTTTTTATCAAAAACAATATTACCATTGATGCGTTGTGTCAGCCAAGAAGGACTGCGCTTAAAATACTGACGCGCTAACTCGGCATTGTTGATAAGCCCGTTAAGCTCGTTAAAAGCGACAAATACGGCACCTGATTTAATGGTAATATTTTGAGCCCGACGATGAGCGGGGTCACACAATTGTTCAAAAGAAGGTTTTTTATCGGCCATAATATTAAGATTTAGTAAATTTGCCCCTGTCTGTCCGACAGGGGCTTTTTTAGTCATCCATAAGACGGTAAAGAAGTCCTTGGATTTGTCGGATGATTGGCTGATTTTTCGGAGTCTCGATGAGCGCTAACAAATCAAAGATTCGGTAAATCAGCCATTTTTCTTTGTTCATTTCATTTTGTCCTCCTTTCTTTTAGGGTTAATGATTACACTACAAAAATATAAATAATCGCTTATATAAACCAATATTTATACACCTATATTAGTTAATAAATATTAAAAATAAACGATTTAAGCCTGAAAGAATGACACCAAAGGCAAGCATCGGCAAGCGAACGGCAACGCCTTGACACATTGGCGTGCATTGGCGGCTAAAATGCAAATAAACCACTGACAACCAATTTTTTAAACACATCGAATTATGCTTATATTTGCATGTAAGTAACGTTGTGTAATGGGATTGTTCAGCCATATTCTTAGGTATTTTAAACGTGAGGTCAAGAGCACGCCGTCCGCGAGCCCTGCAAGTGCTGCTCGGCTCGGGGCGACGCCGCTTTTTGTCTACGGCAACGGCTCGGCTATGTCGATAGCCACCGTCTTCCGCTGTGTCAAGCTGCTCAGCGAGAGCGTGGCCAATTTGCCGCTGCTCTACCTCAAGCGCCGCGACGGCATCTTCGTCGAGGCTGACAACCATCGCCTCGACTACCTGCTCAACGTGCAGCCTGACGACAACATCAATGCCTTTGACTTCTGGCGCCAAGTCGCGCAGGAGCTCATCTGCGACGGCAACGCCTACATAGTGCCGTTTTACAACCCCGCAGGCATGGAGCTCAGCCGCCTCGCCCTGTGCACCCGCGGCACCATCGTCCATGACACCCTCAACGACACCTACACCGTCAACGACCTTGAGAACGGCATCACCGGCACATACGACGAGTCTGAAATCATCCATATCAAGGGCCTCACCCTGCGCGACAGTAAGCGCGGCGTCAGCGTACTGACATACGCCCGGCTGACAATGGACATCGCATCGACCGGCGATCAAGAGACGCAAAACCGTTTCGCCAACGGCGGCAACGTCCGAGGCATCGTCAGCAACGGCAACAGCGTCCGTGGTTTCGGCGAGTACCAAGACCGGCAGCTCAAGAGCACGGCCGACGACCTCAACTCACGCTTCAGCAACGGCGAGCGCATCGTCAACTTGCCCGGTCAGGTTGATTTCAAACAAATCTCGCTCAGCTCGACGGACATGCAGTTCTTGGAGTCTCGCAAGTTCACAGTGCTCGAGATTTGCCGCTTTTTCAGCGTGCCGCCGACATTCGTCTACGCCGACACGAGCAACAACTATAAGAGCGTCGAGCAGGCAGACGTGGACTTCCTTAGCCACACGCTTAACCCCATGCTCCGTAACATCGAGGTCGAGCTGCGCCGCAAACTCATCGCGCCGGCACTCGCCCACAAATATAAGTTCCAATTTGACCGCCGCGAACTCTTTGCCTGCGACCTCAACGGCATGCTGTTCTATCGCACGAAACTGCTGCAGATAGGCGCCACCGTCAACGAGGTGCGCCGTCTCGGTAACCTGCCAGCAGTCGACGGAGGCGACACCGCCTTAGTCTCGGCCAACCTGCGCAGCGTAAGCGAAGTCGGTCAGCCTATGGAGGCAGCCGCCGAGCCTGACGAAACCAACAACAACGACAACAACACTGACGACAATGCAAAAGAATAAGACCACCGAGATTAAGCGCACGCTGCGCGTCGAGAGCGCAGGGCTGCACGTCCGTGAGGCAGAGGGCAGCGAGCCCTCGCGCACCATCACCGGTTATGCCATTTTGTTTAACACGCCTTCGGAGCCGCTCTGGAGCGACGACGACAGCGAGGCCCGCGAAGTCATCGCCCCCGAGGCAATCACCAAGGAACTGCTTGACGGCTGCGACATCAAGTTCACGATGTACCATGACCGACAGCTCATTCTCGGCCGCAGCAACAAGGGCAGCGGCACCCTCAGCTATTTCGTCGACGAGCGCGGCGTGGGGTTTAACCTCGACCTGCCTGACTCGCCAAACGGCGACGAGGCGCTCAGCGCCGTAAAGCGCGGCGACATCACCGGCTGCAGCTTCGCCTTCTCGACCTACTACTGGAACGAAGATTTTGTCGAGCGCACGGCCAACGTGGTCAACGGCCGCTCATTCATCACCTACCGTGTCAAGGCCGTGACAGACGTCTACGACTTCACCCTCGCCGCTGACCCCGCCTACACTGACACCTCGGTCGAGGCCCGCGAGTTGGTCAAAGGGCTCCGCGAGTGTCCTGACGACGCACCCGCCGCAGACCTCGCCAAAGTCAGAGAGCAGGTACGTCAGATGCGCCAAGCCGCGAAATCAACTCTTAGATAACCAACATAATTTTGACCCCTATGAAAGAACAGAAAATCAACGTGCGCAGTTTAGTCGATAAATATCAGGCTAACTGCGACCGTATCGGCGAAATCGCCGACCTCTGCGAAAAAGAGCAGCGCGAGCGCACCGACGCCGAGACCAAAGAGTTTGAGTCGCTCACTCGCGAAAATCAGGTGTTGCAGATGAAAATGTCGGCCGCTGCCGCCGAACATCTGCGCGAGCATCCCGACGCAAAACAGGATGCCATCCGCATTATCCGCGAGAACGCCAAGCTCAAGCGCCCGACCGAAATCACCTTTGTCCGCGAGATTATGACGGTCAGCGACGTGACAACCGGTGCAATCGTCCCCCTCAACATTCAGGACATCCTCAAACCTCTGCAGGAGGGTTTCATCCTCGATAAAGTCGGTCTGCCGATGCCCACCGGCCTCGCGGGCGACTTTGTGTGGCCCATGTACGAGATGGTCGAGGCATCTATCGCCGGCGAGGGTGTCGCCCTGACAGACACCAAGATTCCTTTCAGCAAGATGACTGCCGCTCCCGAGCGCGTCGGCCTCGCCATCCCCGTGTCGCATCAGACGCTCAATCAGACCGAGGGTGTCCTCGAGACCATCGTCCGCGAGGTTATGCCGCTGTCAATCCGTCTGCTGCTTAACAAGATTCTTTTCAGCACCGCCAAGGTCACAGGCGCCACTAATCTTGTCGGCCCGTTTGTCGACAAAGTCGATTCGGCTGTCGCACTCTCGTCCGTGCCCACCTTCAAAGAGCTCAACGCCGGCATGAAAGCCGCTGTCTTGGAGACCGGCATCGACGGCGAGCATCTCTGCTGGATTATGACAAAGAGCATGGCCGCCATCCTCGAGGGACAGCCCGTCAATTCTGCCGGCGTTTACATCCCTATGCTGCAGAACGGCATGCTCTGCGGGCTGCCTGTCTACACCACAAACGAGATTCGTCAGGTAAAGAAGTCTTATAAAAAATACAACGGCACTTCGTGGGCAGATTATACACTGACCGCCAACGACACCGTCAAAGGTCAGGTCAAGAAAGCATCAGAGCTGCCGACGACCGGCAATACCTCGGGCGATATTTACGCCATTGTCGAGGCTACAGAGTTCATCGGTCTCGGCGACTGGCGCTATCAGCCTATGGGTCTCTTTGGTGCTATCCGCTTCATTGTCGACCCCTATAGCCAAGCCCGTAAAG
>DXYS01000019.1:0-3277 GCA_019415705.1 Bacteroidales bacterium | reverse complement strand
CGTAAAGACTGTGTCGACTTCGTGCTCAACGCCGATTACGGCACCAAGACTCTGCGTCCCGAGGCCTTCCTGCTCGGTAAAGTAGCAAACGCTTAATTGTAGTTCTGATTATGGCTGTAGTAAGTCTGACACTTTTCAAGAAACACGTCCGCGCCGATGACTTCACCGACGACGACGAGTACCTTGAGCATCTGCTGTCTGTAGCCGAGGAGGCTGTGATTACATCGACAAATCGCAGCGCCGAGGAGCTGACAGAGTGCGGAGGCGGCAAATTCCCCAAGCCCCTCGGGCACGCGGTTATGATGCTCGCCGCGCACTGGTACAACCAGCGCGAGAGCGTCAGCACCACGCAGATGTACGAAGTGCCTGACTCGCTGCAGTCGTTAATCAAGCCTTATCGTAAACTCGTCTGATTATGCAAGCAGGCAGAATGAAATACAGGCTCGTCTTGCTTAAGCCCGTCAGTGATGCTGACGGCTTTGGCGAGGAGACTCCGACGTTTGATGAGTTCCGGACTGTGGCCGCCGAACGTGTAAAAACGAGCGGCAGCCGCAGCGAGGAGGTCGGAGAGCATTTTGCCGACTACCGCGCAGAGTTCAATATCCGCGATGCACATCCGGTTAAAGAAAACTGGCGCATCCGCCAATTGGGCGGTTACGAATACACAGTGACAAATATCATCCCCAATATCGACCGCGGCATGCAGACCCTTATCTGCGAGCGTGTAAACAAATAGCCCGATGAAAGACCTCGACTTCAAATACGACGACAGCAATCTGCAAAAGCTCTTTAAGGAGCTTGAGCCAAAGCAGCGCGTCAAGACGCTGAGAGCCGCTTTCCGCATCGCCGGCAACAAAGTGCGCAAAGCCGCTGTCAGCAACATACGCCAAAGCCTCAACAGCAACAAAGAGCTCGAAAAAGGCGTCAAGGTAAAAGTGTGGAAACGCTACGCCGGTTTTCGTGTCACTGTCGGCAGCGGCTATTATCAGTCAAAGCGCTTTAGCGGTCAGTTTGCGCGTAAAGTGCCCGTACTGAGATGGGCTGACACCGGCACCGATGCCCGAAAGACAAAACGCAAATTCGCTTTGTTCGGCAAAGGTCGCAAAAGTCATGCGACAGGTCGTGTCAAACGCTACGGTTTCATGGCCAAGACTCTGTCGCAGGTCGAATCGTCTGTCACGGGATATATACAAGACTCTGTAATTATGGTCGTTAAACGTACTGCTAAAAAATATGGCTGTAGATAGAACATCATTAAGTGCCGGCGCTATTATCCGCGCCGTATTGCTCGAGGACGCCGACGTGGCCGCCAAGACTAACAAAATCTTTCCGGTGGTCACCGACAGCGCCGAACTGCCCTACATCGTCTATCGCCGAGCCGAGCTGGCACAGAATCCGCAGAAAAGCGGACTGCCCGGGTCAGACGAGGTCACCCTCGAGGTGATATGCTTTACGGAGCGTTACAGCGATGGCGTCGAGCTTGCCGAGGCCGTGCGCGGTGCACTCGACATGGTCCGCGCCGAGCATCAGGACATGACGATACGGTCATGCTATCTCAGCGATGCTGAGGAGGGCTGGGAAAATGACGCCTACTCGCAGCGCTTAGTTTTCAAAATAAGAATGTAACACTTTAAAAATCAACTGATATGTCAACATCAACAACAAAAAAAGGCTACGTCAACGGTAGCGACATGCTTCTTTACGTCGGCGGCAAAGCCGTCGGCCACTGCACAACACACACCACAACCATCAACTCCGAGACAAAAGACCGCGCGGTCAAGCCCGTCGCCTCGGCCGGCATTTCGGCGGGTCTTTGGAAAAACAAAGGCGTCACCGGTCTCAGCGTCTCCATCTCGGCCGAGGGTCTCGTCTTCTATCAGGAGAGCGAAAACGGCTACAAGGCTTGCCTCGCGCTGATCAAAGCCGGTCAGAGCGTCGACGTCAAGTGCATGGAGCGCGAGAACACCGACAAACCCTACCTCACCGGCAAGTTTGTCATCGCGTCGTTGGAACGCAGCGACGCTGCTCAGGACGATGCGACTTACAGCATCAGCCTCGAGAACGACGGTGAAGTGACATTCGACGAAACCGGTTTAACCGAGGAAGCTCCGACCGTATGAAACGCATCGAGATTACCGTAAACGGCACAGCATACCCCTGTAGCCCCACTATGGGGGCTATGCTGCGTTTCAAGGAGCAGACAGGTCGTGAGATTACAGAAATTGACCCGTCGAGTTTCAGCGACCTCTGCACCTATCTGTGGTGCTGTGTGGCGTCTGCTGCTAAGCGCGAGGGCAAGCAGTTTGACATGTCCCTGATGGACTTCGCCGACTGCCTGACCCCCAACGACATGACCGAGTGGAGCAATGCCATTTCGGCCGGTGACGGTGGCGCGGGCGATGAAAAAAAAAGTCGCCCGAAGAAACCCCGGCAGGCATCTACGACCTCTTAGGGCTCGCCGTCGGCTGTATCGGCATGTCGCACGATGATTTCTGCAAATGTACGTTCACAGAGTTTGAAAGCATCTGCCGGGCATGGCGCGACATGACCGAAGGCCGCAGCCACGACGCTTGGGACCGCACGCGTACCGTTGCCGCGATCTGCATCCAGCCGCACGTCAAACGACGCATCACCCCGCAGCAGTTGTTACCGCTGCCATGGGACGGAAAGCCCTCAAAGACTCAGAATAATGTCCCCGAACTTACCCCCGAGGAGAAACAAAAGCGATTTGAAAAAATGACTAAAAGATTAGGCGATGATTAGTTGTCAAGTATAATCACGTATATATTCTACAACCCAACTTATTATCGTTATAATAATCCCGATAAAAAGAATACCAAAAAATAGAGCTATCGCCCATTTAATTATGGATGTAAGACTAAATAAAGCAATCATGGTCTCTCCTTTTTCGCAAATATAATAAATATATAACAAACAAACAATAAATTATATCAAAAATGCCGACAAATAATACAATATCCGTGTCTTTTGTAATGAAAGACGGCGCCAACGGTTTAAAAACTCTGACTCTCAACGCCGCGGACTTACAGAAAGTAATGTCGGCCACGCTCACAACATCCGAAAAATTAGCCAAGAAATTTGTAAATTTTGCGGCTATTTCAACAAGTCTTAATAATATAAGCGGCGCTCTATCGGGCATACAGGGTGTCATGGGCGAATTGACCGCGGCCTATGCCGTACAGGAAACCGCCGAGACCAAGCTGATGACGGTCATGCGTCAGCGCATGGGTGCGACCGACGAGGAGATACAGAGCAT
>DXYS01000018.1:9266-89852 GCA_019415705.1 Bacteroidales bacterium | reverse complement strand
GCTCAGAGCCAAGGCTACAAAGACGGCATCGAATTCTACAAAGCCGGTCAGTATGACAACGCCAAAACAATCCTCGAGCGCACACTCAATGACGCTCAGACCGACAAAGCCCTGTCATACTATTACTTAGGTCAGGTTGCTTTGGCCAAAGGCGACAAAGCCGCAGCCAAAACAAACTTCACAAACGGCGTATCGGCAAATGCCGAATGTCCCTACAACTATGTCGGACTTGGCGCCATCGACCTGCTTGACGGTAATGCCAAAGCTGCCGAAGACCAGTTTAAGGACGCGCAGAAATTAGCTAAAAAAGACGCAGAGGTCAGCGTCAACATCGCACGCGCATACTATAATGCCGACCCTGTCAAATATGCCAAGGAAATGGACAAAGCCATGTCAAAGGCACGCAAGGACTCTAAGAACCAAGAGCCGGCAATCTACATCCTCGAAGGCGACATGCTCGCTGACGCCAAGGAGTATGGCAATGCAGCCGCTAAATACGAGATGGCAATCACATTCGACAAAAACAACCCCGAGGGTTATGTCAAATATGCCAACTCATATTTTAACGTAAATCCCAACTTCGCCATCAGCAAACTTGAGGAGTTCTACAAACTCGCTCCGACATCGGCTCTCGCCCAGCGCGAACTCGCCGAGAAATATTATCAGGGCAACCACTGGAACAAGGCAGCCGACCTCTACGGCGACTACATCAAGAATCCCAACCACTTCCCCGAGGACAAAGCCCGCTACTCGGTGCTCCTCTACTGGGGTAAAAAATACGAAGACTCCAAGAGAGTCGCTCAGGAGATTCTCGCACAGGATCCGTCGACATTCCTGATGCAGCGCATGATGTTCCTCAACGACGCCGCGTTAGAGAACAATGAGGCTGCAGCCGCCGAGGCTAAGTCATTCTTCGAGAAAAACCCCAACGGTTACTTCACAACCAACGACTACACCACCTATGCCGACGTGCTCAGCAAATTGGGCAACGACTCGCTCGCAGCCGTTCAATATGAGACAGCCGTCAGCAAGGACCCCGACAACGCTGACCTCATCAGCGAGCTCAGCTCGTTCTACACCAAAGCAAAGAACTATCCCAAAGCCGCTGACACATACGCTCTCTATCTGAGCAAACTCGAAGACCCGTCGACCAACGACCTCTTCGGCGCCGCACGCCGCTACCTCAACGCAGCCGCCACAGCAGCTCCCGAAGACAGCGTAGCACGTCATGACGCAGCCGAAAAAGGTCTGAAATACATCAACGATGCTATCGCCGGTGCTGTGCCCAACCCTGTGCTCTATCAGTTCAAGGCCCGTCTTAACATCGCCGACAACAACAATCACCCCAATCAGGAGGCCATCGACGCTTACAACGAGATGATTGCTCTGCTCGATCAGGACCCGGCAAACAAAGACCCCAAGAACGCCGACAACAAGCTCAATCTCTATAAAGAAGCTTATCAGTTCACCTACCTTTACAACGGCAACGTTCTCAAAGACAAAGAGAAGACCGCCGAAGTAGCTGACAAACTCAAAGCCATCAACGACCTCATCAACGGTACAGCTCCCGCCGAGGCCAACTGATAAAACCAATTACGCAGCAAGCCTGCTGTCAAAGCCTGACGACAGGGACGTTATGCGAGCCATAGCGTCCCTGTCTCGCTTATCTAAACAATATCCACACACTGCAATCATGAGCAACCAGCCCCTCGCGGAGCGCATGCGGCCGCATACACTCGACCAATATATCGGACAAAAACACCTTGTCGGCGAAGGCTCGATAATACGCCGGATGATTGACTCCGGACGTGTCTCGTCATTTATACTCTGGGGGCCTCCGGGCGTCGGCAAAACCACTCTGGCACGCATAATCGCCAATACAACAAAATCATCGTTTCACACACTTTCGGCCGTCACATCAGGCGTAAAAGACGTGCGTGAGGTCATCGAACGATGCCGCAAGGAGAGCGGAGGCATGTTTTCGGCGGGCAGACCGATATTGTTCATCGACGAAATACACCGCTTCAGCAAGTCTCAACAAGACAGTCTCTTAGGCGCAGTAGAAGACGGCACAGTGACGCTTATCGGCGCTACGACTGAGAATCCGACATTCGAAGTCATAAGGCCGCTGCTGTCACGTGCGCAGGTCTATGTGCTCAAGCCTCTTGACGAGAACGACCTCGGCGAGCTGCTGCGCCAGACCCTTGAGCGCGACGAGGTGATAAGCCGCCGTGACGTACGTGTCGAAGAGACGACGGCGCTATTCCGCTACGCCGGTGGAGACGCACGCAAGCTGCTTAATATCATCGACCTGTTGGAGCAGTCGACAGCCCACGGCGAGCCCATCGTAATCAATGACCGCACGGTCACCGAGCGGCTGCAGCAGAATCCGCAGGCATATGACAAAAACGGCGAGATGCACTATGACATCATCTCGGCCTTTATAAAAAGTGTGCGGGGCAGCGACCCCGATGCCGCCGTCTATTGGCTCGCCCGCATGATTGCCGGAGGTGAAGACCCCGAGTTTATAGCACGCCGCCTTGTCATACTCGCCGCCGAAGACATCGGTCTGGCCAACCCTAACGCCCTGCTGTTAGCCAACGCCACATTCGACGCCATAATGAAAATCGGCATGCCAGAGGGCCGTATTCCACTTGCCGAGTGCACCATATATCTTGCGACTTCAGCCAAAAGCAACTCGGCATATATGGCCATCAACAATGCCCTCGCCGAGACTTCGGCCTCGGGCGACCTGCCTGTGCCGCTCCACATACGCAACGCGCCGACATCGCTGATGAAAGAGTTGGGCTACGGCACTAATTATAAATATGCCCATGATTATCCCGGCAACTTCGTGCGCCAGCAGTTCTTGCCTGACAAGCTGCAGGGACACCGCTTCTGGCATCCCTGCGATAATCAGGCGGAAAATGTTCTGGCTCGCCGGCAGTATGACCGCTGGCAGGCACCCGACGGCGACAGCGACAAATAAGAGAGTTCAGTCTATCTTGGCGACAGACTGTCCGCGACTGACGCTATAGCCTATCAGCGAGTTGACGGCCGAGCATATCAGGGCGATGCCGGTTATAAGCACGACCACAGTATTTATGCTGCGGAGATTTGTGCACAGAATCACTATACCCGCCACAATCATCAGCGCCGGTACGATATAAAGGAATACCGGGAGCAGCAATGGTTTGCTGAGCCAAGCCAGAGATACAATCTGATATACGCCTACGGCTATCAGTGTAGCGGCGAATACATAAACAAATATACCGGCAAAGGCAGTCGGAAAAATACACATCATCAGTCCTATCAGCAGAGCGCCGATTGACACAATCAAAGTCCCCGGCTTAGCCTTGGCCTTGTCAGACAGCGATGTGCAGAGGATGTAAACAGACGGTATGATAAACATCAGGCCGATGATTACAGCCATCCAAGACAGCAGATCTATACGGTTATGAAGCGCTATCATTATAACGCCGGCCACAAGCACTATGACAGACGTAAAAAGATTTGAATTTGTACGGTACATAAATAAACGGTTTATACATATATAATGTAAACCGCCGTACGGCCCTATTGTTCTGTCGGGCTATGGATTTGTCAAGCGGGGAGCTTAAAGCAGATTCTTGGGCTTTGTGGCTACGAAATCTTTGAGATAAGACGGCACAGAGTATGCCAAGTCGAGGAAATCGCGGCGAGTAAAGGCCCTCTCGGCCAGAGCTATCATGTCGACGGCGACAGGCTCGACGCCCTCAACAATTCTGACATTGGCCTTGTCGGCAAACAGTGGCGCGGCTTTTGCCGACCCGTCACCGAACATAAGCACCGGGCGCCCGGACGCAATAATCTCACTGTAGCTGTCACCGTCGAGTATCAGCGGCTGCGGCGTCATGAGCTCGTTGAGTCCGAAGTCATAAGCGGCTGTATAGACCTCCATGCGGCGTGCGACAATCATCGGCACGAAAATCGTCTCCGGATCGATGTCAAGCACCGAGAACATCACGCGCGTGGCGAGCAGCTCGAGGGTCGACACGCCGATCAGCGGCACATCAAGAGCGTAGGCAAGGCCCTTTGCCTCGCTAAGTCCGATGCGCAGACCAGTGTAACTGCCCGGGCCGAGACTGACCGCGACCGCATCAAGTTTGAGCTCTTTATCAGCCAGAAAATCAAGGCATGCCTTTATAAAGCCGCTGAGCAGCGTCGCATGATTACGTCCCGCAAAATCTTCGTGATGGTCTAAAATCATACCTTCGGCGGTCAAGGCGGTCGAGCAGACCGAGGCCGATGTCTCTATGTCGAGTATTACTGCCATGTCAAAATAAAAGTCGTTTTTAACAGCCGCAAAGTTACAATATTTTTTATTTGCTATCTTGTAAAACCGTGGAGTTTTCATAACTTTGCGTCAAGACAACCTAAACACTGCCGATTCTATATATGCTTTTATCAATGACCGGTTTCGGAAAAGCTGTGGTCGAAACCGCTGACAAAAAAATCACAGTAGAAATCAAATCTTTAAACTCCAAACAGTTAGATTTAAGCGTCAGACTTCCCGGAGCATATCGTGACAAGGAGCTTGAGCTGCGCAACATCGCCGCACGCCGCATCGAGCGCGGCAAAGCCGACATGGCGGTCTCTGTCGAAAGCCTCGGGTCAGACCTGCACGCCACACTCAACACTCCGGTCATAAAAGCCTATCACAGTCAGATTGTCGAAGCCGCCCGAGAGCTCGGCGTGGAGCCGCCTGCCGACTGGTTTGCCGTAATTCTGCGTCTGCCCGACGTCTTTCGTGCCGACAACGACGAGACCGTCTGTGCCGACGAGGCCGAGGCCCTTTTCAAAGCCACAGCCGAGGCCGTCGAACGCCTTATGGAATATCGCAGCGTCGAAGGCAAGAAGTTGGAGACATTCTTTATGACACGTATAAGCCGCATCGCCGAGCTGCTCAAATCAATAGACCCGTTCGAGCGTGAACGAGTCGAGAAAATCAGACTGCGCATCGAGGACGGCCTGCGCAAACTGCCGGGCGTCGAGGTCGACAAAGGCCGTCTCGAGCAGGAGATGATATTCTACATCGAAAAATTGGACGTCAACGAGGAGAAACAGCGCCTCGCCCAGCATCTCGCCTACTTCGAGGAAACTCTTATGCTCCCGACTCCGGGACAAGGCAAGAAATTAGGCTTTATCGCTCAGGAGATGGGACGCGAAATCAATACATTAGGCTCCAAGAGCAATCATGCCGACATGCAGCGCATAGTCGTCAAAATGAAAGACGAGCTCGAACAAATCAAGGAGCAGGTGCTCAACGTCATGTAAACAGTTAAAAACCTTAACCTATAACCAAATAAACTAAACCTATGTCTGACAACAACTCAAAAAAAGGCAAAGTCATCGTGGTTTCGGCGCCCTCCGGCTGCGGAAAATCGACGATTATCAACTCCATCCTCGATGCCGGTGAGCTGCCGCTGAGATTCTCGGTTTCGGCAACAAACCGCCGGCCGCGCCCGGGCGAAGTCGACGGTGTGCATTACCATTTTCTGACCACCGAACAGTTTCGCGACGCCATAGCCGACAAAGCTTTTGTCGAGTGGGAAGAGGTCTATCCCGGACGCTTCTACGGCACACTTCGTTCTGAAATCGAGCGCATCATCGACCGTGGAGGCAATGTGCTTTTAGACATCGACGTCAAAGGCGGACTGAATGTCAAAGATCTTTACGGCGACAGCGCCATGACTGTTTTCTTTTTGCCTCCGAGCATCGACGAACTGCGCCGACGCCTTGTCTCACGAGGCACGGATGCCCCCGATGTTGTCGACGAAAGAGTAAACAAGGCCGAATATGAAATCTCGTTCGCTCCGCGCTTTGACCACCGCATCGTCAACGATGACCTTGACAGCGCGATTGAAAAAACAGCCGAACTCATATCTGGCTTTATAAAATCCTGAACAAAAATTATGGATGGCACGAAGAAAGAACTGGTAGGCGTGCTCGGCGGCTCATTCAATCCCGTCCACATGGGCCACATGATGCTTGCCTCTTATCTGACCCAATGGGGCTATGTCGATAAAGTGTGGATGATGCTTTCGCCGCTCAACCCGCTTAAAGAAGGGCGCACCATGCTGCCTGACCTCAAACGCATGGCTATGATTAATTTGGCCACGCACAACGCCACTGACATAGACTCGTGTGACATCGAACTGTCTATGCCGCGTCCGTCATACACCATCGATACGCTCGATTTACTCAGCAAACGTCATCCTACAAAAAAATTCAAACTTATTATCGGAAGCGATAACTGGCGCATATTTGACCGTTGGCGCGAGCATCAGCGCATACTTGACGAGTATGGCGTAATTGTCTATCCCCGCTCGGGTTACCCGATTGACTCGGTCTATGTCGACGGCATGGAGGTGGTTGACGCTCCGATGGTAAACATATCGAGCACATTCATACGCGACGCTATAGCACGAGGCAAGGACATGAACTTCTTTCTGCCCCCCGGCGTATTTAAATACATACGCGATAATCGTTTTTATATGCCTGACAACGGCAAAAAATAAGTTTACACACCTATGTCTCAATCAAATATCAAGCCAAACACTCTGGCCTTCATCGGCCTCAGCAATGAGTATTGCGTCGCGGTCGAAAATGCCCGCGAAAGCGAGCGCGACGACTTCGTGGCCTCGATGACCCGTCTGTTGCCGCGCATCTATATCTCGGCATCAGACCTCGACGCCGACAATCAGGCCGACTCATATATCGACGAAGCACTTGACGAAGACTATTATGACTCGGTGCGCCGCAACATCGAGACTCTGCTCGGCGAGGACGACTCTTATCTCGAGGTATTCGAGGAAGACATGAAATACTCCGACACGCCCATCGCGGCCAGCATAGCCGAGAGCCTCGCCGACATCTTCCAAGTACTCTATAATTTTCTCGAGACCGTACGCGACGCTCCCGAAGACCTTATCAACGACGCCGTGACTGTTGTCGCCGAGGACTTCCGCCACTACTGGAGCCGTACGCTCTGCAATGTGCTCCGCGCCCTCAACGCCGTCCGTTACCAACACGACTAACAACCACATCTAAATACCTACCGCCATGGCCAAGCCACAAGCTCTCGTCCATCTCGACCGACTGATGTCGTTTATGGACAGTTCAGTAGTCAACTTTTATGCCGTCGACACCATCTGCCGCGAATTAGACCGCGCCGACTTCGTAAGACTCGATCAGGCCGACCGCTGGCAGCTTGAGCCCGGCGGCCGATATTACGTCGTCAAAAACGGCTCGGCGGTCTTTGCCTTCGTCGCCGGAAGCGGTGACCCGGCGCTCGGCTACAAAATCATTTCGGCCCACAGCGACTCTCCGGGTTTCCGCATCAAGCCTCACGCCGAGATAAAAGCGCCCGGCAATGTCGTCAAACTCAACACCGAGGTCTACGGAGGCCCTATACTTTACACATGGTTTGACCGTCCGCTGTCTGTGGCCGGACGCGTAATCCTGCGCGGCTACGACCCGTTGCATCCCGAGAGCCGGCTCGTGCGCTTCGACCGTCCGCTGCTCACCATACCCCATCTCGCCATACACTTCAACCGCGCCGTCAACGAGGGCAATCCGCTGTCGAAACAAAAAGACATGCTGCCGGTGCTCGCGCAGTATGTCGACGACGCATGGCGCGACAATTATCTGCTCGAGCTTGTCGCCGATGAACTCGGTGTCGGCTGTGACGAGATACTCGACTTTGACCTCTCGCTCTATGAAACGACGCCGGCATGTCTTGTCGGAGCGAATGACGAGTTTCTGACATCGGGCCGTCTTGACGACCTGAGCATGGCTTTCAGCGCCATGACAGCATTGCTTGAGTCTGACGACACGGCCATGACACGCGTGATGGCCATCTTCGACAACGAGGAGACCGGCTCCGGCACAAAACAGGGCGCCGCGTCGCCCGAGCTCGACTATCTGCTGCGCCGCATCAACACTGCGCTCGGCGGCTCTGACGAGGATTACTACCGCGCAGTGGCCAACTCGTTTATGGTCTCGGCCGACAACGCCCACGCCATCCATCCCAACTATCCCGAGAAACAGGACCCGACCAACCACCCGCGTCTCGGCGGCGGCCCGGTCATCAAGATAAACGCCAACTGCAAGTATATGACCGACGCCGACTCGGCCGCGACATTCCGTACCATCTGCGAGGACGCCGGCGTGCCATATCAGTATTTTGTCAACCACAGCGATGTCGCCGGGGGCTCGACGCTCGGCAACATACTGACATCGCAGATACCGCTGCGCGGCGTCGACATGGGAGCGGCACTGTGGGCCATGCACTCTGTGCGCGAGACCGCCTCGCCCATCGACCACGAGTATATCATCGCCGCCTTCACACAGTTCTACAACTGTTGAGCCGGCGAAGCGACAACTGTTAATAAACGCTAAACAACGGCCGCGGTTTGTCACAGACCGCGGCCGTTGCCGTCCTATTATCAGAAACCCCGAAAAAGATGACACCCCAAGAGTTCAAATCCATCCTCATAGAGAGCCGACGCCGCATGTATGCGGTTGCTGTAGCCATCCTCGGTGACAGCGACGATGCGGCCGACGCCGTGCAGGATGCTTACGTCAGACTCTGGTCGCGCCGCGACTCTTTGGACGGGGTGGCATCGCCCGAGGGCTACTGCATGGTCGTGACAAAGCACGTGTGCTTAGACCGCCTGCGGGCCTCGCGCCTGACAGAGAGGCTCGACGAGCTGCCCGCGGCCGAGAGCCTCAGCGCCGACCCTGACGACATGACCGGACGCGAGTCTGTAGACATAGCCACCAGCATCATCGACTCGCTGCCCGAGCCCTACCGGCGGTTTATACGGCTAAGCGCCATCAATGGCCTTTCAAACAGCGACATCGCCTCGCTGACAGGCTACACCGAGGGCAACGTCCGTCAGATACTCTCGCGGGCACGAAAACGCATCAAAGACATAAATGACTTACGCCGGCTCATCGACCGATATTATGACGGCAGCTGCAGCCCCGACGAGGAGTTAGAGTTGGAAGAATACTTCTGCCTGACACCCGACAGCGAGCTGCCTGACGACCTGCGCGCCGACGCCGCGATGTTCAGAGCATTGGCCATGGCAGCCGGCAGCGATGACATCGAGTTGCCCACGGGATTGGACGAGCGCTTGGACGCCGTCACCGCCGACGCTCCGGTCCGTCATAAGCCGGTCATCATCAGACATCTGTCTATCGCGGCTGCAGCGGCAGTAGTCATTGCCATAGGCATCGGTCTGCTGAATCTTTCACGCCCTGCCGAACAGACCACTGATGAGCAAATGATTGCGGTAAACGGCTCGACAGCAAATGTGGTTGTCGTCGACACGGTGCCGGATACTCCTGCCGACAGCACGTCGGTCTTTGTCGAGGCCGTGAGCGGCGAGACTGACTCATACCGCGTGGTTGATGACCCCGAGGAGGCCGCACGCATCACCTCAGAGGCGCTTAGCCTGCTCCGCGACAAAATGGCCGTGGTGGCTAACGGCCGCATCCGTCATGCCGACAATAAAATCAACAAAATATCTACAACCCTAAACAACATTATCAAAAATGAAAAGATTTAGCCTGATACTTATTACAGCCATCATCGTCATGCTGTCAGCATGCTCATGCTCGGCACAAGCCAAGATATTCAAAGAAGCGGCCTCGATAGAAGGCGTGACATCGGTCTATATCTCGCCTTTCATGCTCAAGATGGCAGGGTCGATGACCGACGACCTCGGCAACGGACTCGACGACGCGGTCAAGGAAATCAAAGGGCTCGAAATAATCTCGTGCGAAAAAGCGTCATCCATTCCGCGAGTCAAGGCTATCTGCGAGCCGATACTTGCCAAGATGGGCCTTGAAGTAGTCACCGAAGTCACCGAGGATGACGAGAAAGTGACTATCTATGCCAAAATTATCCCCGACACGACCGACGCCGGGATTATCGTAGTCGAGACCTCCGAGCCCGGCGAATACAACCTCATCTACATCAAAGGCCGCATCGACCTCACTCAAATTGACAAGTAACCACGCCGCAAACCGCAGAATATGAAGGGACGATTTTTATCGTCCCTTTCTATTTAACCGTCAAAATATATGGAGTGGCGATTTGCAATCACCCAATGTTAACGCATTGATAATCAACGGTAGATTACAAATCGACCCTCCATAGCGCCCACGGCGCTCACCTCACACAATTCTGCATTAGACAACCGTAATGACTTACAAATACAAGCCAAAAATCGCCACCCCTTAACTTTTAAGTTAATTAATTTGTTGTATTGGAAATGAGTTATTAACTTTGTGAAGTTAATTCATAAGTTAAGTATGACACAGAAATATTCCATAGAATTAATAGAGGAACATGATGCAGTAAATTTCTATAGTGTTCGTCTTGATGAGGAAGAGCTCTCGGAACTTGAAAAGTTCTTTGAAAAATTTCCCGAGGGCTGCAATTATGACGAGGACATTGATACAATAATCGCATGGCTCGATAGAATAGGCGAAAGCGGAGCATTAGAAAGATATTTCCGTTATGAAGGAAGATACGGTGATGGAGTGAGCGCGATACCAATTGAAACAAGTAATCTGCGTCTGTATTGCATCCGCCTTTCTGACAAAATATTAATCTTTGGTAACGGAGGAATCAAAGATAAAGCAACTTGGCAGGAAAGCGAGACATTGTCTGATTATGTAGAGATGCTCGTCGATACAAGCCGCTTTATTTCATCCCGCCTGTCAAACGGCACATTATATATTGTAGATAAGGAGATTATAGGAAATCTAAATTTTACTCGCGATGAAAAGAAGTAGTATTATAGAGGCTCGGCGTGCTAAAGTTTCGCCCGAAGTCAGACGACGTGTCGACCTGTCTTTTCTTATTGTCGACAGGATTCACAACATATTGGAAGAAAAAGGCCTCAAGCAGAAGGACCTTGCAAATCTGCTCGGCAAAAATGAGTCTGAAATCAGCAAATGGATGAGAGGCACCCATAATTTTACAATCGAGACTATCTCTTCAATCGAAAGTGCATTAGGTGCGCCGATTCTTCAGGTCGCCTGTGTTTGAACTCTCGCGTCGGGATGTGCAATCTATACATGCCGCCGTGTCCTGACGGTCGCTTTGGCATCTCCCTACAGCCGTCCGGCACTTTTCTTGCGTTTTTTTGAAAATATTTTTGCGGGCGGGGAAATATTGTATTTGAAAATTTTGTAACTTTGCGTGCAATAAAAATCAATCATAAATACATTTATGTCTTTTATTGCAGATAGAGTAGCTATGGACGGTCTCACATTTGACGACGTCCTGCTCATACCGGCCTACTCAGAGGTTCTCCCCCGTGATGTAAAACTCCGCACCCGTTTTTCGCGCAACATCGTGCTTAACGTGCCGCTTGTGTCGGCAGCCATGGACACGGTGACCGAGTCGGGTCTCGCTATCGCTATCGCCCGCGAAGGCGGTATCGGTGTAATCCACAAAAACATGTCAATCGCCGAACAGGCCCGTCAGGTACACGCCGTCAAGCGCGCCGAGAACGGCATGATCTATGACCCCGTGACCATCCGTCGCGGCTCGACAGTCAGAGACGCGCTCGCCATGATGGAGGAATATCACATCGGCGGCATACCCGTAGTCGACGAAGAGGGGCTGCTCGTGGGCATCGTAACCAATCGCGACCTGCGTTTTGAGCGCGACCTCAACCGCATCGTCGACGAGGTGATGACCTCGGAGGGTCTCGTGACCACCAACCAGTCGACCAATCTCGAGGAGGCAGCCGATATACTCCAACGCCACAAAATCGAGAAACTGCCGGTCGTCGACGACAAAGGTCATTTAGTAGGCCTCGTCACTTATAAAGACATTACTAAAGCAAAAGACAAGCCCAATGCCTGCAAGGACGCACTCGGCCGTCTGCGCGTGGCTGCCGGCATCGGCGTGACCAACGACTCGATGGAGCGCGCCGACGCTCTCGTGGCTGCCGGCGTCGACGCCATCGTCATCGACACGGCCCACGGCCACACCAAGGGCGTGGTCTCGGTGCTCCGCGCCGTCAAGGCCAAATATCCGCAGATTGACGTTGTCGTCGGCAATATCGCCACAGGCGAGGCCGCACGCTATCTCGCCGAGAACGGCGCCGACGGCGTAAAGGTCGGCATCGGCCCGGGCTCAATCTGCACGACACGCATCATCGCCGGTGTCGGTGTGCCCCAGCTCTCGGCAGTCTACGACGTGGCTAAAGCACTGGCCGGCACAGACGTGCCTCTGATTGCCGACGGCGGCATACGCTACAGCGGCGACATCGTCAAGGCTCTTGCAGCAGGCGCTCACTCTGTGATGCTCGGCGGTCTGCTCGCCGGCGTCGAGGAGTCGCCCGGCGACACCATCATCTTCAACGGCCGTAAATACAAATCATATCGCGGCATGGGCTCTTTAGAGGCAATGGAGAAAGGCTCTAAAGACCGTTACTTCCAGGCCGGAGAGACCGACAGCAAGAAACTCGTGCCCGAAGGCATCGCCGCACGTGTCCCCTACAAGGGCTCGCTCTATGAGACTGTCTATCAGATGCTCGGCGGCCTGCGTGCCGGCATGGGCTACTGCGGCGCTCCCGACATCGAGTCGCTCCACAAGGCACGTTTCACACGTATCACAAACGCCGGCGTGGCCGAGAGCCATCCCCACGACGTAGCCATCACAAGCGAGGCTCCCAACTACAGCGCCTCGTCGAGATAAGGCTGATTTAGCTTAAATATCCGCCGTAAGACAAACGCCGGACAGCGTAACACAATATAAGGCGCTGTCCGGCGTTAATTATCAGGATAGTCACCTGCTGACGTCTCCGTTTATTAAAAACCTCAGGCTCCACAGCCCCGACGCAAAGTAAATCACGATGAAAAAACTTATTCTGACGGCTTCGGCCATCATTATCGCATGCAGCATAGCTGCTCTCGCAAAATCGGCAAAAGACCCCGTGGTCATGACCGTCAACGGCCGCGACATCCGTCTGAGCGAATTTGAATATCTTTACAACAAAAATAATTCGCAGCAGAGCGCGCGACAGTCGGTCGACGATTACGTAGATCTCTTTATCGACTACAAACTCAAGGTCGCCGACGCCGAGGCCGCGGGCATCGACACCACGGCAGCCTTCCTCAGCGAGTTCAACGGCTTCCGCGACGAACTCGCCGAGCCGTATATCGCAGACAGCGCTCTGCGTGACTCGCTCTACAGCGAGGCCTACCACCACATGCTGCGTCAGGTCAAGGTCAGCCACATCATGGTGCCCGGCGGCGACAATCCGGCCGCCCGCAAGACGTCGGCTGCACGCTTAGACTCGATACGCGAGGCCATTGTCAGCGGCAAGACCACCTTTGCCGAGGCCGCTATGGCCAACTCCATCGACAAACCGTCTGCCATGCGCGGCGGTCTGATGGGCTGGCTCACGCCATCACGTTTTCCGTGGGCGTTCGAGAAAGCCGCCTACGACACTCCTGTCGGATCTGTCTCGCCCGTAATCGACTCGGGTTACGGCCTCCACATCATCCTCGTCAACGACTCGCGTCCGGCCCGGGGAGAAGTCGAGGCATCGCATATCCTCAAGCTCACACGCGGCCTCAGCCCCGAGGCTGCCGCCGTCAAGAAGGCTCAGATTGACTCAATCTACAAACTTGTGGTCGGAGGCGCCGACTTCGCCGACATGGCGACACGCGAATCTGAAGACCCCGGCTCGGCCGCACGCGGAGGTGCCCTCGGTTGGTTTGGCGCCGGCGTAATGGTCAACGAGTTTGACAGCGTGGCCTTTGCATTGGCCGACAACGAGATTTCAAAACCCTTTGCAACGACATTCGGTTACCACATCATCAAGCGTGGCGGCCATCGTGCCCCCGCAAGCTATGAAGAGAGCTTAGAGGCCATAAAGCAGGCTATCAGCCGCGACGAGCGTGACCAAATGCCGCGCCGCGCCGGCTTGGCCAAATTAGGCCGTCGCTACGGCGCATCAGTCGACAGCGCGACCATCGCCGGCCTCTGCCTGTCTATGGGCGCACAACCCGACAGCACTGTGCTCGACAAATTAGCATCTGACAAGGCCGTCATAGCCAAAACCGCCGACGGCCGCTCACTGACAGCCGCCGACATTGTCCCCGCGCTCAGGACCTATAAGTTTAACTCGTTAGCACAACTATCTGATATGCTGACAGCCGAGACGGCAAAGGCCGTTGAGAAATCTGTCATCGAACGCGCACGTATCGACCTTTTAGAAAATGAGCCGGCCTACCGTAACCTTGTCAACGAATACCGCGACGGCATCCTTCTCTTTGATATCTCAAACCGCAAAGTATGGGACCGCGCGGCTAAAGACAAAGAAGGTCTTGAAGAATATTTCAGCCGGCACCGCGATAAATACACTTGGGACACACCCCGTTACAAAGCCTTCCTATTCTTCACGCCCAACGACAGTGTGCTCGCCGAAGCCCTCGCCTATGCCGAGACAATACCGTCAGACAACCCGACAACGTTTGTGGCCGATATGCGTAAAAAATTCGGCCGCGACCTCAAAATCGAACGCGTAATAGCCGCCGAGGGCGAAAACCCCATTACCGACTATCTCGGTTTCGGCGCCGCAAAGCCCGCTCCGTCAAGCACACGTCTGTCAACCTACGGCGCCTTCAAAGGACGCAAAATCAACGCTCCCGAGGAAGCGTCAGACATGCGCGGCACCGTCGTCAACGACTATCAGGATGAGTTGCTCAATCAATGGCTCAGCGAATTACGCAAAAAATATCCTGTCAAAGTCAATCAGAAAGTACTTAAAAAATTCGCAGGCAAATAATGACTGTTAAGGCATACAGACCTATTCTTGCGGCACTCACGGCCATAGTCGCGGCCTATGTCGTAATGTCGTGTGCCGATAAGACCGACACTGACAGCCGCAATATTCTGGCCTCGGTCGACTCATCAGTCCTCACACGCGCCGACCTCGCCCGCGAAATGCCGTCAGGCCTCAGCAAAAACGACAGTACGCGCTATGCGTCAGCATATATCCGCGACTGGGTCGACAAACACCTCCTTGCCGACATAGCGTCGGGCGAAATAGACATGAGCCGCATCGACCGCCTCGTCGAAGACTACCGCAACCGACTGATAGCCCTCGAATACCGCCGTCTGATGTTTGAGACACATGTGCCGACAGATTTTCCCGAAGACACTCTGCGCAACTACTACGTCAGACACAACCGCGAATTTGTGCTCGAACGCCCCATGCTTCAGGGTATATATCTCAAAGTGCCTGACGACGCGCCCAATCTCGCGCTAATCAAACGACTGTATCGGTCAAGCCGTCAGGAAGACATCGACCGCCTCGAAAAAGAGGTGCTCTCATCGGCCGTCCACTATGACTATTTCCGCGACAAATGGGTCGACTGGGAGCAGATAGAGTCACGCATCCCGTATGATTTCAGCGGCAAGCCCGAAGATTTTCTGCGCGGACGCACATACTTCGAGACCGAGGCCGGCGGATTTGTCTACCTGTTAGAGATACGCGACATGCTGCCGACCGGCGCCACGATGCCGTTTGACAACGCCCGTATTCTTATAGCCGAACGCCTGACCAATATCCGTCGTGCGGAGTATGACGGCATACTCATCAACGACCTTTACCGCAATGCACTCGAGAAGGGACGTCTGAAAATATATGTCAGCCTCGAGCGCTGAGCACACGCCGCTTCGATTTTTTCACATTCATTCACTCGACGGGGAGCGGTGTGCCCTTTTGTAATTCGACTATAATTGTTATCTTTGTCCATTGAATCAAATCAAAAAGCCAACCGTAAGTTCATCATAATGAAAATCAAACGCATTCTGCCTTCGCTGGTCCTCGTGGCAGCAGGCATGCAGGCCATGGCCCAGAACAACGTCGCAGAGGAAGTGGCATGGGTCATAGGCGACGAGCCAATCTATAAATCAGAAATCGAACAGACCTATCAGGAGATGCAGCAAGACCGTGTGCCCGTCAAGGGCGATCCTTATTGCTCTATCCCCGAGCAGCTTGCCATAGACCGTCTTTTTCTCCATCAGGCCGAACTCGACACCGTCGAAGTCCAGGAAGCTCTTGTGCAGCAACAGGTTGACGCCCAGATGAACATGCTTATCGCCAACCTCGGCTCGCGAGAGAAAGTCGAACAGTATTTCCGCAAACCGTTCTCCGAACTGCGCGAATACTGGGCGAAGAATATGCGCGACCGTTACCGCATCCAGCAGGTGCGCAACTCATTGTCTAAAGACCTTAAAATCACGCCGTCGGATGTCAGACGCTACTATGACCGCCTGCCGGCTGACAGTATTCCTTCGGTGCCGATGCAGGTCGAGGTGCAGATTATAACCCTGCATCCGCTTATTCCCCGTGAGGAAATAGACAATGTCAAGGCACGTCTGCGTGACTACGCCGACCGTATCAACCGCGGCGAAAGCGAATTTTCGACTCTTGCCATCCTCTACTCCGAAGACGGCAGCTCAATGCGCGGCGGTGAAACCGGATTTATCGGCCGCGCCCAGCTTGCACCCGAGTATGCGGCCGTGGCTTTCAACCTCAACGACCCCAAGAAAGTATCTAAAATCGTAGAGACCGAGTACGGCTACCATATCATCCAGCTCATCGAAAAGCGCGGCGACCGCATCAATACCCGTCATATTCTTCTCAAGCCCAAAGTGGCCGACAAGGACCTGACCGACGCCCTCACACGCCTTGACTCTCTGCGCACAGAGATTGTTGACCAGAAAAAATATACCTTCGAGGATGCCGCACGCTTTGTGTCGCAGGATAAAGATACGCGCTACAGCCGCGGCGTTATGTCAAACTCAGAGACCGGATCGACACGTTTCGAGATGTCGCAGCTGCCGCAGGAAGTGGCTCGTGTCGTGGCAGGCATGCAGCCCGGCGAGATTTCGAAGGCCTTTGTGATGAAAGATCCCAAGCGTGACCGCGACATCGTGGCCATCGTCAAGCTCACAGAGCGCATCGAGCCCCACACCGCCAACCTCGCCGATGACTTCCAGCTCATTAAGAACATGTATGAGAACTCGGCCCGCGAAGAAATTGTCAATAAATGGCTCGACAAGAAAATCCGCGAGACCTATGTCCGTATCGAGGACGGATGGCGCGGATGTGAGTTTGAGCATCAGGGCTGGATTAAAACCAAATAAAGCATAGTGTCTCAGGCATACTGCCCTGATTACCGATTATACATGCCAACGGCATGTCCCTACACCACCCTATCACCAAATGTGTCAGAACGTCAGACATAAACTCGCCGTCATAGCCACTGTAGCCGCTTTGGCCACACCGTTGCTCATGCCGTCACATGCCCTGACTTCGCCTCAGAAAAATCAGCCTGTCTTCACTCCGCAGATTCCGACGGCCAACCGAGCCGGAGGCAACCGCGTCTTTCTCGAGCGCGCCGACGAACTGCGCAAGAGCGACAATGACTCGTTTATGGTCGTGGTCGGTAAAGTCGAGTTTACCAAAGGACCGATGCTGATGTTCTGCGACAGCGCCCACTACTACCCCGCGACAGAGTCGATGAACGCCTACGGCAATGTGCGCATGGAGCAGGGCGACACACTCTTTGTCTATGCCGATGAGCTCGATTATGACGGCCGCCCCGGTGTCGAGACTGCCACTCTCTATGCCGATCCCGGCAAAAAAGTGCGGCTCATCAACCGCGACGTCATGCTGCAGACCGACATTTTCATATACGACCTGCATCTTGACCTCGGTTACTATAACGTCGGCGGTGAGCTCACCGACAAGTCAAACCGCCTCACATCGCTTGAAGGCGAGTATGTGCCGTCGACCAAGGAGGCCAACTTCTACACAAATGTCCATCTCAACTCGCGCTCTCAGACCGACACGCTCGACATATACACCGACACACTCTACTACAACACGGCGACACATATCGCCGAGCTATACTCACCATCATCAGTCATCAACGCCCGCGGCACAGTCTACACTCGCCGCGGCGTCTACGACACCGACTCAAATATCTGCACGCTCTACGACCGTTCGACTGTCGTAACATCTCAGAATCAAACCCTTACAGCCGACACGATTTATTACAACCGTTTTGCCGGCTACGGCGAGGCTTTCGGCAACATGGAACTGACCGACTCGGCCCACAGCGCCACGGTCTATGGCGACTATGGTTACTACAACGAACTGGCAGACAGCTCTTTTGTCACGGGGCATGCTCAGATAAAAGAATATTCACAAGGCGACACGCTCTATCTGCACGGCCGATACATCAAGACTTTTATCGAACTTGACACAACCACCGTGACTGTCGACAGTATCATCAACCCCGGCGATTCCATAGCCAAACCTGTAACCGCCGAACGAATTGACACGTGTCATATCGCCGTCATCTACCCGCGCGTGAGATTCTTCCGCTCTGACATGCAGGGCATCTGCGACTCGATGAGATTCACCCAGCGTGACTCGACGCTGAGGATGTTTGTCAGCCCGGTAGTTTGGAGCGAAGACCGTCAGATTTTCGGCAACGTCATCGAACTGCACATGAACGATTCGACCGTCGACCGCGCCCGGTTGCCCGAGTTCGGTTTTACGGCCCAGCATATCGAGGATGTCTACTACAACCAAATTTCCGGTAAAGAGATGACAGCCTACTTTGTCGACAACGAAATGCGCCACTTGGACATCAACGGCAACGTCGAGATAATCATGTACCCGGAGGAATCAGACTCGACAATCAACAAGATTGTCACGGCCGAAAGTTCGTTTTTAGCCGCCGATTTCAAAGACCGAACGGCCGAACGCGTAAAGATGTGGCCGCAGACTACCGGCACGGCGACACCGCTGTTTATGGCTCGCCGCTCGAGCTTCTTTCTCCCGAAATTCAAATGGTATGAGGGCGTGCGCCCGACATCGCCCGACGACATATTTGTCGTGCCTGACGAGATGGAGGAGCTGATGCTCAACGCCGAACGTCCCGTACCGCCGTCTCCCAAGAAGAAAGCCGCACCGGCCGAGGCAGTCGACGGCCCCGTGGCCGATGAGATTGACTAATCTACAACTACATAAATATAACAATGGAAGTAATCTGCGATGAACAATTCGGAGGCGAGCGTCCGCTGTTTGGCAGCCACGATCTCGAACTCAAAAACGTAACAATACATCCGGGCGAATCTGCCCTGAAGAACTGCCGCAATATCGTGGCGACAGACTGCCGTTTCGAGGGCAAATATCCGTTCTGGCACGTCAACCGTTTCCGTATCGAACGCTGCTTCTTCACCGAGGGTGCGCGCGCCGCTCTGTGGTACTCGTCCAACCTGACGATGCGCGACACACGCATCGAGGCTCCTAAAATGTTCCGCGAGATGGACGGCATCGAACTCGAACGCGTCACAATCCCTGACGCCGCCGAAACCCTTTGGCACTGTGAGAATATCAGACTCCGTGACGTAGAGGTGGCAAACGCCGATTATCTGTTCATGCACTGCCGCGACATCGATATCGACCGATATAAACAACAGGGCAACTACTCCTTCCAGTATTGCCGTGACGTGACCATCCGCAATGCCGTGATAGACTCCAAAGACGCATTCTGGAACACAGAGAACGTAACCGTCGAAGACAGCCGTCTGACAGGCGAATATCTCGGATGGCACAGCCGCCGTCTGCACCTCGTGCGTTGCCACATCTCCGGCACACAGCCTCTGTGCTACTGCCGCGACCTCGTTTTGGAAGACTGCACCTTCGACACCGACGCAGACCTCGCCTTTGAGGACTCCGACGTCAGAGCTGTCATACTCTCGCCTGTCACAAGCATCAAAAACCCCATATCGGGTCGCATCGAGGCTCCGACTGTCGGCGAAGTAATCATCGACGGATTCCGCAAAGCCCCGGCCGACTGCGAGATAGTCGCGACTCAGAAATGACAAGGCGCTTTGATTTCGACGCCATAGTGCCACGTCGTGGCAGCGGCAGTTATAAATGGGACGCACACGATGACCTCGACGACACCATCGAGATGTGGGTCGCCGACATGGATTTCCGCACGGCTCCTGCCGTCATCGACGCCCTGCGACGCAGAGTCGAGCACGGCGTCTTCGGCTACACACAGGTGCCCGATGCCTATTATGAGGCGTTGGACCGTTGGTTTGATCGCCGTCACGGATTTCATGTACGCCGCGACGACGTCATCTATGTACCCGGAGTCGTGCCCGCCATATCGGCCATCATCAAGGCCCTGTGCCGCGAGGGCGACGGCGTCATCGTGCAGACTCCGGCCTACAACTGCTTCTACTCATCGATACGAAACAACGGCTGCCGACTTGCCGCCAACCCGCTCCGACGCCGCGACACCCCTGACGGACGCATCACCTTTGACATCGACTTCGAAGGATTGGAAGCTCTCGCCGCCGACCCTTCAAACACCCTGTTGCTGCTATGCAATCCCCACAACCCGACCGGGCGCGTCTGGACAGACGACGAGCTGCGTCGCGTCAGCGACATCTGCCGGCGGCACGGCGTAACCATCGTCAGTGATGAAATACACTGCGAGCTTACCGCTCCCGGCACATCATACCGTCCGATGACGCTCGTCGACCCCGATGCCATAATCTGCTGCTCGCCAAGCAAAGCGTTCAACACAGCCGGACTGCAGATTGCCAACATCATCGACCCCGTAGCCGAGCGCCGAGCTCTCATAGACCGTGCGGTCAACATCAACGAAGTCTGCGACGTCAATCCTTTCGGCGTCGCCGGTCTGATTGCGGCCTACGACGAAGGCGAGACGTGGTTAGATGCGCTGCGTGACTATCTTGCCGAAAACTACCGCCTGCTCTGTCGCGTCTTCGGCGAGCGATTGCCTGAGATAAAATTTACGAAACTTGAGGCCACATATCTTGTATGGGCCGACATCACCGCCACGGGCTTGGACGGCGACTCGCTCGAGGAGCTGCTGGTCGACAAGGCACGTATCCGTGTCAACAGCGGGTCGGTATACGGCGATCCGTCGTACATACGCATCAACATCGCCTGCCCTCGCGCAGTGCTCGCCGAAGCTCTCGAACGTATCACTCCGGTGTTGAGGCGACTTATCGACAGAGCAAACTGACACCACGCTGAGATGGCCCTGATAAAGAAAATCCAGAACGGAGAGCCGATGACCTTCGGCGAGCAGCTGTCGCTGACGGCGCGGCTCTCGCTGCCTGCCATACTGGCTCAGCTGTCGAGCATAATGATGCAATATATCGATGCATCGATGGTCGGCCGTCTTGGCGCAGACCAGTCGGCGTCAGTCGGTCTTATGTCGTCAAGTCTTTGGATGTTCTGGGGCATCTGCTCGATGGTTACGATGGGTTTCTCGGTGCAGGTCGCCCACCGCATCGGAGCCAAAGAGTTTGACGAAGCACGGTCGGTGCTTCGTCAAGGCATAACCTCATGCCTGATATTCAGTCTGCTTGCCACTGCTGTCGGACTGTCAATCTCACCTGCCCTGCCCCACTGGTTGGGCGGCGACGACGCTATCTGTGGCGACGCCACGCTTTACTTCGCAGTCTTCATCGGCGCCCTGCCGATGCTGACCATGAACTATCTCGCAGGCGGCATGCTGCGCTGCGCCGGCAACATGAAGGTGCCGAGCCTGCTCAATGTGCTGATGTGTGTCTTGGACGTGGTCTTCAACTTCTTCCTCATCTTCCCGACGCACGAGATCAGCATCGGAGATATCAGTCTGACAATGCCGGGAGCCGGTCTCGGTGTGCTCGGCGCCGCCTTGGGAACAGTCGCTGCCGAAATAATCACCGCCGGACTTATGATGTGGTTTCTGACACGGCACGAGCCCGAATTGGACATCGCACGCCGACCGCACGGCAGTTTCAGGCCGCGCCGGGCCGTACTCTCTAAAGCGGTCAAAATCTCCGTGCCGATGACGCTCGAGCATGCCATCTTCTGTGGTGCGCAGATTACCATTACAATCATAGTCGCTCCGCTTGGCGTCGTGGCCATAGCGGCCAACGCTTTCGCTGTGACGGCCGAGAGCCTCTGCTATATGCCGGGCTTCGGCATCGGCGACGCCGCCACTACGCTTGTCGGTCAAAGCTACGGCGCCGGTCGCATAGATCTTGTCAAACGATTCTGCCACATAACCGTGGCCTTGGGCATGATAGTTATGACCGTGATGGCCGCTGTCATGTATCTCTCCGCGCCCGTGATGATGGAAATAATGACGCCCGTCGAGGCCATACGCGAGTTAGGCACCGAGGTCCTGCGCATCGAGGCGTGGGCCGAGCCGATGTACGCGGCATCAATCGTGGCTTACGGCGCCTTTGTCGGCGTCGGTGACACACTGATACCTGCAATCATGAATTTCGGGAGCATCTGGCTTGTGCGCATACCCGTCGCGGCTTTCCTTGCGCCGACAGCCGGACTGCGAGGCGTGTGGATTGCAATGTGCTGCGAGCTGACATTCCGCGGCCTGATTTTCCTGTGGCGCATGTGGAGCGGCCGGTGGTACCGCAACGCGTCACTGCGCAAAAAAGAGAACGCCTCCGAATTTGCTGCACAGCCTCAGACCGACCTCGAATGATTCAGCTATAAATGCCGAGAGCCGCCGCACGGCTCATTATATCGACAAGTAGCGGACCGGGCGTGGCCGGGTCGACATCGATGCCGTTGAGCTTGATGACCGGACTCTGAATGGCGCCGCTCTGAGCTATGCTCTTTAGAAAACCGTAGACGTCGGCGAGTCCGGCGCCGTCGGGCTCTGCCTTGACAGCCTTGCCGTAGGCATAATAGAGCAGCGAGGCGAGAAACGACAGTATGTAACCGCGATGGTCTTCGCTGTACTCCATATCAGAGGCGACGGTACGCTCGACCGCATCGATAAAGTTCTGAATGGCTGCATAATATAGCATCACGCGCGTCAGCGGGTCTATGGCTTTGCCGCAGCGATAGATTTCGACGCTCAGCAGCGTCGCGACAGCGCACGAGAAAGCCTCTGCAACAAAACCGCCGCGCCTGAGCGCCTCAATCTGCATGCGGGACAGGCGCCCGAAGACCGCAGCCTCAGCCTGCAGGCCGTCAGCATCACGGGCTTCAAAGAGTTGTTTAATGCGGCTGTCGCTGTGGCTCAGCGCATCAGCCGTAAGACGTATGGCCGTCTCGACATCGCCCTCTAAAAGCAGTCTGACATACTCGGCCTCGACATCTGTGATAGTGTTAAACTGTGACATGATGCAAAAGTAGTATTTTCTTGGATAATTTACCGATTATTCAGCATGCCTGATATAATATCATACTATATTGCCGCATACATAAGGATTAAAACCTTGATTTTGCTCCAAATTAAGCACGTTAATATTTGCAAAAGAACAGTGTATTTCGTAATTTCGCCCCAAACAATACCTGTTTGTTACGAATTTTTTAACAAAAAAACCACAAATATCTAATCTCTATGTCAAGTCTTAAAAAGACAGTCGTTCGCTCGGTCGCAGCGATATCGACAGCGACGGCTTTATGCGCATGCTCAGGCGTAAATGCTCCCGTCGACTCTGAGTCAATCACTCATCTGCCCGACTTCGCAGCTTTGAACTTCGCTCCCGAATCTTCTGATTTGCGTCAGGACTCAATCGACCTCTATGTCGACTATTCAACCTGTGTTGCCGAAGCCATGCAGTCGCCGTTCTATCAGTCGGTACACCCGGCCATCGTCGACGCCGCTCCCACTTTCTACTCAATCAAAGGTAACAAAATTACACGCGAGACCGACAACAAGCAGGAGGTATACGCACTTCTTAAAACCATCAAGGAAGTCAACAACGCCGACCTCAAGACCGCAGTTGCAGACATCGTCTCCGGCGACCGTCAGGCCATTCTGCTGACTGACGCCGAATACTTTATGAAAGGCGTCACCGGCGACAACCTCAACAACCCCTACCTTGCCGACGAATTCCGCAAATGGATGCAGCGCGGCAACGACATATATATCTACAGCGAGCCATATGTCGAGAGCGGCAAATTCAACAAGTTCCGCTACTACATGATCTTCACCGACGACCGCATCGCCGACAATCTCCATGACCGTTTTGTCAAGAGCGTACACAGCACTGACGCCGTAAGCATGTTCCATCTGTCGAGCAAAGCTCCGCGCTATATCAAAGTCGACAAAAAATATCCGGTCATCGACGAAAACCTCTCGTTCAATGAGTCAAACTACATGTCCGTAGATAAAAACGGCATAGAGATGCAGGAATGGCTGACCAACTGGCCTTCAATCCGCAAATACATGCTCGAAGAGGCTGTCAATGCCGCCGGCATGCCCGTCAAAGACGGTCTGCCTCTCGTGCGCGGTCTCTTTGTCGAAAACGACCCCTCCGAAGCCTACAAAATCAAGGAAATCGATGTCAGAGTCTCTCAGCTGACCCCGGCTTTCATGCAGTACATGGACAGCATCAACGCAGGTGCCAAACCCATTCCGGCCGAGGCGTTTGAGGAAGTCGACGACCTTTTCACCATCAACGAAGACGTCTTTGAAAAGACCGGCGAAATCATGCTCTATTTAGACACAGACATGGACGGCACGACCCTCCTAACCGACGGACGTCCCAACCTGCTCAAAGTCGATTTTATAATCGAAGAAGCCGAAGAAAACTTCACCGACAACGACGACATCAACAAGAACTTCAAATGGCAGTCAATACAGTCGGCCAATGCAGGCAAATACAACACCTCGCTCTATGAGAGCATACGTCAGGCTCTGATTGACAAGAAAAACAATCCGGCCAAAGGCAAAGACCCTGTCGTCTACACCATTTATCTCAACACCTGTAATCTTTGACAAGCAAACGAGACATACAAAATAAATAATAACCCAATTTAAACACATAACATTACCATGCTTTCCGACCTTATCAAAACACCCGCACAGCTATCATCAGCCATCACTTCGACTTACATTTATTCGATTATCATCGCCGTTATCTTAGTCTTGGTGCTGATTATCGTCGCAAACATGATACCTTGGCAACCGGGCCGTATCGACAATTCCGGCACAAAACGCCGCGCTGCTTTCTTCTCTATCCTCGCAGTGGCATTGGCCGCACCGGCAATTGTCAACTATTTCATGTTCTTCAACAAGATTATGACGCCGGCTTTCCGCTCTGACTACATGATGCACATGGGTATCGCCGCCGTAGTCTCTGCTCTTGTATATTTCATCATCAGCTTTATCATCATCAAAGCCCAGACAAGACGCACCAAATTGGAGTCAATCTTCCCCAAACGCAAATAAGCACCGCAACACACAACTTTATAAACCAATCTTATGGCAGACAACAAAATATATGTCATCGGCATAGGTGGTACGGGCATGCGCTGCGTCGAGAGTTTCATACATCTCTGCGCCATGGGCATGTATGACAACACCGAAGTCAACATCCTCGCGCTCGACACCGACATCACCAACGGTAACTTCAAACGTGTAAAGGAACTTGCCGACAAATATCAGACTATCAACGGAGGCAATGCCTCGGCCAACACATATTTCTCGGCTAAAATCAACTATTACGAGTTCAGCCCCAAATACGAGGACCGCACGACTTTCGCATCTGTAGCCAAATACGAGAAAGCTTCACAGAACAAATCAAAAGACGGTATCTTCAAGGAGTCTGACATCGCCGACCTCTTCATCAGCCCGGGCGTGCGCGACATGTCGCTGCGCCACGGCTACCGCGCGCAGACACAGATGGGCTCGATGCTGATGTATCACGCTATCATACAGGAGGCTAACCGCGCCATGCAGGGCTCGACACGCTCTCAGCTGCGTGACTTTCTCTCGGGTCTTACCATCGGCACCGGTCACAAGGTCTTTATTTTCGGCTCTGTATTCGGAGGCACCGGCGCGTCGTCGATACCCATCCTGCCCCACGCCCTCGACGTCGCCTCACAGATCATGTTTGAGGAAAATTCAAGCGTGCTGCGCGGCAACTATTTCGGCTCTGTCGTGCTGACAAGCTACTTCAAATTCACCGACATGCCAAAGGGCAACGAGATTGTCGCCAAATCGTCAAAATTTGCGCTCAACTCACAGGCCGCACTCAAATTCTACTGCTCGGACCCGACCGTCCAGCAGACCTATAAGCGCCTCTATCTCATCGGCCGTCAGACACAGACCGACCTGCCCAAAGAGGCCGGCGTCGACACCGGAGGCGAGAAACAAAAAAATCCCGTCGACTTCATCGAGCTTCTGGCAGCTTTCGCGGCCTATGACTTCTTCAAGACCTGCGACACACCCGAGAAACTTGAGCCTGCCGACAACGAGTCACGTTTCTTCTTCATGCAAGCCGGCGACGACGAGCGCTTGGACTTCATCAACTTCACCGACGACACAGACAAGTTCCGCGAGCGTTTCGGCAGCTTTGTGGCTGCAGCCATGACCAATGCGCGCGGCGACTTCTTCCGTCAGATGGCCAACCAGTACTTCAAGAGTATCCGCGAGAAAGAGGAGTTAGAGGTGCTCAACGGCTATATGAATCTTTTCTATGACGCCGCCGAACACACGGGCTGGGCACAACAGCTCTTTGACTCGGCCGGCGGAAGAGGCCTGCTCTTCCATGACGAAGTCTTCGACAAGGGCATAGATATACGCAAGAAAAAGTACAACGAGCGCATGTTTGCCGGTGACAGCGCCGCCAAATTCTCGACCAAGGGCATTTTCGGCGACACTCTCTTTGACACCATCCGCGACACGTTTGCCAAAAAGACAGACTCTACCAAAGACGAGACCATGTCACATCTGCTCGAACGCACATTCGCCACTTTCCAGAACCTTTATTTCAACAAGTAAACTCTCATGGCAAAATCATTTCTTCCCGAAGTCGGCAACGGCATCGGAGTATCCGAAACCACCATACACCGCTGGGTCTCGCTGAAGGAGCCCGAAACATTTATCGACAACCTCGTGACCTCTTACGGCAACACCGAGGCGTCGCAGAACACATTCAACGACCTTATCTCCGGCGTGCCCTCGCCGTGGGCGCGTGCAAAGATGACTGCTTACGCGCTCGGCGCACGGACTTCGCGCCGCGACGAACGCTCGCTGATGCTCTGCTATAAAGCACTCAAAGACGAGTGGCGCGGTCTTATCGCAACCTACGTGCTCAAACCCGACGACTTCTATCTCTCAGAGCCTATATCGCTCAAGGAGATGAAAAAGACAGACCGCGACGAGTACACTTTCGGGCTCGCCGCCACATACGGCGAGATGCTTTTTGAGGAAAAATCTCTGTGGAAGCACGAGACCGACCCTCAGACACCGGCATACATGCAGCTCTTATATTATAAGGATAAGAGCGGTGCCTACAAACTCGTCGGAGCTACATCGCCCTACACCATTTTCTTCACCTCTGTCAACTACGAGATTGACGATGACATGCCGTGGCTCATCAACGGCAAATTCACCGACCCAGCAGCCGCCGACGCAAACAAAGTCGAGGCTTACAGCCACAACGCACTTGTGAAGATTTACTCCTTCCTGTCGATGCTCTCGACCAACAAGGAGTCATATACCGCCCTGCTGACCGAAATCAATGGCGGCAACAAGAAAGTGCCTCAGGAAATATCCGCCACTCTCGAAACCGAAATCAAGGAATGGCGTGCCGAAATCGCCTCTGTTCTCGGCATGAACGAGGACGCCATAGAGACCGTGCCACTGAGCATCAAGTCGGCTGTCACGCCACGCGGACCGATAGCCAAACTCTTCGCTACCAACACTCAGTATTGGTGGAAGGGCGGCGTGTTCTACCGCAAGGCTGTCGACGACGCCAAACTTGTCGAGGACATCAGCGAACTGCTGCTGCCCGGCAACTATCTCGTCGGATGGATGGCCGTAGGCAACGAGCAGGAATATGAGCGCGCTGCCGTCTACTACATCAAGGCACGCGACGAGGACAGCGACGCCACATATTATTTCTCGCTGCCTCTGTCAGACAAGGCATTAGACATCATGGGTTCGCTCAACGATATCGTCAACGGCTCTCACGACAGCAAGGTGCGTCTGCGCGCACGCGTCAAAGGCCAGACCGTCGACATCGTTCTCGAAGCCAAGCTCGGTGACTCTGACGAGTTTGTCGAGATTCTGATGAAAAATTACGAAATCATCGCTCCCGAAAGCAACGGCAAGGTCTTCGTTTGGCCAAACTTCCGCTCGGAGTACTGGAAACAGTATTTCTACTACAGCGAGTTCCCGACCAATATGCCCGGCGGTACACGCATGATACCCGAATTCGAAGGCAAAACTTTCGAGAAAGACTATATGGGCGACGAGGCCTCACGCAGCAAACTCGAGGAAAAAATGTTCCTCGTGCGCTATCCGGTCGACAAAGCTTCGGGCGGCATGTGGCCCTACGAAATCATCAAGAGCGACACACCCGTCAAATATGTTTCAATCCACGTCCGCCGCAACGAGAACGACTGGACGGCCGGACGTCTCATCATCAAAACTCCGGGCGGCAACTCTGACGCACTTCTTTTCAACGACTCTGAATATATGCGTCTGCTGACCCGCGAGCCGCAGATGCTTCAGGAGGCCACGGTCGGCATCGACTTCGGCTCGACCAACACCTGCGCATATTACCGCGCCAAGGGAGCCCGCGACGCAGAGCCGGTGCCCTTCACCAACCGTCGTCTGGCTCTCGTAGGCTTTGACAACGCTCCGCGCGCCATGGCCGCCAAAGACGAGCTGCTCTTTATCTCTAACGAGGAGCCCATCAACAAAAACGGCCAGATAAAATCGTGGCTGCATGAGCACGAAATCGAGTACGTGCGCACAAAACTGTCTAAGGAAGATGAGCCCATTATCGGCGGTGTGCCGGTCAACGAGACCAACATCACCGTACACTCAATGGACGACAGCATCATCACCACCAACGCCGGACGACTCAACTATAATATGAAATGGGCCACCGGCGAGGGCAATAAGAAACGTCGCTCGTTCATCTCGATGGTATGGCTGCAGATTTGCGCCGACCTTTTCGCAAACGAAATGCGTCCGACCGAGCTCCGCTGGTCGTTCCCGAGCGCAATGAGCAACAAGAGTCATCTGAGCCAAGTGTTTAAGAATCTCGGTGCCAAGCTCAACGAGACCATTCAGGGACTTCGCATCTCGAGCAGCCGCATCAAAGCCTTCACCGAGGCCGAGGCTGTCTGCAAGTATGCACAGAGCGGACGTGCCGCACTGAGCGAGACCAATCTCTTCCTCGGCATCGACATAGGCGGCTCGACATCCGACATCCTCATTCTCGGCGTCGACCCGACCGACACAAAAGGCAGCGGCAAACGCCTCTACTCACAGTGCTCGGTGCGTATAGCTGCCGGTTTCTTCTTCGACGCCATCAACCGCTCGGAGCAGTTCCGCCGCTGTCTGTATAACTTCCACGAGTCTCACAAGACCAAAGTCAAGGTCATCAACATCGCCGATGTCACCAGCAGTGACCGTAACACATACTCACGCGCTCCCTACTATCTCAATAATGTCTTCGACCAGCTGAGCGGACGCGAGGAGTTCTCGGCTTTCTACGACTACATGCGCAGTGACATCCCCACCGTATTCTCGCTGCCGGCCTATATCACAGGTCTGCTGTCGTTCTATGCCGGCATACTGTTGCGCGAGACCATCACAAAGAATAATCTCACGGACATCAACGAGATACACTTCCGCTACTACGGCAAGGGAGGCCGTCTGTTCGAGTGGTTGTTCTTCACCTTCGACGAGGACGGCAAAGACGTCAAACGCTATCTGCGCAAATGCCTCAAAGCCGGTCTGGCCATGGATGATGTCAAGGTCAAAGTCAAATTTGACAATCTCGACTCGGATGATATCGAGGACATGCGCGAAAACAAGAGCGAGGTCGCCAAAGGTCTTGTCAAACTGTCATCCGACCCCAACGATATGATTCTCGGCATCTATGACCACAATGACGATGACGACGATGACGACGATGACGACACCCCGTCGACAAAAGTCAACATCGAGCGTCATGAGGTCGTCGGCGAGAAAGGTATCTTCTATCGCGGTGCCAACGGCAAAGAGGAACTGTCGGAACTCGAGGTGCTCGAGGAAGACAAATTCAACAACATTTCGCGTTTTGACTTCACGTCGTCGAAATTTGAGAACTTCAACAAGTTCATAGAGCTTTTCTGCGACTTCGTCGAAGAGAACGGATTTGCCGACAACACCTCTGCTCTGCGCCGCGGCACGGAAGAACTGTCAAACCTTGCCTCATTCTTCGAGAACGACGGCGAGCGCGAGATGCAGGTTGCCTACCGCATGCCTATCTTCATCGCATCAGGTCTCTACTACCTAAACAACGTGCTGCTGCCGCAACTCTTCAAGAAGAACAGCTGATAAGCTATGTCACAAGCCAAACTGATACTTTTTTTCAATCAGGATTACATCATCCCCGTCGTCGACAAAGGCGACGGGGCCTATGATGGATTCCACGGGTCGGCTGACGGCCGTCTGTGGCTCTACTTCTACGTGCCGGCCGACAGCTCGCGTCTCGAGGCCTCGCAGTCCAACAAATCGATGGTGCTCTGCAAGCGCCCCGGCTACATCGGTCACTTCTGGGACGGCGTTGTCGACGGACGCAAATACTCGACCACAACCGTCAGTGATCTGCCTTATCTGTCGCTGCTTGACAACTCGGGTATCATCGAGCGTCTGCGCCGTTTTTATGCCGAACCCGGACGCCCGGAGGTGTCGATACCGACCGTATATATCTTTGCCCGCAACATACCGGATGCGGCGCGAAAGGCTGTAATAGCGCACTTAGAGGACAAATCGTTCGCGACTCAGAGCTTCTCGGTGACACCTGAGGACCTGACTATCGGATATATGCGCTATACACGTCCCGAGCTCAAGCCGGAGTTCGGCCAGAAAATCGTGTTCTGCGAGTCTTCGGGCTCCGACCTGCTGATGGGATGCTATGCCTACGACGGACAACAGTTTCTGCCTACCGACGACGAGCTGTCGCTCGGAGGTCTCGGCGAAAATCCGCTGCGTCGCTCGCTGGCACAGATAGTGCTGTCGACAATGCAGCGCAGCCACAACTTCCTGCGCGAAGACGAAATCGAGCGCGAGTTAGAGTATCAGATGCAGTTTGTCGACAACTGGTTGGAGAAACGTCATGATCCGACATTCGGCATACAGTTTCATTACAGCCGCGACACATCTGTTGTCTATCCGTGCATAGTCGACAACACCGTGCTCAAATCGCGTCAGGAACAGGCCATCTCGGAGCTCGTGCAGAAAATCGTGCATTACCGCGACCGTGTCGCCCGTCACGACATGCTGCAGTGCGTGCTCTCGGGCGAGGCGTTCAGCGACAATGAGTTCGTGCGCCGTGTAACAGACAACATCGGCAACCGTCAGTTGGTGTCGGTCATCACTCCCGACCGCATGCCCGATGTGCTCGCACGCTACAGCGTCATGTACGGCGACATGTCGGAGCGCCTCGAAAATTTCGACAATATCGCCAACATACGTCGTCAGGCCCGCAAGGCCATCGCCGCATGGATACGCTCAGCCGAGCGTATCCGTGCCCTTGACTCCACCGTCATACGCCTCGCCGACACTCTCGAGTCGCGCTTTAAGCCGGCCGAGGAAGCCTGCCGGCGCACCGATAGTGCTGTCAGACGTCATCTTGCGGCCAAAGGCGGCAAATTTGACGATGCACGTCGCGCGCTCACAGACGGACGCCCGCAAAATGACGCCATGGCCGACTACATGATTGAGCTGCGCCGCTGCCGCGGCGAAATCGACGAGTGCCGCGCTCTGTTTGAGGAGACAGGCAAATTTGAGGGTGCACGCCGCATAATCGACAACATCCTTTCCGGAGCAAACCGTCTCGGCGAAATAGAGGCCCGATTTGCCGCTTTAGATAAAGCCTATGCCGAACTCGGCGCGACAATCGACCGCTATGAGGAGGTGTATCCGGAGTATTGCACACTCATCAAGCAGTTTGAGCGCGAGCGCAACGTCAATGTCCGCAAAAAAATCATACGCGAAATCACGGAGCGCGACCTCACGCCATGTGAGCTGCCTGTTGTCGAGCTTGACGAACTCGTACCCGTAAAACTCTCCGCCACAGTCGAGAAGGTCAAGACCGGATGGTTTGGCAAAAAGTTCGTGCTGCATGTCACCGCGTCGCTGCCCGACGGCGTCGCCCTGCCCTGCCGCGCCGTGCTCTTGGTTCAGGACAAACCTTTGGTCAGAATCGACGAGGCCTATATCGTCGGCGAGTATGACAAGGGCGACACCGGACCGTTCACTTTCGACCACGACCTGCCGCTGCCTGCCTGCAAAAACGCATCAAAGCTCAACGTCTACTTCGTGCCTCATCCCGAGGAGACCATCGGCATCAACAACGCATTCATCACCGACCTGTGCTCTGTCAGTCTCTGACAAAGCACAGGCCATCCACCTATTATAAACCATCATTATCAAACGCACACAATGGCTGACAAAACCATATTATGTCCTTATTGTTTCGAAGAGTTCCGCACAAGCGAGGCTCTGTATCAATGTGTAAACTTAGACAAAGACAACGACGGCGATTACTGCTGCCCGCGCGAGACACAGGAAGGCTATGACCGTTACTGGCGAGGCGAGGACCTGCCGCTGCGCTACACGTGGCCCCAAAAGAAAAAAGGCTTTTTCGCGCGTTTCGGCTCGTCGACACTCGAGGCGTCGAAATGCCCACAGTGCGGTCAGCTGTCCGAGCGTTTTGTCTGCCCCCACTGTTTCAATAATCTGCCTATCGAAATGGTGCAGAACGGCTCTGAAATCATATCGGTCGTCGGCAGCCCATCGAGCGGCAAGACAAACTACATCATCACCCTCATCCAGCAGCTGCGCAAATTCGGCTCTCGTCTCGACCTGCAGGTAACCCCGATGCAGGTCTACAGCGACGGTCATAAAGACGATGCGACCGACATTGTCTACAATAAAATGCGCGAGCAGCTTTTTGAAAGCGGTTATGTCATCGAGAAGACCGCCGAAGCCAAAAAAGATGTGCCTCTTATATTTCATGTCTACCAGCAGAGCACAAACCGCAGCATTTACTTGGTGTTCTACGACACTGCAGGTGAGAAATTTCAGGAAAACATCAAAAACAATGCCAAATATCTGAGCCGCTCGGCCGGAGTAATCGTTCTTTTAGACTGTCTCTCAGTCCCCTACATCAAGAAGGCACTAAGAGACAAAGGTTTCGACGAACTGACAGGCCGTCCGAGTATGCCGCTTAGCGAAATACAGACCGCACTGGCCAACGCACAGCAGGACCGTGTCGACATCTTCTCCAAACCGTTTGCCTTTGTATTCAGCAAATTTGACGCCGTCATCGACAACAAGGACGCTCTCAACGACTTTCCGGTACAGGCGTTCTGCAAAGGCGACCAATATTCAGACAGCACATACAAAAAAACGGGCAAGCTCGATATCGACAAGATAAATGAAATAAACTCTACAATCGAGCAGGCCCTCGACTATGAACTTTGGGACCAGACCGAGTTCCGCCTTTTTGCCCACAACTGGACGAGTCCTAAAAATAAAAAAATCAATATTGATTCACGCGACCTCAACGACCCGGACAATAATTACCGCTTCTTCGGCGTGTCGGCGCTCGGCTCGATGCCGGTCGACAGCTCCGTTGAGGGACAGGTCACACCCTATCGTGTAATGGACCCGCTAATCTGGATGCTGTATAAACTCGGCAAATTCAACATACCGACCACAAAAGACAAATAAACCTGATGCCATGAATTATTATCACATCATCTACAACTCGTCAGAGAAATCACGCGGCGGCACTGTAGGTCTCGGCATACGCTCGGCCACAGAGAACACACCGGCCGAAATAATCGAAGCCATCAACAATAAGGACAACGAAATATTTGCATTTGTCGAGCGTCCGGCCCTGTCGCAACCGGCTCTCGCAGCCGACCCGACAAAAGTGCTCGATGTCGCCCCGACTTATTTTTACCGCGAGCTTTTACTCCCGGGCAAACAGAAAATATATGTCATAGGCCGAAAGATTGCCGTCGGATATGACTACACATATTATAAAGACGGCAAATCGGGACGTCCGGGCAACTATGTAGTCGACTGCTATGTCTTCGAGGAGCAGCCCGATGCATCGGTATTTGAAATTTTCACCGAAAACCCGGCCGAAGGCTCGGCTCACTTCATCCCGCGCTCGCCGGTGCCGTCGCCTGACAACGAGGAGATGCGCTCTATATCACTCGGTCACAAACCCGACCTGCCCGCCGAGAATCTCAGCTTCAAAGCCGCAGCCGCGCCTGCTGCCGGCGCCCGCACAGCCGAGCTGTTGCTCGCCTTTGTCGAGAGCCGCCGCTGCGGACGCCCCGTGCTCGTCAAGTGTGACGTGGCCGATGCCAATCTGCTGGCCGCCGGGGCCGCAAGCATGCTGCGTCCTGAGCGTCTGACAGAGTTCACCTTCCTTACCAATCACACGTCCGAAGGTAAAAAACCGGGCTACAACGTCTTCTTCATAAATCAGCACTACAACAACGAGCTCTTCCCCAAACAGTGGGTTATGCTCGACCTGACCAAAGACGCCAAAATCAGCACACCGGAGGCCGAGAACTACCGCGAGGCCATCGTCAGCGCCATCGAGGGCGGCCGACGCGACAAAGTAGCCGACATCATCGACTGGCTGCTGTCTGACACTTATGAGCGCTACAAGAATCTGCCCAAAGAGACACAGGCTCAGCTTTTCAATTATATCTACGACTTCAGCCGCTTCAACTTTGACGCTCTGAGCCGTGACCGTGAGCTCGTCAAGGCGCTCAACGAATATTTCACCGCCAAACCGTCGGAGAAAGCACGTTTTGACGAATACCTGCAGAGCCTTTTTGATGCTCAGGCCGACTTGGAGGGCACTATGGCTTGGATTGAATATGTGCTTGCCGTCAAGCCTCTTAAAGCCACCGAAGTTATTGAGCGCAACCGTGACAAAATCACGTCTATCGTTTTTGCTGATAAAGACACGTTTGACACGTTCTACCGCCGCTTCAAACAGCGTTTTGTAGATGTGCAACAGTTTATCAACCGCCCGGCCTACAAGTCACACAGTGATTATCTGACACTGTCGGGCGGCGAATGGGAGTCACTATATCATTATTTCCTCGACGAGAAAGGCCGCGAGCCGCAGGCTCTCATCGCACGTATGTTAGATGACGGTCTCGACCAACGCCGCCGCATGTCAATCATTGAGAACGAGGTCGCTGACCGCGAGGTCATCGCCGACAGCATGATAAAGCTGATTACCACCGAACAACGTTACGAAGACGCACTCGTTGCCGACCTCATTGACTTGAGCGGACGCTGCGCGTTGCGCTACCGTGACTTTGTCGGCAAGATTTTTGCCGACCGCATCACCGACCCGAGATATAGCCGCCTGTTCACCTATGCTCTGGAGCATGCCTCGGTCAACAATGCCGAGGGCATACGGTCAATGGTCGAGCGCCTTGACGCTTTCCATAAATCACCCGACTCAGACACATGGGGCGCCGGTCAGGGCAAGGTCGTTTTCAAACGTCTGCTTAACGCCATCAAAGACGCTGTGCGCAACAAGACGCTTTCGCGCGAAAATGCAGCCGACCTCTGTTTCAACGTTTACGAAATCGGTTATCCGCGCACTGTCACCGAAGACTTCCGCGAGCTCGGGTCTATGCTCAACCATGTCACAGACGAGGTTGCCACCGATTCGGCATGGCTCAGAATGCAGGACCTCGCTCTCGAGCTTGCCGACTACGAATTCTTGCGTCAAATCTCGACCAAGCTTTTTAATGTCAAGGGAGCCGACGCCCGCAAATTGGCTAAAGTTTATCTTGACCGCAACATCTACTCACCCGAGCAGTTGATGAAGTCATCGGCACGCTCGCCTCAGCGCGACGACTACTGGGTGGCTGTCATGTCGGTCGACCCCAAGGCCAAACCGGAGGTGCTGTTGGAGACTCTGACCGCGCAGTCGCTCAGCGACGATGAGGCCATGGCCTTCCTCAGCCGTCACTTCCCCGAGGCTCATCACAAGATCGAACGCAGCCGACGCCCGTCGTTCTTTGCCAAAATCTTATCGATTTTCAAAAAGAAAGATTCAGACAAAACTGAAGACGAGCTGCCCGATGCCGCGCCCAAAGGCAAGGTGACATCAAAGCCCAAAGCTGACAGTAAGTCACGCAAAACACCTCCGCCATATAAAAAGAATTAATCGAAACTAACAACACACGATTATGTATAAGATAATCCGTCTGCTTATAGCAGCGTTATTAACAATCATCGTCGCCGCTCCCGCGGCCGAAGCCAAGGAATATGGCAGCAACCGCTCACAGAAAGAGTACCGTTATGTTGTCTCGGAGGGTCAGAAACTCAATGTGCGCTCGCAGCCGAGCACATCCGGAACTCTTCTGACCCAGCTCAGGCCCGGAGACATCGTCTATTTGGAAGCCGACACTACTTTCAGACAGAACGGTTATGAATGGGTGACAATCGTCGACGAATGGAATAGCAATAATTCGTCATTCGCTGTCGAAGGTTATGTCACAAACATACACCGTCTGATTCCCGAGGTAAACCCTGAGTACAGACCTGTCGCCGCAGAGGTTTACATCCCTGAGGCGACCATCGAGCACTCGCAGGAAATAGCCAAGTGGGTGCTGATGTGCCTTACCATACTGCTGAGTATTGCGGGTATAGCGTTTTTCTTTTACGGAATGTATACTGAAGAGAACAGACCTATTACCGGACGCCCAATCAACGGTATGAAGAAGACATTCTTCTTCTGCCCCGAGCCGTATATCTATGTCGTCGCTATCTGCCTTATCATGATACTCGCAGCGGTCGTGTCTATCCTTGTGATGCTCGCGTTGGGCGGCACGGTGTTCGTACTGCTGTGGATTGTCAAGATACTCTGCTATGTGCTGATGTGGGTGGGCATCATCTCATGTATCATCGGCATCATCGCATGTATCTGCGGAGCGTGGGGCGCCATCATTGCCGTCATCATCGGCGGTATCATCTGGGCATACGACGACGAGATCACCGGTTTCGGCGACTACTGCGCCGAGAAAGGCCTCGCGTTCTTCAACGAGTTCAACATCCTCTCGTTCTCATGGGACCTCGTTGTCGAGTACTGGCGTCCGGCTCTGCTCATCGCGGCCACGCCTATCGCCCTGCTATTGGCGCTCGCCATACTGTGGATGATATTTGCCGGCTCGCTGATGCTCATCGAGCGTATCGTCACTTCACGTTACAACATTAAGCACCCGTGCCCCCACTGTCAGCGTCCGTCAGAGCCTGCCATCTATCTGAGCCGTACCGACGAGGGCTACGAGCCGCTGCCCAACAATATAAAGTTGCGGCCGGGCGTTTACGGTCTCTTCCATATCACTCATCCCAAGTCAAAGGAGCGCATGCCGACAATGCTGCTCAACGGCCGCGACCGTCTCGCCCGCGAGTGCGGCAACTGCCATAAACGCATCCGAGCCGAGGAAGGCACCGAGCTGCACATAGCTCTTGCCGGCAGCCCGCAGTCAGGCAAAAGTACGCTTACCTACCGCCTGCTGGCTGAAATCATCCGCCGTGTCGGCAGCAAACGTGCAGACTTCACAGACGTCAAACAGACAGTCAAGGACGAGGCTATGCCCGACAAAATCAGACGCATTGCCGCCGAAGGCTACATCTCACCCGAGAACATGCCGGCCAAGACCGCCGTTGACGATGTGGCCTCAACGCAGATGATTATCAAGCGTCAGCACTTGCCCGTGCCCTACCGCCTGTTTATCAATGACGTGGCCGGCGAGGTGTTTGACTTCAACAACGCTCAGGTGACAGCCGATGCCACACGATTCTTCGGCAATGTCAACTCGATACTCTTTATCATCGACCCGATAACCACCAATCTGTCTGACGGCGAAGGCTACGCCGACAAATACAAGGCATGGCTTGACAAGCATGACGATAAATCCGTGGTGAAACTGGATGTCAAGGCGATGAAAGACTCGATTATCAATCAGCTCAAGGCTCATAACCGCGACCCAAAACAAGTGCATATGAATCTCGTGCTTGTCAAGAAAGACCTCGGCTACATCAACCGCGACGTTGACGTCAACTCACAGGACGATTTGCGCGTATTCTTCGACGAGGAGCTCGGACAGCACGACCTCCTAAACTGGGGCAACCAATTCGCGTCGCTGACACTGCTTGCAGTCTCGTCCGTAGCGAAAGGTGACGAGTCAAACATCACGTCTGTCGTCGACAGCGTCATCGTCAAACAGCTCGACATCTCGCTGTAACGGTAAATTCTAAATGAAAATGCAATTATGCCAACGATAATTATTCTTGCTGTAATCGGACTGTTCTGCTACTTCGTGATGCCTGCCATGTATAAGGGCCGCGGCAAAAAGCTCGCCGCCCGACGCCGCAACTGGCGCATCGCCGGCGCCGTCTGCTGGCTCCTGACCGCCATCGGCATCATAGGATATGTATTCTGACTAAGCAATATGAATTATATTATTTCCTATAATGACACTGATTTATACTAATGTTTGCCAGAAACTCACTTCCAACTATTTGCTCTGAAATTCTTGCGGCCACACTACCATTTATTACAATAGGTTTATTAGGAGATCGTATAATATTATTTATTTCTCTAAATATAGGAGTAATCTCATTACTACTTTTAGGGCTATCTATATTATTCAAGAGTAAGATTCCTTTTTACCGATTTGATAAAATTCAGCCACAAGATTTTTCATTGCCGTATGCAATAGCATTATCTGCCGCAATATTAAAGAACAACGGTATTAATGCCTCCATCGGTTTCTGGTGTTCCTTAGGCCTAAGTATCATTATAATCAGCAATATTTTTATCGTTCAAAAGGATTCTAAAAGATAATTTATTTTTACTGTCCACTAAACCGTAAATGAGCGGGAGGCTGCGTCAGAATAGGCACATCCTCCCGCTCATAGTTTCTCCCTGCGAGACCGTGGCCGTCACACGGCGCAACTGGCGCATAGCCGGCGCCGTCTGCCGGCTCCTGACCGCCATCGGCATTATAGGTTTTGTATTCTGACTAAGCAATATGAATTATGAATCATCCGTCGTCCGTGCAATTTGCACGGACGAACATGTTTTTCAAGATATTTAGCAGCAATACAAATAATAATATATAAATTTGCAATTGTCGGACAATATACCGGAATCCTATCAAGGACAACGGATGCGTGCCGACACCTAACGCTGGGCTCAAGCACAGCAAAGACATAGTAAAAGCGTTTACTCGACGCTCTTTCTTGACTCGTTGAAACTTCGCAACTTTCAAATCTTCGTCAAGAATGTAGCAAACGGTAGATGGCTTATGTGGATATGTATTTTACGCCAATGGCATGCGCGAGAGCGTCTGCTATCGGTGTATATGCACATATTCTGCGTGAGGCTTCTGCAAGTTTGCTCGTTCGACGAAGATGGGCAATGCGAAGGCCTCAACGAGTGGAACGGGCAGCAAGTACGGCTCTCACGCTTTATTTTAATATTATCGCCAAAGAGGTGAGTCCTGCGGCCTAAAACCAATATGCGAAAACTTATCACATTATCAGCTATCTTGCTGGCAATAACAGTCTCTGCCCGCGAGATAAGTCCTGACAAAGCGGCATCAGTCGCATCGGAGTTTCTAAACATAAATTATCCAGCCAAAAGCAAGGTTGCAGTGCGTCAGGTACATTCTAAAGGGTCGTTCACATCAGCCACACATCCGTATTATGTTTTCAACAAAACAGAAAATCAAGGCTTTGTGATTGTCGCGGGTGACGACCGTGTGCAGAGAATATTAGGATTTGCAGACAATGGCAGTTTTGATTTTGAGAATATGCCACCGCAACTCACCAAACTGCTCGAATTATATACCGAACATCTGAAATCATTGTCGGACAATGCACCGACTCACACATCGTGGTCTGAAACAACAACATCCTCATCATCTGAAGAAAGTGTATTACTTGAGACGGCTAACTGGAATCAGAATGAGCCATATAACTCCCTCTTTCCGACCATCGATGGCATAAAAGCCCCCACAGGCTGCACTGCCACAGCGATGGCTATTGTAATGAAATACCATAATTGGCCTCAGAATTACAACTGGGATGCAATGCCCATACAAAATGTTAACGAGACTAATTCGACGGAAATCGCAAAATTAATGAAAGATGCCGCAGAGGCGGTTTTCATGAATTATTCTAAAAAAAGCAGTGGCGCTTATCAATATTATGTAGCTCCTCGACTTACGACAGTTTTTCATTATTCACCCGATTGCAGATATATTAAAAAGAAAAACTGTACGGATGAAGAATGGACTAACTTGTTGCACGAAAATCTTAAATCAGGCAATCCTTTAATTTATGGCGGACGTGATCTCAAAACTGATTCAGGTCATTCATTTATTATTGACGGATATCTTGACGACAAATATCACATAAACTGGGGATGGAGCGGTTTGTTTAACGGTTATTACGCCTTAGACGCTCTGATTCCGTCATCAGAAGGCTCGACCCCGACAAAAGACTATTCATACGAAAGTGATATTATTGTAAATATTGAGCCGGATCGAAGCGGGCTGCAATATTCCGACTGTTATACTGATAATGGATATGCTTTCCCAATCTATGAACACCTCAATGCGACAGGCAATCCGGGCGGCAGAATGAATATAAGCGTCAAGGATGTAGTTAAAGGTGAGCCTTTCTCGGTTTTTAACTCTGAAATGACGGCTTGCAAAGGCTTCGTTGGAGATGTCTCCCTCGCATTAGTTGATCAAAACGGCAAAATAAAAGAAATACTTGGGTCTGAATGGCATACAACATATAACTCAGCAGATAAAGAATATAAGGGGTGCGGTTTCCCATTTATTTCATTTACAGATGTTGTTGTATCGTCCGAAATAGCTCCGACTGATCGAATACAACTTGTGACAAAACATGAAAACGACGAAATATATAAATTGGTCAATGGGACAGTCGAATGGCCATCTTCGGTCAGTGTCAAGGATAACAAGCCACAAACCGCGACTGTCAATTTTGAGATTGATCCGGGAGTGAAAATAAAACTGAACAGATATTCCGGCTTGAAAGAGTTGCCTTCCGGCAAATCGTCACTTCAGGTCTTTGTCGGTGAATCAATTGCTTTTATTGCCGAAAGCACAGACAATAATTCTGATGGGACAGTAATTTATCAGATTTCCGGATCATACTCAGACCAAGCTCTTACCGAAGGCTCTGTTGCATCTCTGCATATATATGGTCAACAATACAATGTAAACATCAAGTATCAATCTTACAGCGACCGCGATATAGAGGTTACAGCTCCCGGAACATTAAACGAACTAATATCCATGGAGAATGCACACACAGTTAAAAGACTTGTTTTAAAGGGTCGGATTAATGCCAAAGATATATGGTACATACGTGATAATTTTCAGTCTGTTGAGACCCTTGATTTATCTGCGTGTGTAATTGCATCAGTAACAGCATGTGATGACTACACTTCAAAATTCGGGGATGCGCAGGAGCGTCTGTATGATGATAATACTTTTCCCGAATATGGTCTCGTTGAAAAGAGTTCCCTTAAATGGTTGTATCTTCCCGAAAATCTGACAGATATCGAATCAAATTCTTTAATGAACTTGAATTTGACCGAAATAAAAATACCGGCGGGGGTCAAGCAGATAGGATTAAACGTTTTCTTCGGGAATGAAAATCTGGCACATATAACTGTTTTGAATCCGGAACCGGTACAAATAAACGAGTGTATTTTTACCGCGACAAAATGTCCCGATAACGGAGAACTTTTTGTACCAGAAGGATCAAAAGCAAAATATGAACAAGCGGATGTCTGGAACAGGTTTTTCAGAATCATGGAGGGAGAGATGTCAGACAATCCTGATTATACATTAACTGATAACGGAATCAGATATTTTTGTGATGTCAAGAGCGCTACCGTAATCGGTTATGAAGGTGAAATCTCTGACGTTATAATACCTGACGCCATATACAAAGACGGTATCGCCTATAATGTGACCGAAATAAAAGACCAATCGTTCATAGGCTGCCAGACACTCAGAAGTATCCAAATGACTGACAATATTACGAAAATGGGTGATTACATATTCACAGAATGTACGAAGCTTGAAAGTGTAAAATTGAGCGAAAGCATCTCTAAAATACCGTTTTCAACATTCGCCGGATGCACGTCTCTTGAAAACATAAGAATTCCTGAAAGCGTAATAGAAATAAGTAATTCGGCTTTCAGCTCATCAGGTCTGAAAAGAATATATATCCCCAAAAATGCATCTCCTGCCGATAATTCGACCCCCTTCCGTTCGTTAAAATCCTCTGAACTTTTTGAAGTGCATCCCGACAATAAAAGTTGGGTCGGCATAGACGGTTTGCTATATCGTATCACTGATAGGGGACCGGAGTTAGAAGCAATACCGTGCAAAATGAAAGGCATAATAAATATCGCCGACGGATGTACGGCAATAAGGACCAATTGTGTATGCGAATGTGATTTAGAAGCTGAAAGAATTGTGGTTCCTGCAAGTGTCTCACTAATTAATACTAATGCCCTTGAAATTGATGGTGAACTAATCGAATTTATGGGAAATACTACATTGGCCGAAGGGGCATTACTTGTCCGCGGTGGGTCTGTAACGTTCCACGCAAAACCTGTGTTTAATAATAAAGCGGTATGGTCCGGCAATGGCTTCAACAACGCATATGTAGATTTTGAGGGAGAAATAAACCTGACCGGACTATCTCCTGAAATGAATATTTATACATCAAGTTTGAAGTATTTACCTGAATTTGACGGCAAGGGACTATTTTTTGTAGCAGCTTGCACGGCTACTGACTCCGAGGCAAAGGCTATGTATCGGTATATCAAGGACGAAAAGAATAAATGTTTCCACATCGCATCCGAATTGGAAAATGTGGAGATCACTCAGGTAAAAATCAATGAAGTTTCATACGAGCCGAACGCCCGAAACCTATACTTCTATTCAGAAGATACACTCCCCGAAATTACAGTATATTATACTGTTAACCATGAGCAGACTTTGAGTACTACATATTCCTCAGATTTCAACGAGACTCTAAAATCACAAGATTTAACTGATTATATTTCTGACATTGAAGATATCAAAATTATTGAATCCGAAGACGTGACAATATATTCAATCTCCGGTGTCATTGTTTATCGAGGCAATCTAAATTGCATAGAGAATCTATCGCCGGGAATATATATCATATCTCAGGATAATAGGACAGCAAAATTTGTCATAAAATAACCTATTATATACGCTTATATATTTCTCTCATCATCGGGGTCGCGCTCAACTGCTCGCGGCCCCGGTTATTTTATAGTAGGAAGGTGTATTTTAGCTAATAGAAGCAAGTTATCAAAGATGCTAAGTAACAGAACTTTGACCATCCTTATGCTGATAACTAATAAGTGTTAAAACGCCCGAGGCTGCAAAATTGACACATCACCGCATCAGTGCGTATCTATCTTTGTGCAAAAAATAATGCACTATGAAACGAACACGCAAATCAACACAAAAGACCATTACCGCACACATACCCGTCGAACTTCTCCGCCAAATCCTCACCGACCCCGATAACATCTCGCTCTGTCACGCCCTCGTCTCGGCAATCATCACCGCGGAACGTATCCGCAAACCCGACGGCATAGCCGAGTCGCTTGACGAGAACAAGCTGAAAACCGTGAAGTCACCCCACGCCGACGCCATGGTCGAAGATGCACGTCGACGTGTAGAGCGGACCCAAAAGCGCCGCGAGCGGTGCCTGCAGCGAAGCGAAAAACGTGTTTCAATCCTACTGAAAGTAATGTGCGACAAAAAGCCTGTCGAGCTATCGGCACTTTTCGGGTCCGGCCTTTTCACACGTGAACAGGAGCGCGCCATCGACGCATTGCTCAATCCGACTGTCCGCACAATCAGAAAACTTTCCTTCGCACAACTCCGGGCCTACTTTATGCCGCTTTTTGTAAAACTGACAAATACTGACATCAATACGCTTTCCGCCGATGACCGGCGCCACGTCATCACCCGTTCCACAAAATAATTCGGGATATAGAAGGTCGATTTTTAATCGGCTACCCGCAACATACTGCTTGACGGGATATTGTCTCTCGGGCGATTGCAAATCGCCACTCCATATTTTGCGACATGCTCCTACATTAACGCCGTGCTTTGACGGCTCCCGCTGCCCCCTAATATGTGCCTAACAAAAAAGGAACTCATCACTGAGCTCCTTTTTTAGAGGTTTCCAATAGGTACAATTTCTAAGGTAAAAAAGATTGTTTTAGGTTTGTGACACAAAGGTCAGCCTTTTTCGGGGCGAAACCAAATATTTTTATATGTTTTGCGACATGTTTTTCTAACATAAGTCGCATCCCCGAGCAAAGCAATTTCATATAATTATTTGTTTAATAAACGTTTATCAAATATCGATATTGTGACACCGACAGGATCCTATCAGTTAAGTTTTGTTAAATTTATCAATTGCGCTTGCAAATTGCTTTAATTTCAGCTCCGAGCCGTCAAAGACAGCATAACTGAAATTATATATCCAGTCGCCGAGTATCACAAGACGGCAACCGTCTCCGACAGGCTCGTCAACCATCACATGATGATGACCGAGAACGATGTAGTCAACATCAGGATTGTCTGCGACAAAACCGCGGGCCCATTCCTCGACACTACGGCGCATCTCGCCCTCATAGACAGGCGGCCGCGTGCTGTCATAGCCACGGCTCGACGAGCTCCAGCGGTGTGCGAAGGCTACAGTCCAGCGCGGATGTATGCCGCCGTAAAGCCATTGGCAAAAACGGTTGCGGAACATCGCCCGGATAAAACGGAACGATGGTTTGAGACGCCCGAGGCCGTCGCCGTGGGAGATAAAGAAACGGCGACCGTCGATAACCGTGTCAACCGATCCGTCGACGACAGTCAGCCCTATCTCATCACGCAGATAGTCAAAGAGCCAGATGTCATGGTTGCCCGTGAGCCATACTATCCGGACACCATGGTCGGCAAGCGACGCGAGAGCGCCGAAAAAGCGCAGATAGCCGCGCGGCGCAACCGTGCGGTACTCATACCAGTAGTCGAGCACATCGCCGACAAGATACAGCGTCTCTGCGTCGTCGGCTATACTCTCGAGGAAGTCGGCAATCACGCGCTCGCGCTCATGCGGACGGTCGAGATAGCGCGCACCGAGGTGCAGGTCGCTCAGAAAATATGTCTTGTCGCGGCTCATCGGCTGTGAGGTTTTTATCAAAGGAAACCGAGCTCTAATTTGGCCTCCTCACTCATCATGTCTTTGGTCCACTCGGGCTCAAAGACGAGATTGATGTTTACAGCCTTTACGCCCTCGATAGACTCTAACTTGTAGCGGGCATCCTCGATTATGAAGTCTGCCGCAGGACAGTTTGGCGCTGTGAGTGTCATGTCAATGTCGAGAGTACCGTCATCGGTTAGCTCGATGCGGTATACGAGGCCGAGACTATAGATGTCGACGGGTATTTCGGGGTCGAAAACCGTGCGCAGCATGGCGACGGCTTTTTCTTCGATTTCGAGGCGTTGTGAGTCAGTCATAATGATGCGAAGATACAAAAAATGCGGTAAAATTTTAGTATAAAACATTTTTTAGCTTATCTTTGCGACAATCAAACACATGACAAAAAACGTAACCAAACATTTTTTAAGAGATGAAAGCATTGAAACGCATCGCTTTAGCGCTCATGGCCGCAACGGTAATGGCGCTCCCCGCAGCGGCCCAGTTTAAAATCGGCCCACGCATCGGCATGAATGTCAACTCCATGAAATTTAACGAAAGTGTCTTTAAATCAGATAACCGCGCCGGCTTCACCGCCGGTCTGCAGGCAGAGCTTATGCTGCCGGTGGCAGGCATCGGCTTTGACGCTTCGGTGATGTATGTGCATCGTTATTTCAAAGCCACAGAAAATTATATCGACGGCACCGGCACGCCTGTAGAGGAAATAGGCGACAACCTCAATAAACGCGACTATATCGAGATACCCATCAACCTGAAATGGAAAATCGGTGTGCCCCTTGTCGGCAATATCATCCGTCCCTATCTCTTCACAGGTCCGAGTTTCGCGTTCCTGACCTCCAAGAAGGCCATATCTGATGCAGTCAGCAACAAATCTGTTGATGTGGCGTGGAACTTCGGCTTCGGTGTCGAGCTTATCAAGCATCTGCAGATCGGCGCAAGCTACGGTCTCGGTCTGACTAACACCCTAAAGGCTGTCAGCGATTATAACGGTCCGAAAATCGACGGCAAAAACCGCTATTGGACAGTCACCGCTGCATGGCTGTTCTAATTCGCGATTACACTACAACGCATAAAACGAAGGCGCCGTCATTGTGACGGCGCCTTCACTCATTTTATATAATATCTATAATTATCAGTTGACGCGGAAACGGTCTGAGCCGTCCTTGACGAAAGCCACAATCTGACGGGCGGCAGCGATGCCGGCGTTGATGTTGGCCTCGGCGGTCTGAGCGCCCATCTTCTTGGGTGTGAAGAACACGCGGCCGGGGGAACGGGCATCAAGCTCGTCAGCGCAGTCAGGTTTGACATCGGCGAAGTATTTGAGGTCAGCGCGTGCCTCGAGAGCGCGTGCAAGGCCTTCTTCGTCGATGACCTCCTTACGGGCTGTGTTGATGACAACGGCATTAGCAGGCATCGAGACGAGCAGGTCGTAGCCAATCGAGCGGATGGTCTCGGGTGTGGCCGGGATGTTGATTGACACGAACTGGTTGTCGCGGTAAAGCTCGGCGACACTGTGGCAGGGCTCTACGCCGGCCTCTTTCATAACCTCGTCAGGGCAGAAGGGATCGACGGCCGAAACCTCCATGCCGAAACCTTTGGCGATGCGGGCCACATTGCGGCCAACCTGACCGAAGGCCTGTATGCCGAGGCGTTTGCCTTTGAGCTCAAAGCCCGAGACGCCGGTGTAGGAGTGGCGTGCGGCCATCACCATGAGGCCGAAGACGAGTTCGGCGACGGCGTTGGAGTTCTGACCGGGAGTGTTCTCGACAATCACGCCGGCGGCAGTGGCTGCCTTGAGGTCGATATTGTCATAGCCGGCGCCGGCGCGCACGACGATTTTGAGACGGGGAGCTGCCTTGAATACGTCCTCGCCGATTTTGTCGCTGCGCACGATGAGCGCGTCAGCATCGGCGACAGCCTTAAGCAGCTCATCGCGTGAGGTATATTTCTCAAGCAGAGCAAGCTCCATGCCGGCCTCTTCGGCGACACGGCGTATGCCGTCGACCGCAACCTTTGCAAAAGGTTTCTCTGTCGCTACAAGTATCTTTGTCATATCTTATAGTCTTTAACGGGTTTAGCGAGTGGCCTCGAAATCCTTCATGGCCTCGACAAGCACTCTGACGCTGTCGATGGGCATGGCGTTGTAGAGCGAAGCGCGGAAACCGCCTACCGAGCGGTGACCCTTGATGCCTACGATGCCGCGGGCAGACGCGAAGTCGAGGAAGTCTTTCTCAAGCTCGCGATACTCCTCTCTCATGACGAAGCATACGTTCATGATAGAGCGGTCAGCGGTCTCGGTGACTGTGCCTTCAAACATGCGGCTGTCGTCGATGGCGTCATAGAGCAGGGCTGCTTTCTCGAGGTCGCGGCGTTCAAGTTCTTTGATGCCGCCGAGCATCTTATAGTAACGGAGTGTCTGGAGAGCCGAGAAGATAGGCAGCACGGGAGGTGTGTTGAACATCGAGCCTTTCTTGACATGAGTGCGATAGTCGAGCATCGTGGGGATGGGACGGTCGACATGACCGAGAGCGTCGTCGCGGACAATGACGATGGTCACACCGGCGGGAGCGAGGTTTTTCTGAGCACCGGCGTAGATGGCGTCGTATTTGGCAACGTCAATCGGGCGCGAGAAAATATCCGAACTCATATCGGCGATAAGACGGCAGGGAGCGTCCGGATCATAGCGCATCTCTGTGCCATAGATAGTGTTGTTGGTTGTAAAGTGGAAGTAGTCTGAATCTGCGGGGATTTCATATCCTTTGGGTATGAAAGTGTAGTTGGCGTCTTTAGACGAAGCCACTACGTCAACCTCGCCGAAAAGGCGTGCCTCTTTGATGGCGTTAGAGGCCCATGTGCCGGTGTCGAGATAAGAGGCTTTGGTTTTCAGCAGGTTGAAAGGAATCATGCAGAACTGCATGGACGCACCGCCTCCGAGCCAGAGCACACTGTAACCCTCGGGCACTTCCAAAAGCTCTTTGACTAAAGCAGATGCCTCGTCGATGACAGCCTGAAACTCTTTGCTGCGGTGAGACACTTCGAGAATCGAAAGACCGGTGTCAGCGAAATCAAGGATTGCACCGGCCGTATTCTTGATGGTGTACTCGCTGAGTATCGACGGACCGGCATAGAAGTTATGTTTCTTCATACACAAAGGAATATTGGTTAAAACAGGTCAGACAGTCACGCACATCCAAACTTATGAGGGAAGGCGCCCCCTGACAACTATGATGCAAATTTAGCAACGAATCGGGTCAAGTGCAAATTTTGTCTTTAAATTTTAGTCGGGTGTTGTATTAAATTAGTTATCTTTGCGAGCAGAGAAAACATATAACAAACCGCATAAACACAATTACATCAACGTCATGCCAACAAAACCGTTTAAGTATCAGAAGATGTTCCCGCTCGGGCCCGACACCACAGAGTACTATCACCTGACCTCAGACTACGTCAAAGTCGAAAACTGGGGCGGCCACGAGTTCCTTGTCGTCGACCCGCAGGCTCTGACCGTGCTCGCCCGTCAGGCAACCCATGACAACGCATTCATGCTCCGCCGCGAGCATAACGCCATGGTTGCAAAAATCCTCTCCGACCCCGAGGCCAGCGACAATGACAAATTTGTCGCTCTGACCATGCTGCGCAACGCCGAGGTCGCCGCCAAAGGCCAGCTGCCATTCTGTCAGGACACCGGCACAGCCATCGTCCACGGTGAGAAAGGCCAGAATGTCTACACCGGCTGCGACGACGAGGAGCGCATCTCAGAGGGCGTCTATCTCACATACACCACCGACAATCTGCGCTACAGCCAGAACGCACCTCTCAACATGTATGACGAGGTCAACACCGGCTGCAACCTCCCGGCTCAGATTGACATCCATGCCTCAGAGGGCGACGAATACCATTTCCTCTTCGTGGCTAAAGGCGGCGGCTCGGCCAACAAGACCTATCTCTATCAGGAGACCAAGGCACTCATCAACCCCAAGACTCTGCTGCCCTTCCTCGTCGAGAAGATGAAATCGCTCGGCACGGCTGCTTGTCCGCCCTACCACATCGCATTCGTCATCGGCGGCACATCGGCCGAGATGAACCTCGCCACGGTCAAAAAAGCCTCTGTCAAATACTACGACTCGCTCCCCACAAAGGGCAACGAACTCGGCCACGCTTTCCGCGACATCGAGCTTGAGAAACAACTCAAGAAAGAGGCCGAGTGCCTCGGCTTGGGTGCACAGTTCGGCGGCAAATACTTCGCCCACGACATCCGCGTCATCCGTCTGCCGCGCCACGGCGCATCTTGCCCCGTCGGTCTCGGTGTGAGCTGCTCGGCCGACCGCAACGTCAAAGCCAAAATCAACCGCGAAGGTCTGTGGATTGAGAAATTAGACAGCAATCCCGGCGAGCTCATCCCCGAGGAATATCGCAAGAAAGGCGAAGGCGAAGTCGTCAAAATCGACCTCAACCGCCCGATGCCCGAAATTCTCGCCGAACTTGACAAATACCCCGTGTCGACACGTCTGTCGCTCAACGGCACCATCATCGTAGGCCGCGACATCGCCCACGCCAAAATCAAAGAGCGTCTCGACCGCGGCGAACCCATGCCCCAGTATCTCAAGGACCATCCCATCTACTACGCAGGGCCGGCCAAGACTCCCGCCGGCATGCCGTCAGGCTCGTTCGGCCCGACGACCGCAGGCCGCATGGACAGCTACGTCGACCAGTTCCAGAGCGCCGGCGGCTCTATGGTCATGATTGCCAAGGGCAACCGCTCTAAACAGGTCACTGACGCATGCAAGAAACACGGCGGTTTCTATCTCGGCTCTATCGGCGGTCCGGCGGCCGTGCTCGCCCAGAACTCCATCAAGAGCGTCGAGCTCTTGGAGTACCCCGAATTAGGCATGGAGGCCATCTGGAAAATCGAGGTCGAGGATTTCCCCGCATTCATCCTCGTCGACAACAAAGGCAACGATTTCTTCACCGAAATTTCGGAGAAATGCAAGTCTTGCGGTCTGGCAAAGTAAGATTGAACAATCATAAAGATTAAACCTTTTAATAAATCAGGTCTCTAAGCCATTAAAGGGGCTCGGAGACCTGATGTTTTTTTAACACACGAGTCCGTTAACCCGACATCATAAAAATGCTTATGAAACGATTGATTGCCCTCGCCTTGACGCTGCTGCTTATTGTCCCGGCGACACTTCAGGCTCAAAGCAAGCCTGACTTCGCCTATCCAAAGACCGTTATCGCCGACTCTCGCCGCGCATATGACTCAGCGGCTGTGCTCAAAGGCCTTGACGCCGACATCAGCTTAATCAAATCACTGCTTGACATGACAGTTGCCACCGGCGAAATCAACTCCGACAGCCTCTCGACTATGCTGCCGCTGATTGCCTCGCAAGCTTCTGACAACAAGCGCCTGCCGGCCACACGCGTCCTTTTAGAGACGATGCAGGCCGAACTTCTGATGAACATATACAATCAGCAACGCTGGCAGTATGACCGCGTCAATACCCCTGACGAGCCCATCCCGACCGACATCACGGAGTGGTCAGGCCGTCAGTTCAAGACCGTAATCACACGCCTCTGCGACAAGACCCTTGCCGACATAGCCGCTGAGCCGCGCACCCCCTTGCGCGACTACGAAAAGGTCATCAGCGCCAACTCGATGACATATAAATATTTCCCGACAGTCGCCGACTTTGTAAGCCGCAAAGCGGCCGATACATTTAGCTCTTTGGGCAATGACGAACGTCGCCGTGAGATAATCCGCGCTGCAGCGGAGGTCTCGCAGAAAGGCTCAGCGCCATATTTCTATTGGATGACGGCTCTCTGCGTCGAGATGCCTGAGGAAGAGAGCGAAGATGGCCTCGGCGACTCACAGAAGAGACGCAACCCGCTTGAACAGCTATATTTAGACAACCGCGCCAATCCCGAGGCAGACTATGTCCTAAGCCGCGTCGCCGACCGCTATTACGAATACTCCAAAGATGAGGCATGGCTGGTCGACGCACTGCGCAAGACGCTTGCCAACCGCCCTGACGGCCTCTGGGCCAACTCGCTGCAAAATGCGCTCAACCGCCTGACACGCCCCAATGTCGAGGTCACAGCGCCGTCGATTGTCGCTCCCGGCAACGTGTTTGACGTAAAGTTAAAATACGGCTTCTCCGGGAAATGCGGTTTCACAATCTATAAACTGACCGCCGAACAGTTCGCCAACCGCAGCAAACTTTCGACCGCCTCGCTGCGGACCATAGCTAAACACGACTTCAACACCGGCAGTACTACCGCCTTAGGCGATACAACGGTGTCTGTCACGCTCGATCAGCCGGGCTACTACATGCTACTGTCAAGCCTTGACGGCCGTCAGGGCAGCATCAACAACGCCGTGTGCATACGTGTAAACCGCATAATCCCTGTCATGGTTTCTGACGGCGACAATCGTGTGTTTGCCGTCACCGACTATGTCAGCGGCAAACCCGTCGCCGGCGTTAGCGTCAGCCGTAGAGTCTCTCGCGGCGCGTGGAAGGTTATCGGCAAAACTGATGCCGACGGACTTATCCGCGCCTCTATGCCGGAAACCACCGACAAAAACCGCTGGGCATCGGTAAGCTACCACTTTACATGCGACGGCGTGACAATGAATTTCAACAATCTTTCTGACAACATCTACGAGCGCGACGATGACGACGATGTCACCGTGCGCGGCATCATGCTGACCGATCGTCAACTCTATCATCCCGGCGACAGCATCGCGTGGGCTGCTGTTATCGGCTATGGCGACAATGTCAACAACGCGACTGTCGCGCCTGACCTCGCCGTGAAAGTATATCTTTATGACGCCAACAATCAGACCGTCGACTCAGTCGCTACTGTCACCGACCGCCTCGGCCGCGTCAACGGACGTTTCGTTACGCCTCAGACCGGTCTCAACGGCTCGTTCCGTCTGTCTGTGTTTATCGACGGCGGTAAAGCCAAGGGCAATTATGCCGCCTCGCGGACCGTTACGGTCTCTGACTTCCGCATGCCCGTCTTCGAGCTTACCGACCTCAGCATCAGCCGCGACGAGCCGTCGAAAGGCTCCGTCACCCTCTCGGGCAAAGCCGTTACTTATACCGGTATGCCTGTCAGCTCGGCTGCTGTTGACGCCGAAATCATCGGCGCGATGCGCTGGCGCTGGTTCACACCGTCTCGCACTCTCGGCCGCGTCGAGGGCCGCACTGATGCCGAAGGGCGATTCAGCATCGTCGTCGGCGACTCACTGCTCGTCGGCTCGGGATTTGACAATTTCATCGCCAAAATCACAGTTACCGACGCCGCCAGCTCCATAGCTCAGGCTTCGCGCAACTTCACCACCGGACGCCCCTACACCATCACTGCCGGCGATATCAACAACGCCTACGACTCGGCCGAGTCAATCAAGGCCCCGGTCATTGTGACCGACGCCGACGGCAAAAACGTCGACATCAAAATCAAATGGCAGCTGCGCCGCGTCGGCGCTGACGACGAAGTGTCAGCCGATGTTGCCGCTGAAGGCGTAATAAACTCAACATCAGCCTCGTCAATATCGCTGATAGGTTTGGCTGCCGGCAATTACCGTCTTTCGGCCGCTGCCGTAGACAGCTCGTTGGCCGACAGTGTCGCCGCGCTTGACGATTTCGCCGTCTACAGCCTTAAGGACAATACCATGCCCGACGACAGCCGCATTTTCGTGCCTCGCACGCTCGTTGACTGCCCCGCTGACGGCAAGGTAGAAATACTCTACGGCACACCGACGGCCGACACATATGTATATATAGTGACCGACAACGGAGCCGAACGCCGGGTCAGCCTCACCCGCTGCGATGCCGGATTCCACCGCGTGACAGTCGACATGCCCGAGGCGCAGACCGACGGCAAAGCAATGCTTTTCGCAGTCTGCGACGGACGGACCTATCGAGCCGAAATCAGACTGCGCGGTTATGACCGCCGCAAACTGACACTCGAGGGCGAGTCGATGCGCGACCACCTCACACCCGGCTCTGAGGAGCGCTGGACGCTCAAACTGAGCGATTGGCAGCGCCGCATGACCTCGGGCGGACTTATCGCCACAATGTATAACAAGGCCTTGGACGCCTTGGAGTCAATGTCATGGGCTCAGTCATTCGGTCTGTATATCCCCTCGTCATCTGTATCTCTCTCGACGGTATACAACCACGGCCAGAGCACATCCGAGCGCAAGAATATCAAGACGTTGAAAGCCTTCTCGCTCTCACTGCCCGACTTTGACCCGGCGCTTAATCCTTTCTACATTTCAAACCGCATCTATGGTTCGCGTGCAAGAATGTATAACAAATCGGCAATGGGAGCCCTCAGCGGAGCAGTGGCCGAACTCGCAGTCGAGGAGTGCGAAGAGGAAGTCACGGCGGACGCTGCCGCTCCTATGCCACCGATGGCGGCCGATAATGCAGTCGAAATTGCTGAGGCTAAAACCTCCGACGGCGGCAATGCTGCCGAGCCCCAGCCTGAAGCTGAGTTTGCCTATCGCGACTCCGAGGTGCTTCAGGGATTCTGGATGCCCGAACTCGTCATCGGCGCCGACGGCAAAGCCGAACTTACGTTCACTGTGCCTGATGCCGTGACTACATGGGCAGTCAAGGCCTTTGCATGGACTGACGACTTGCGCGCCGCAGCCTATGACCGCGACTTCGTGGCTTCGAAGCCCGTGATGGTCATCCCGCAGTTGCCGCGCTTCCTGCGCACCGGCGACAAGGCTCGCGTCGTCGCCACGGTCTATAACAACAGCGGCGAGAGTGCGGCAGTCAACAGCGTCATCGAACTCTTTGACACCGATACGCGCCGCGTCATCTCGTCGTCGACCGTCACCGACAGCATCGCCGCCGACGGCTCGGCATTGGTTTCAATCGACATCGAGGCTCCGGCCGGCGTTTCGTCGATAGGCTATCGCGTGCGTTCGACACTCGGCGCCTTCACTGACGGCGAGCAGTCGGCCATAGCCATCCTGCCCGCGACCGAGCCGGTAATCGAAAGTAAGCCCTTCTACCTCAATCCCGGCGACAGCGTCTATACGACCGACATCGCCGACAGCAAGGACCTGACCGCCACACTCGACTATACTGACAACCCCGCATGGACCATAATCACGCAGCTGCCGGGCCTCGCCAAAGGCGAGTCAGTGACAGCCACAGGCGCAGCAGCCCGACTTTTCGGCGCAGCCACAGCCGCAGGTCTTGTCAGAGACAACAAAGACATCGCCTCCGTGCTCAAGGCATGGAGCACCGACCCGTCGTCGACAGCCATGCTGTCACGTCTTACAAAAGACGAAAGCCTCAAAGTCGCCACACTTGACGAGACGCCGTGGGCCGAGGCCGCTGCCTCCGACACACGCCGTATGGCTCGTCTCGCCCTGCTGCTCGACCCCACCGAATGTCAGCGCAATATCAGCCGCTCAATCGAAACACTTAAAAAGCTCAACCGCAATGACGGTGGCTGGGCTTGGGGCGACTGGTCTGACAAATCATCGCAGTGGGTCACCAATGTCGTACTGCAGAATCTCGGCCGCCTCAAATCTGCCGGATATCTGCCCGACGACAAAGCTCTCGCCGAGATGATTGACCGCGCCATCGACTATTATGTCTCCTCTCTTGACGAACGTGTCAAGACCGACCGCGCGCTGACATTCATCGCATCGATGTTCCCCGAACATAAATTCAATCTGCGCGGCGACCGCATCATAAAAGCCACACTGCAGTCGATAGCCACAGGCTGGCAGAAAGGTGACCTTTGGTCTAAAGCCTGCGACGCACTTATGCTCAATTCATTGGGCTACAAGTCAACTGCCCGTCAGATACTCACCTCCATCAGCCAGTTCGGCCAATCGTCAAAAGACAAAGGGCTCTCACTGCCCTCAGTTAAAAATGTCAACGATTATGCCGACATACTATGGGCTTATGGCGTAATCTCGCCGGAGGCCAAGGAGATTGACAGCATGCGCCAGTGGCTCGTGCTCCGCGCTCAGGCTACCGACGACCTCGGCAGCACTGACCCGACGCGCCTGATTGCGGCTTTTGCCAAAACCGGCAGTCGATGGCTCACAACCGGCCGCAACGCTGACATCAGCATTGACGGCCGCGGCCTGAAACCTGACTCTGTGGAGTATGCCACGGGCCATATCGTAATGCGGCTCGCTCCTGACGCCACCGGAAAGAGTCTGACAATAAACCGTCTGAATGCTGACGCCCCGGCCTATGGCGCCGTCATCTCCCAGTATGAAGCCGACCCGGCCAAAGTCAAGGCTGTCAAAACAAGCGACCTTTCGGTCGAGAAACGTCTGACCGCCCTGCGCGACGGCCGCTGGCAGTTTGTCGACGAAGTCCGTGCCGGTGAACGCATACGCGTCCTGCTCACCATCAAGAATACTCGCGACTTGGAGTATGTGACCGTCATAGACCGCCGTGCGGCTTGCCTTGAGCCGGTGGACCAGCTTCCCGGCATGGTTTGGAGCGGGTCGGTAGGATTCTACCGCGAAAATCTAGACTCGTCGACAAATCTGTTCATAAACTATCTGCCAAAAGGCACATGGCAGCTTACCGTCGAGATGACAGCATCGCTGTCAGGCACGTTCACGACCGGCATCTGCACCGTGCAGAGTCAGCTCGCGCCCTCGATAACAGCTCACAGCGCCGGTGCGCGACTCATCTGCCGCTAAATTTCAAGCAATTACAACTATCTAATCGGGCATCGGGAGTGAACAAAACCCGGTGCCCGATTGTTTTCACCGACAGATTGGGTGATAATTGACATTTTGTCAGTCGTGTCAGTCACAATCGACTTTGGCACGGTACTTGCATCCAAACATGATGAAAAGATACAACAAAATATAACCAACATAAAAATCTATAACTCATTATGGAAATCAAACCACTCGCTGACCGTGTGCTTATTCAGCCCGCAGCCGCAGAAGAAGTAACCGCTTCAGGCATCATCATCCCCGATTCAGCCAAAGAGAAACCCCTTAAAGGCAAGGTTCTCGCTGTCGGCAACGGCACAAAAGACGAAGAAATGATGCTCAAAGCCGGCGACAACGTTCTCTATGGCAAATACTCAGGTACGGAAATCGACCTTGATGGCGAGAAAGTGCTCATCATGCGTCAGAACGAAGTGCTCGCCGTTATTCTCTAAAAATACGGCACTAACATAAAACACATAAACACAGAAAACTAAACAACCCATAATCATGGCAAAAGAAATAAAATTTGACATCAAGGCTCGCGAAGAGCTCAAAAAAGGCGTTGACGCTCTCGCCGACGCAGTCAAAGTAACACTCGGCCCCAAAGGCCGCAACGTAATCATCGACAAGAAATTCGGTGCACCCCACATCACCAAGGACGGCGTCAGCGTGGCCCGCGAAATCGAGCTCGAAGACCCCTTCCAGAACATGGGCGCACAGCTTGTCAAGGAAGTAGCATCAAAGACCGGCGATGACGCAGGCGACGGCACAACCACCGCTACCGTTCTCGCACAGTCTATTATCGCAGTAGGCCTCAAGAACGTGGCCGCAGGCGCCAACCCCATGGACCTCAAACGCGGTATCGACAAAGCTGTCGCAGCCGTTGTCGAGGGCATCAAAGGTATGTCCGAGGAAGTAGGTGACGACTTCAAGAAAATCGAAGACGTGGCTCGCGTGTCGGCTAACAACGACGAGAAAATAGGCCGACTCATCGCCGAGGCAATGCAGAAAGTCAAAAAAGAAGGTGTCATCACCGTCGACGAGGCCAAAGGCACAGAGACAACCATCGACATCGTCGAGGGTATGCAGTTTGATCGCGGCTACATCTCACCTTACTTCGTGACCAATCCCGAAAAGATGGAGTGCGCCATGGACGCCCCCTACATTCTGCTGTTCGATAAGAAAATCTCTAACCTCAAAGACCTCCTCCCCGTGCTCGAGGCCGTCGCTCAGAGCGGTCGTCCACTGCTGATTATCGCCGAAGACGTCGATCAGGAAGCTCTCGCAACACTCGTTGTCAACCGTCTGCGCGGCTCTCTGAAAATATGCGCCGTCAAGGCTCCCGGTTTCGGTGACCGTCGCAAGGAAATGCTCGAGGATATCGCCATCCTCACAGGCGGCACTGTCATCTCTGAGGAGAAAGGCATGCAGCTCTCGACAGCCACACTCCAGAATCTTGGCACCGCCGAGAAAGTCACTGTCAACAAAGAGAACACAACCATCGTCAACGGTGCAGGCTCTAAAGACGCCATCGCAGCCCGCGTCGCTCAGATCAAGGCTCAGATTGCCCAGACCACAAGCGACTATGACCGCGAGAAACTTCAGGAGCGTCTCGCCAAACTCGCCGGCGGCGTGGCCGTGCTCCACATCGGTGCTCCCAGCGAGGTTGAGATGAAAGAGAAGAAAGACCGCGTCGATGACGCACTCAGCGCAACACGCGCAGCTATCGCCGAAGGCATCGTCCCCGGCGGCGGCGTGGCTTACATCCGCTGTCTTGCTGCTCTCAAAGACCTCAAGGGTGCGAATGACGACGAGCAGACCGGTATCGCCATCGTCGAGCGTGCCATCGAGGAGCCCCTCCGTCAGATTGCAACTAACGCCGGTGTTGAAGGTGCTGTCGTCGTGCAGAAAGTCAGCGAAGGCAAAGCCGACTTCGGTTACAACGCCCGTACCGATACATACGGCAACCTGCTCGAAGAAGGTGTCATCGACCCTGCCAAGGTGACACGTGTAGCTCTTGAGAACGCCGCATCAATTGCAGGTATGTTCCTCACCACCGAGTGTGTCATCGCTGACAAGAAGGAAGACAATCCCGCACCCGCAATGCCCGCAGGCGGCATGGGTGGCATGGGCGGCATGATGTAATCATCCTCCTAATTCATATCACACGCCCCGACTCTGCCCCGCGCGGAGCCGGGGCGCTGTGTTTATAAAGCCCTCATTCAAAATTTGCAAATTTGTAATTTTCTTTGTAAATTTGCAATCAGCAATAAATCTACCAAGATGAGAATAATCGCCGAACGCACCATTCGTGAATATTACGAACGAAATCCTCAATCAAAAACAGCTTTGGAAGACTGGGTTGCCGTGGTGAAAAAATCACAGTGGCGATGTTTTGCTGACATAAAAGCGACTTTTAATACCGTCGACTATGTCGGTAATCAACATTATGTGTTCAATATAAAGGGAAACGATTATCGTTTGGTGGTTGTTATAAAGTTTATACCGCAATTCATATTGATACGTTTTATAGGCACTCATGCTGAATATGACCGAATCGATTGTTCCACAATATAATGCGACAACAGACATGACAAAGATTGAAAACGAGATGCAATATAAAGTCACGCTTAAACGTGTCGAAGAACTGATGATGACCCTGCCCGAAGACACTCCGGCAGAAGATCCGCGTATGGTCGAACTGACACTCCTCGGCAATCTTGTAGCAGATTATGATGAGGAATATTATCCCATAAGCAAACCATCGCTTATCGAAGTTATCAAACTTCGCATGTACGAAATGGGGCTCACGCAGGCTGCATTGTCCAAATTATTGGGTATCAATAGTTCACGCATCTGCGAATACCTCTCAGGCAAGAAAGAGCCAACGCTTCAACAGGCCCGCACAATCAGTCGTAAATTAAATATCGACCCTGCAATCGTGTTGGGAGTATGACAGAGTTGCCGACTTTGTCGTAATTTTGCGGGGAGCAAAAGTAAAAAGTAATTCAGCTATGATCGAACATATCAGAGGCCGCATCGCCAACCTTAATCCCGCCGCCGTGGTCGTCGAGACTGCCGGAGGCGTGGCATATCTGCTGCAAATCACCCTGCAGTGTTTCTCGCGTCTTGAAGGCGCCGACGAAGTCTGCCTGCTTGTCCACGAGTCTATACGCGAGGACGCTTGGACGCTATACGGATTCTTGGATGAGGAGGAGCGCGAGCTATTCCGCTCTCTAATAGGCGTGTCGGGCGTCGGAGCCTCGACAGCGCGTATGATACTGTCGTCAATACCGGCCCGCGAGCTGGCGGCCGTCATCACCGGCGGCGACCTGCGGCGTCTCAAGAGCGTCAAAGGCGTAGGTGCAAAAACTGCCGAACGTATAATTGTTGACCTGCGTGATAAAATAAAACCTACAGAGTTGACGTTAAACATACAGTCGACTCAAACATCAGAGGCTTTCGACGAGGCATTGGCGGCACTCGTGATGCTCGGATTCGCTCAGGCACAAAGCCGCAAGGTACTCGGCAAACTCTTTGACGCCGAGCCCGGTCTCAAGGTCGAGGCCGCAATACGCAAGGCTCTGCCGCTGATGTGACGGCCGCGGTTTCCGGTCATGACTGATCACCTTGACCGGATGTCACAGACAATGGAAAAAGCAAGTAAACGTCATCATAACACGCTTAACCGACTGGTACGCCTCATAATTTTTGCGGCGGCTGTTTGTGTGCCGGCACTTGCCATCAGCCAGTTTCACATCACCGAGCTTCCACCCCCGGCTCCGGCCGCTTATCCGGCGGCTGCCGACGGAGACTCTGTCGCCCCTCTGCCACTGCCGGTCAGACCAACCGTGCCGGTCAACTACGAGCAGCTTGTCGATGACGAGATGGCCTATGACCTTGCCACGCCGTCTAACATCATTACATCCTCAGAGTATGACCCTGCGACGGGGTGCTACATCGTGCGCACGCGCGTAGGCGAATTTGACATCGCAACACCTTTCATGCTGACGCCGGCCCAGTATAACAACTGGCAGTTCCGCCGCTCGATGCAGGAATACTACCGCGAACGCAATCTCGCCCAGATTACCGAGAACGAGAAGGAGCCGTTCAATATCCTTGACATGAACTTCGCCCTCGGCCCGCTTGAAAAGATTTTCGGTCCGGGCGGCGTGCAGTTGCGCACACAAGGCTCCGTACAAGTATCAATGGGAGTCAAGTCAAACAAGACCGACAATCCGGCACTGCCTATATCATCACGTCGCAAGACTTACTTTGATTTCGAGCAGAAAGTGCAGGCGACCGTCAACGCCTCGGTCGGCGACCGTCTGAAGTTCAACATGACTTACAACACCGACGCCACTTTTGACTTCGACTCAAAAAACCTGAAACTTGCATACGAAGGTAAAGAAGACGATATCGTCAAGAGCATCGAGGCCGGCAACGTGTCGATGACCACCGGCTCGTCGCTGATACGAGGCAGCACAGCCCTGTTCGGCATCAAGACCAAGTTGCAGTTCGGCAAACTGACTGCTACCGCACTCGTCTCGCAACAGAACTCCGAATCAAAGAGCGTCAGCACCCGCGGCGGCGTTCAGACTACCAAATTCCGCATCAATGCCGACGAGTATGACCAAAACCGCCACTTCTTCCTGAGTCAGTTTTTCCGCGACAACTATGACCGTTTCGCATCCAAGTTGCCATACGTGTCATCAGGCGTCAAAATCACGCGCATTGAGGTATGGGTAACCAACAAGAACAGCAACTTCGAGCAGTCGCGTAACTTCGTGGCTTTCATGGACCTCGGCGAGTCGTCGCACCTCGCTTCGTCTCACTGGACCGTAGATCCTTCGCTGCCAAATCCGGCCAACGCCTCCAACAACCTGCTCTCGACCATCAAGATCGATTATCCCGAGGCGCGCAACATAAACCTCGTCACACAGGCGCTCGCGCCCTTGGACGCTTACGGCATCGAAGGCGGCCGCGATTATGAGAAAGTCGAGAGCGCACGTCTGCTTTCATCCAACGAATACACACTCAACTCCACTCTCGGCTACATCTCCATAAAAAGCGCTCTCAACGCCGACGAGGTGCTCGCCGTGGCCTATGAATACACCTACGGCGGACGAGTCTATCAGGTAGGCGAATTCTCGAGCGACATCACCTCGACCGACCAGTCACTCTATCTCAAGATGCTTAAAGGCACGACAAGCTCTCCGAAACTGCCCGTCTGGCGTCTGATGATGAAGAATGTGTACTCGCTCGGCGGCTATCAGATACAGAAGAGCAATTTCAAGCTCAACATCAAATATCTCAGCGACACCACCGGCACCGAAATCAATTATCTGCCCGTCCCCTCACTGAGCAATCAGTCGCTGCTTCAGGTAATGAACCTTGACCGCATCGACAACAACGAGCAGTCTAATCCTGACGGATTTTTCGACTATATCGAAGGATACACGGTTGAGTCTCAGTCAGGCAAAATTATATTCCCCGTTGCCGAGCCGTTCGGCCGCCATCTCGCAGAGAAAATAGGCAATCCGGCGCTCGCCGAGCAATATGTCTATCAAGAACTTTATGACTCGACTCTCGTCGTCGCCCGTCAGTTTGCCAACAAAAACAAATTTATCCTGACCGGTGAATATCAGGCGTCGTCAGGCTCGCAGATACGCCTCAATGCCATCAATGTGCCACGCGGCTCAGTCGTAGTAATGGCCGGCGGCGTAAAACTTATCGAAAACTCGGATTACACCGTCGATTACTCGATGGGTATAGTCACTATCACCAATCAGTCGATAATCGACTCGGGGCAGAGCATAAGTGTGACCCTCGAGAATCAGTCGATGTTCTCGACTCAGCGCAAGACGTTGCTCGGCCTCGACCTACAATATGAGGTCAACAAAAACCTCAATATCGGCGCGACTCTCATGCACTTCTCGGAGAAAGCGCTGACAGAAAAAGTCAATATCGGCGACGAGGTTGTCAACAACTCTATGCTCGGTTTCAATCTGAGCTACAACAATGATTTCATGTGGCTGACCAATCTTGTCAACAAAATCCCGACGGTCAACGCCACAGCACCGTCACACCTGACACTCAACGCCGAATACGCCCAACTCATCCCCCACGCACAGAAAGCCGGGTCAAACCGAGGCTCAAGTTTTATTGACGATTTCGAGTCGACACAGACCGGCATAGACCTGCGCTCGCCATACTCATGGTTTCTCGCGTCGACGCCATACGAGAGCGGCACCAACGCCCTCTTCCCCGAGGCCGCGCTGAGCAATAATCCCGACTACGGCAAAAACCGAGCGTTGCTCAACTGGTATTATATCGACCGAATGTTCACCCAGCGCAACTCGTCACTCGCACCGGGCTATATCAAAGCCGATCTCGAGCAGCTGTCCAACCCCTATGTGCGCGAGGTCACATCCCGTGAAATTTTTCCCGGCCGTCAGCTAAACTACGGCGAGTCTCCTATCATACAGACGCTCAATCTCTCGTTCTACCCGACCGAACGCGGCCCTTACAACTTAGACAGCGAGAACATCGACGAAAACGGCGCCCTGCTCAACCCCGAGCGCCGCTGGGGTGGCATCATGCGACGTCTTGACAACACAAACTTCGAGCAGAGCAACATCGAGTATATACAGTTCTGGCTCATGAATCCCTTCCTCGACCCCGACAATCCCAATTTAGACGGCGGCGACCTGTATATCAATCTCGGCGAAATTTCAGAAGACATTCTCAAAGACGGTCTCAAAAGCTATGAAAACGGCATACCTTACGACGGCAACGACGAATTCCTGACCGAAACCGCATGGGGCCGTGTATCGAAACAGAACTCGCTTACCTACTCTTTCGACAACTCCACAGGCTCGCGCAAGGCGCAGGACGTCGGCTTAGACGGTCTGCCCAACGACGACGAGTACATCTTCCCGACATATCAGAATTATCTCGAACGCCTGCGTCAACGCCTTTCGCCTGCCGCAATCGAACGCATGGAGAACGACAAGTTCTCACCGCTGAATGACCCCGCAGGCGACAACTACCACTTCTACCGCGGCTATGATTATGACGAGGAGCGCCTCGGAGTGCTCGAACGCTATAAACGATACAACGGAGTCGAAGGCAACTCACTGTCGCCTGAAGACGCCCCCGACCCTCTGTACCAATCGTCAAAGACTACGCCCGATGTCGAGGACATCAATCAGGACAACACACTCAACGAATACGAGCGCTACTTCCAGTACAAAATATCGATACGCCCCGAAGACCTTGTCGTAGGCCGCAATTTTATCACCGACAAACAGGTTTCGGTAGTGGCTACCCCCGACGGTAAGGACCCCGAGGTCGAGTGGTATCAGTTCAAGATTCCACTGTCAGACTACGAACGCAAGGTCGGCTCAATCTCCGATTTCTCGACAATCAGATTCGCGCGCATGTTCATGACCGGTTTCAAGGCCGTTACTCATCTCCGATTCGCCACACTTGAACTCGTGCGCGGCGAATGGCGCAGCTATGATTTCAACCTCAACAACCGCGGCGACTCTCCGGCCGAAGGCCAGTTAGACGTATCGGTCGTCAACATCGAGGAGAACGCCGACCGCGAGCCGGTCAACTATGTGCTGCCTCCGGGCGTCACACGCATCACCGACCCGGGTCAGACCCAAATCGTGCAACTCAACGAGCAGTCTATGTCGCTTAAGGTCACAGACCTCAATGCAGGCGACGCCCGCGGCGTATACCGCAACACCCAGCTTGACCTTCGCAACTACAAGCGTATGCAGATGTGGGTACACGCCGAGGCGCTAATCGACGACCCGACTCAATTGCGCTCGGGAGAGTTGTCGGTCTTCATCAGATTAGGCTCGGACGTCAAAAACAACTTTTATGAATACGAGGTGCCATTGGCTCTGACACCTCCCGGCAAGTATAATCAGTATCTTGGCTCAGACCGTCAGATTGTCTGGCCCGAAAGCAACTTTCTCAACTTCAATCTGCAAAATCTCGTAGACCTGAAAAAAGCGCGCAACGCAGCCAAGCGCAACGAGGAAGCCGGCGTCGGTTACGGCACACTTTACACCGGGCGAGATCCTGACAACGAGCGCAACCGCATGGCCGTCATGGGTAATCCGTCGCTGAGCGATGTGCGCGTGATGCTCGTCGGCGTGCGCAACAACGCCTCATCGACTAAAGACGGTATCGTCTGGGTCAACGAACTTAAAGTCACTGAGTTCAACGAGTCAGGCGGCTGGGCCACCAAAGCCAATGCCACGCTCAACGTATCTGATCTCGCCACTCTCAACTTCGGCGCCCATATCGAAACCGCAGGTTTTGGCGGTGTAGACCAGTCTCTCAACGAACGACGTCTCGACGACTACGAGCAATATAACTTCGCCGTGCAGGGCGATGTAGGCCGTCTGCTACCCGAGGCGGTAAAACTTCGCGCCCCTGTCTACTACTCAGTGTCAAAAGAGAAGACTTCGCCAAAATATAATCCTCTTGATCAGGACGTGCTCCTCAAGGATGCCTTGGATGAATGTACCGACAAGGCCGAGCGCGACTCCATCAATGACTATGCCGTAGAACGCACCACCGTCAGGAACTTCTCGATTTCGGGTCTGAAATTTGATGTCAAAAGCAAGAATCCGATGCCGTGGGATCCCGCCAACTTCACCATCAACTTCTCGTTTAACAAGCAGACCAAGATGGACCCGACGACCGAGTACGAGTACACCAACGACTACCGCGGCTCGTTGCAGTATAACTACTCGCCTTACATCAAACCGTTAAAACCGTTCGCATGGCTTAAATCGCGTTCGCGTAACCTCAAATTTGTCAAAGACTGGGAAATACGCTGGCTGCCAAACAACATCTCGTTCCTAACGACGATGTCGCGCTACTACTACGAACAGCAGACGCGCTCAGAGACTGACGTTATGTTCCAGCTGCCTGTATCGGTAAGCAAAAATTTCCTGTGGGACCGCCAGCTGTCTCTGTCATGGACGCTCATCAAGTCTCTGCAACTTAATTTCAACTCCAACACCTCTGCCCGCATCGAGGAAACAGTCGGTGCTGTCAACCGCAAACTGTTCCCCGACAAATACCGCGAATGGAAAGACACTGTCTGGCAAAGCATCCTGTCGATGGGTACGCCGTGGGCCTATAACCAGACCTTCACCGCCCAATACAAAGCGCCTTTCAGCCGCATACCGGTCATAGACTTCCTGACCGGCTCCGTAACCTATAACGCCACCTACCGCTGGGACCGCGGCGCGACAGTCGACGGCATAAGTCTCGGCAACAGCATCGCCAATCAGGCTTCATGGTCGGCCGACGGACGTCTCAACTTCGAATCATTCTACAACAAAATACCCGTACTCAAAAAAGTCAACCGCCGTTTCTCAAGTTCAAAGCGCACCGAGCAAAAACGCAAGCCCAAGAAATTTGAGCGCACGATGCAACTGCTGCCCGACACCACCCTCACCATCCGCCACAACCTACGCAACGGTCGAGTGCGTGTAGTGGCAACGACGCTCGACAACAAGCCCGTCGCCGTCAAGACACGTGTTGTCGACGCCAACACGGTCGAGGTGCTTACCCGCGGCAAGGATAATCTCAAATTCACCATCACCGAGATACTCAAAGACAACCGCAACATCTGGAACGATATCGGCGAATACGCGCTGCGTTTTGTCATGTCGCCGCGCAATGTCTCGGTACGCTACCGCAACACACACACGATGTCGTTGCCTCTTTTCCGCCCCGATATCGGCAACATCTTCGGTCAAAGCCGTTCATACGGACCGATGTCGCCGGGTCTTGACTTCGCATTCGGCTTTACAGACGAGAGTTATATCGACAAAGCCCTTGCGCGCGGCTGGCTCATCACAGACGACGGGCAGACATCGCCCGCCGTATGGTCTCGGTCCAACGAACTCAATATCGAGGCTAACCTCGAACTCTTCAAAGGCTTTAAAGTGCAGCTGACTTTCAACCGCACCGACAACCGCACGCGCCAGATGCAGTTTATGTACAGCGACATGCCCACATCTCTTGCCGGCTCATACACTCGCACCCACTGCGCCATAGCCACAGCCCTGCGCTCGTGCAAGGCCGACGACGGTTACCGTTCGGCCGCCTTCGACAAATTCCTCGAGAATATTCCGGTCGTGCGCAACCGTGTCGAGGCGCAGTATGCCGGTCTCACCTACCCCGACGCCGGATTTATCCGCGGCACGGCACAGGCCGGCCTGCCCTATGACCCCGAGGTAGGCTCCGTCAGCCAGACATCGAGCGATGTGCTCATCCCGGCCTTTGTCGCCGCCTACACGGGCAGCAATCCCGCCAAGGTGACGCTCGACCCCTTCCCGTCGTTTGCCTCAGTGCTCCCCAACTGGCGCATCACCTATGACGGCCTGATTAACCTCGGCAATCTGCGTTCGATTTTCAAATCTTTTAGTCTGACACACGCCTATCAGTGTACCTACTCGGTCGGCTCATACTCATCATACCTCAACTGGCTGTCGGCCGGCGGATCCGAGAATCTCGGTTTTACTCTCGACGAACTAACGGGCCGTCCCATACCGTCGTCGCCCTACAACATCTCGTCAGTAGCTATTACCGAACGCTTCGCACCGCTCATCGGCATCAACTTCACTCTCAAAAACGACATCAAATTCTCGGCCGAATACCGTGACCAGCGCACTCTGACGCTCAACTCGTCAGCCGGACAGGTGGTCGAGGCCACTACACGCGGCCTGACATTCGGCGCAGGCTACAAAATCGTCAACTTCAACTCGGTGCTCAAAATCAAGGGCTCGCAGCAGGGCGTCAGCAATGATCTCAACCTCAACGCCGACCTGTCGATACAGCACAATCAGGCTCTCATCCGACGCATCGAGTCAAACTACACCCAGCCGACGAGCGGCTCCAACACGCTTAACTTCAACTTCACAGCCGCCTACACGCTGAGCCGCCGCGTGACACTCTCGGCATACTTCGACCATCAGGTCAACACGCCTGTCGTGACCAACAACTCGTTCCCGACCAGCAGCTCGTCATACGGCATCACACTCAACCTCTCGCTCGCCCGCTAATCAAAAAACGATAAGAACTTTTCAACATTCATCACATCATGAAAACAAAAAGCGTCATACTGACCTGCGTGCTCTCGGCCGCAGTCTCCGCCTCTGCCGGTGACTATACCGGTCATCTGACCGCCGACCAGCTTAAGCGCGTCACCATCAACCCCATCCCTTTGGAGTATAAATTCCAGAACGAAAAACTCCCCCGTCGCGAGGCGGCCGACCCGGTCTGCGAGTGGTTCAACGGCAAATACTATCTTTTCGCATCGCGCTCGAGCGGCTACTGGACCTCAGACGACATGGCCAACTGGACTTATATCCCTGCGCCCTCAATCAAAAACATCAACCATTACGCGCCGACCGTGATGGTCAGCGGCGATGCCCTTTACTTCACCTCGTCAGGCACTAACGAGGTCTACCGCACAAGTCACCCCGAGACCGGCGAATGGGAATGCGTCACAGACAAATTCCCGTTTCAGGAGACTGACCCCTGTTTGTGGCAGGACGATGACAGACGCGTCTACTTCTACTGGGGATGCGCTCCCGACAAACCTATTTACGGCGTCGAGGTAGACCCCTCGCGTGATTTCGCTCCGATCGGAGAGCCTGTCGCCCTTATCACCCACGACATCAGCCGCCACGGCTGGGAGGTCAACGGCCACGACAACGACCGCAATGTCAACGGCTTCAACGAGGGCGCGACCATCAATAAAATCAACGGTAAATATTACCTGCAGTATGCCTGCCCGGGCACACAGTATCATGTCTACGGCGATGCCGTTTATGTCGGCGACTCGCCTCTCGGCCCGTTTGAGTGTCAGATAGACAATCCGTTCTCTTTCAAACCCGGCGGTTTCCTGTACGGCGCCGGCCACGGCCACACTTTCAATGACCGCTACGGCAATCTGTGGCATGTGTCGACGATGTGTGTCTCGGTACGGCATGGTTTCGAGCGCCGTCTCGGCTTCTTCCCGGCTTATGTCGACAAAGACGGCACGCTGAACACCAACACGGTCATGACTGACTATCCTTATCTGATGCCTGACGGTAAGCGCGATTTCTCGCGTGACGACCTGTCATTGGGCTGGTCGCTGCTCTCCTACGGCAAAGCCGCAAGCGCCTCGTCGACTCTGCGCGGCGCCAAAGCCGAGGAGGTCACAGTCGACTTGGAGAATCCGTGGAAAATCAACAACTGCTTCGAGCCGTCAAATGCCGTCAACGAGCAGGTCGGCAACTGGTGGGCAGCCGCCTCGGGCCGCTCGGGCGAATGGCTCTGCATAGACCTCAGCCGTCAGATGGATGTCAACGCCATCCATGTCAACTTCCCTGACCACGGCCTCGTCAAACGCGCTGACGAGTCATATATCTACCGCTACAAATTAGAGGGCTCAAACGACGGCCGCACATGGACCATGCTCGACGACCGCAGCCGTAATCAGACCGAGCATCCGCATGCGCTAAAGGCTTTCGCCGACCCGGTCAAGATGAGATACGTGCGTCTGACCAACTGTGAGGATATGCCTGAGGGCGCACACTTCGCTGTCAGCGGCCTGCGCGTCTTCGGTCGCGCCGACGGCCGTGCTCCCGAGCGAGTCAGCGACGTCAAGGCCACACGTGGCGATGACCGCCGCCGCATCAACTTGGAGTGGCAGCCTGTCGACGGCGCCACAGGCTACATCGTGCGCTGGGGCATCTCGCCCGACCGTCTGACCAATGCCGGCATGGTCTACGGTGACAGCCGCTTCGAGGGCGGTTTCTATCACACCGTGGCCGACTATTACTTCACGGTCGACGCCTTCAACGAGAGCGGCATAACCCGCGGCCGCAAAGTCGTCGCCGCCAAGTAAGCGATTTAAGCAAGACAAAGCAATCCCCCTGTCACTCAACCGAGCGGCAGGGGGATTGTCATATCACTTAATCTTATGAGGTTTTCAGCATTTGCCTTGACCGTGAGTGCTTATGCAGCGGGTTTCGGCCGCATCAACCTCCTGCTCGGTAGGCTCATAGCCGGCCGGCCATTTAGAGACTTCAGAAGGCTTGCGGCCCTCAATCTGCCAGTCAAAGGGATAGAAGTGAGCCTGAGGGTTACGCCATGACGGTTTGCGTTTAGCGTAGACTACTAATGGCAGAGCTACGAAGATGGCTACACCTACAAGCAGTATGCCGATATAGACCACCGGGCTGCCGGTATCAATCTGTGACGGCGGGAGATAGCTGAGCAGCAGGGCGAGCAGGGCACCTATAATGCCGAGACCGCAGACAATCCATTCGCCCACTTTGCCGCCGGGCACGCGGAAACCGCGACGACGCCCCGGCTCTGTCCGGCGCAGACGGATAAAAGCGCCGTAAATCATCAGCACCATTATAAGATAAATGATTGTGGCCATCTGCGACATAATCTGATAAGCCGACTCTACAGTAGGCAGCACGATAAGAATAAGACTTAGAATCGAGACAAACACGCCGGCAACAATCATGATGGGCTTGTTTACGCCCTTGGAGTTTGTTCGCTGCATGCTCATGGGCAGGTAGCCCGACTGAGCCACGGCCATGAGGCCGACCGACGGGCCGTTGACAAGAGCGCTGACCTGACCTATGACTCCTACCATTATGAGCAGTGCAATTATATTTCCCATCCACGATAGACCGAATGAATCCCAGAACGTATTGTAGGCAACAAGCAGCGACTGCAGCAAATCAATCTTATCGCTCGGGATAACGAGCCCGATAATAAGTGTGCCGACCGCATAGAGGGCAACAATAATAAAAATAGCGAGGAAGACTGCCCGCGGATAGTCACGCGCCGGATTGCGCATGTCATTGATGTGGACCGCCTGCATCTCCATGCCTCCGTAAAAAAGGAATATCGAGGCTGCGAGCACAATCGTGCCAAGATGTGAGAAATTAGGGATGAAGGGCATCGGAGTCAGATCGATTGTCTTGCCCATGCACGCATAAACCACACCGAGGATAATAAGTATCGCGCCGGGAATGAGAGTGCCGCATAAACCGCCGAGCGTCGAAAGGCGGTTGGATGCCTTTGTGCCGCGGAACGAATTGAGCGTCACCGCCCAATAAATCAACAGTGCGATGACAAGTGTGTATATCTTGTTTGAGGCGAGCTGCGCGTCAAAACTCTCCGGCCAGAAGACATAGGCCAACGACGCCGCTCCGAACATAAGTACGGTCGGAAACCATATGATAATCGTCTGCCACTCGAGATACATCGCCGTCCATCCCCATCGCGGGCCGAAAGCCTCTGACACCCAGCGGTAGAGACCTCCCGATTTTGTATACGTCGACGCTAATTCAGCACAGACAAGCGAGAACGGGATAAGAAATACGACGGCTGCAAAAATGTAGTAGAATACCGACTGAATACCAAATTTGGCTTCTGACGGCAGCCCGCGCAGACTGAGCACGGATGTGACAATCAGGATAGCCATGGCCGTCATCGTAATGGTGCCTTTAGCGGTCGAGACAGGCTTTTGTCGCCCCGACGGAGTGGTCATCGGCTCGGAAATTGATTGCTTATTATCACTCATAATAATGACACAGTATTTAACAGTGAAGAATATGCTGCCAACTCAAGCGCGGCCGCATTAAAATAAAATCACTAAAAAAACATGGCTCCAGCGACTAAAGTTCACCTTATAAGTGTAATTAACGGCCACAATAGTATGCTCTTTCAGACCAAAAATATTAAATTTGCCCAAACCCTCACGGGCAGCCACACGTTAAACCATAATCACACTACATAAAAGACCATGAGACTTAACGGACGACGCAACAGCACAAATGTCAGCGACCGCCGCGGCCTGTCAGGCAAAACGGCCGGTATAGGCGGAGGCATTATCGGAGTGATAATCCTTGCGGCAATAACCCTTTTCAACGGCGGCAGCCTCGGCGATGTGCTCGGCTCGGTCGGCGGACAGTTTTTATCAGGCGACAATTTCACTGTCAGCGGTGACCGCGAGTTTGATGCCGAGGACGAACGCCTTGCCGATCTTGCCTCAAAAGTCCTCGCCGGCACCGAGGATGTCTGGACGCGCGAGTTTGAGCGTCAGGGCTGGGGCGACTATGAGTGTCCCAAAATGGTGCTCTACTCCGGCACAGTCAGCTCGGGCTGCGGACAGGCAAGCTCTCAGGTCGGGCCATTCTATTGCTCGGCAGACCAGACAGTATATATAGACCTCGATTTCTTCAAGGACATGGAGTCGAGCATAGGCGCCGGCGGTGACTTCGCATATGCATACGTAATCGCCCATGAGGTAGGTCATCATGTCCAGTATCTACTCGGCACACTGACAGACGCCCATCAGGCCATGTCACAGATGAACGAGCGCGATGCCAACCGCATATCGGTACGCCTTGAGCTTCAGGCCGATTTCTATGCCGGCGTGTGGGCACATCAGGACAATGAGATGTTCGGTTCAATCGAGCCGGGCGACATCGAAAACGCCGTCAACGCCGCCTCTAAAATCGGCGACGACTACCTGCAGCGCAAGGCATACGGCCGAGAGATGCCCGACTCGTTTAACCACGGCCGCTCGGAGCAGCGTGTGCGCTGGCTGACCAAAGGCATAGAGGGCGGCAATCCGCTCGAGGGCGACACATTCACACCCTCATATAGCATGCTGTGACAATGGAGGAGCTTGACGAGCAATTTATGAGGCGTGCCATAGAGCTGGCACGCCGGGGCCGGGGGCACACCTCGCCCAACCCAATGGTCGGAGCTGTCATAGTCGCCGCCGACAACACGATAATAGGCGAAGGCTATCACCGCCGCTGCGGAGAAGCTCACGCCGAGGTTAACGCCGTCCGTTCGGTAAAGGATAAGGAGCAACTGTCCTCCGCGACCATATACGTAACCCTTGAGCCGTGTGCACATTACGGTAAGACACCGCCCTGCGCCAAGCTCCTTGTCGAGAGCCGCTTCCGACGCGTTGTCATTGGCGCCGTCGACCCGTTTGCAAAAGTCTGCGGGCGCGGCATCGCCATGCTGCGTGAGGCCGGAATCGAGGTGACGACCGATGTACTTGCCGACGACTGCCGCCGTCTTAATGCCGCCTTTTTTACAGCCCACACCCTCCGTCGGCCATTTGTGACGCTCAAATGGGCGCAGAGCCGCGACGGATACATCGACCGAAAGCGCTGTCCCGACGAAACGGCCGCCGCTTTCTCGACAGCGCTCGGACGTGTGGCCGTTCACCGTCTGCGCGCCGCTCACGACGCCATACTCGTCGGCTCGTCGACGGTCATAGCCGACAACCCCTTGCTCAATAACCGTCTTTGGCCCGGCTCATCGCCTCGCCCTGTCATCATAGACTGCCGCAAACGCGTTGACACAAAATATAATATTACCAAGTCCGAAAAACTTATCACCATCTCCGAGCCGCAAGCTATAGGCCATATACTCAGTAATTTATATGAAAGTTACGGCATAACATCGCTGCTCGTCGAGGGAGGCGCCGCTACACTGCAATCATTTATCGACGCCGGGTTATGGGATGTAGCCAGAGTCGAGGTGTCAGACTGCATCTTGGGAGCCGATGGCAGTGTCCGGGCTCCGTCCATTGCGGCTGCGCCTGCCGAAGTGTGTCAAATAGGTCAAAACCGCCTTATTTACTATACCAACAATCCTCTTGTCGACGTTAAAAACCTATAAAATGACCTCAAAAAGTATTATTAATCCGTAAGAGCTTGCCGTGTTTGAGGCAAAATTCTAACTTTGCAATTTGAAATATTTTATGCATCTCACATGACAAGAAATTCAGCATTCTGCTTAATTATAGCTGCCGTGGCAACGCTTGGCGCCTGCAACTCTTCAGACGAAGAAGAAACTCTCGAGCCGGAAGTCTCGTCAAGCACCCTCGTTAAGAGTTTCAGTCTGGTAGCGAACTCAAAAGTGCTGCCCAATCTCGATAAGGTATTCTTCTCGATTGATCTGAACACAGCCCGCATCTTCAATGCCGACTCAATGCCTTACGGCACTGACATCTCGCATCTTGTGACCTCCATCACTACTGACAACGCATCATTGGTCGAGCTCCACGCTCCGCGCCCCAACGCGTCTGACAGCGTCACCAACTATCTCGAAAACTCAACCGACTCAATCGACTTCAGCAACGGCCCGGTAAAACTGATCATACGCTCGGCTAACGCCGAAATGTCGATGACATATACAATTGACGTCAATGTCCATAAAGTCAAGGCCGACTCACTCTCGTGGGGCGATGTAGCCTACTCCAAACTCCCCTCGGCGCTCCCCGCTGTCGAATCACAGCAAACCGCGCTCGCCGGCTCGAAGCTCTTCTGCCTGACGACCGACGGCAGCTCATACTCAATCGCATCGACAGACAACCCCGCCGACGGTCAGTGGGACACAGCGACTCCCGTCTTTGCTTTCACTCCGCGTGTCGAGACTCTGCGCGGCGCTGACGACGGCCTCTACATCCTCGCCTCAGACCGCACACTTTACAAATCGACCGACGGAGGTCTAAACTGGACATCCACCTCAAAATCATTTGACTATCTTATCGGCTCAATAGCTGACGACATGCTGGCCACAGCTGCCGACGGCGCCGGCAACTGGACTATAACGGCAGTCAACTCAGGCCGTTCGATCTCGGCTCCGATTGATTTTCCCGTCACCGGAACATCCCTGCCCGTCTCGTTTACTTTCCCGCTGTCGACCTCTACACAGACAGTCATTACCGGCGGACGTCTTGCCTCCGGCGAGCTTTCGGCCGACTCATGGGGCTTTGACGGTGAAAACTGGGCTAAAATAACCGGCTCACAACCTCTGCCCTACGCTATGGAAGGTGTGACCGTAGCTCCTTACTTCACGGCACGTGTCAACAGCAACTGGCTTGCCACCGACTACTTCACACTCGTCGCTTTCGGCGGCACTAAAGCCGACGGCACACTCAACGACACAGTCTATTACTCTCAGAACTACGGCATGGACTGGCGTGTTGCTCCCGAGACCATGCAGCAGCCCACCGAGATGCCGGCAATGACCGGCTCGCAGGCATTTGTATTTGAAAGCGAGATGAGCACACGCGCCAACAGCCTGCTCTGGACTCCGGTCACTACAAAAGGCCTACCGCCCGTATGGATAGAGATGACAACACCGCGCACACGTGCCTCGGAGATAATCACCGAGTGGGAGTGTCCTTATATCTATCTCTTCGGCGGCCGCGACGCCTCGGGACGCACATGCGACACCATCTGGCGCGGAGTTATTCGCCGATACACATTCAAGCCCCTGCAATAACAAGGCCTCACAGCGTTTAACCCGATGTCATCCAGTCGTCTGAAAGCATTGATTATCTGCGTCGCAGCCATTATGACCGCGACAATGAGCACGCATGCCCAGTCGGCTCCATACAAGTTTGACATCGGAGCCGAACTCGGCGCGAGCGGCTATATAGGCGACGCCAACACCGCCAATCTGATGAAGCATCCGGGATTTGACGGCGAACTGTCATTCAGATATATACCAAATACACGTTGGGCCTTCCGCGGCGTTCTGTCGATGCTCACTCTCAGCGGGTCAACCGCCGATTTAGACGAGACGCTGCCCTCGACCATCACCGAGCCTATCGACTTCAGCTCGACGGTCTATGACCTCGGAGCCCGCGTCGAATTCAACTTTTTCAGCTACGGCATAGGCGAGACTTACAAACGTCTGCGCCGTTGGTCGCCTTATCTGACCTTGGGTGTCGGCGTGTGTCTGTCATCGTCAGGAGGCACCACATCCGCCGCCCCCACACTGCCGATGGGCGCCGGTATCAAATTCAAGCTGCGCGAACGCATCAATCTCGGCGTAGAGTTTACGATGACAAAGGCTTTCGGTGACAAAATCGACGGCCCCGTGCTCAACGACCTCAACGGCATAAAGACTGCTTTTTATCGTAACACCGACTGGTTCTCACGTCTGACCATAGGCATATCCTATGAGTTCGGCAAACGCTGTGAGACCTGTCATTATGTAGATTAAACGCCGGGCAATATCATCATGACAACAAATCACGACAACAACATAACAACCGACCGAATCCCGCGTCACGTGGCCATCATCATGGACGGCAACGGACGATGGGCAAAGGCCCGCGGCCTCGACCGCTCGGAGGGCCACGTCGAGGGAGTCAACACAGTGCGTCGCATCACCGAGGAAGCATCAAAGCTCGGCATAGGCTATCTGACTCTTTATGCTTTCTCGACCGAAAACTGGCAGCGTCCTCAGGCCGAAGTAGACGCTCTGATGCACCTCATTGTAATCGCCATCGAGCGTGAGACGCCGGATCTGATACGCAACAATGTGCGCCTGACCATAATCGGCGACATACAGCGCATGCCCGCCGAGGCCCGCGAACGTCTCGAGCGATGCATCGCCGACACCTCACACTGCACGGGCCTCACACTCGTGCTCGCTCTGAGCTACTCGTCGCGCTGGGACATCACTGAGGCCTGCCGCCGCATAGCGGCAGAAGCGGCCGCCGGTCAAATCGATCCGGCCGATATCTCCGACAAAACAGTCTCAGACCATTTGGCAACAGCCGACATGCCCGACCCCGACCTGCTGATACGCACCGGCGGAGACATGCGCGTCTCCAACTTCCTGCTGTGGCAGATTGCCTACACCGAGATTTATATCACTCCGACTTACTGGCCCGATTTCAGCGCCGAAGACTTCAGGCTCGCCTTGCAAAGTTTCGCCGGGCGTCAGCGACGTTTCGGGCTGACCGACGACCAGATAAAATAACCCTCACCGTAAACCACTGACCAATCAACGACATTCGTCACTATACATCATCTCACATTATGCGATATAGACTGACTATATTAACGGTTTTACTGACATGCATGGTCTTTGCAGGCCTCAAATCAAACGCTCAGTCGACCGACACAATCTATAATCCCCAGATTATCTACGGCGTGATGCCCAAGACATATGAAATTGCCGACATCAAAGTCACCGGAGCACAAAACTACGAAGACTATATCGTGCTCGGCTATGCAGGCCTGAAGGTCGGCGACCGTCTTGCGATACCCGGCGATGAGCTGTCTGCCGCTGTCAAACGCCTGATGCGTCAGGGACTTTTCGCTCAGGCCCGTGTCAAAGTGCTCAAAGTACACGGAGACAAAGCGTGGCTCGAGCTCGAACTCCGTACGCAGCCCCGCATATCCAAGGTCAATTATAACGGTGTCAAAAAAGGCGAACGAGACGACCTGCAGGAACGCCTGCAACTTATGAAAGGCAACCAGATTACGCAGAATATCATCAACCGTGCAGAGGCAATCGTCAAAAAGTTTTACTCTGACAAAGGTTTCGGCAACGCCGAGGTCAATATCATACTCCACGAAGACCTCTCGGCACCCAACGAAGTCATAGTCGACATCAATGTCAACAAACATGACAAAGTAAAGGTGCACAAAATCTATATCGACGGCAACGAAGTGCTCAGCGATTTCAAAATCAAACGAGCCATCAAGAAGACAAATGAGAAAAATAATATTCTCAATCTTTTCCGTCAGAAGAAGTTTGTCGAGTCTGACTATCACGACGACCTGAACCGCATAATCGAAAAATACAACGAGAACGGCTACCGTGACGCTAAAATAGTCAGCGACAGTGTCGTGCCGTTCAACGACAAACTCGTCGACGTCTACATCACCGTCGACGAGGGCAAGCGTTACTACATCAAAGACATCTCGTGGGTCGGCAACACTATCTACCCCAATGATATACTCGACGCATATCTCGGCATGAAGCCCGGCGATGTCTACAATCAGAAACTGATGAACAAGCGTCTCGAAGAAGACGAGGACGCCCTCGGAAATCTCTACCGCGACAAGGGCTATCTGTTCTATAACCTCGTGCCTATCGAGAGCGAAATCGACGGCGACTCCATCTCACTTGAAATGCGCATGGTCGAAGGCCCGCAGGCCCGCGTCAACAATGTGATTATCAACGGCAACGACCGACTCTACGAGAAGGTTATCCGCCGTGAGCTGCGTGTGCGCCCCGGCGACCTCTTCAGCCGCTCCGACCTTATCCGTTCGGTCCGCGAAATCGCCCAGACCGGCCACTTCGACCCCGAGAAACTTGACCCGCAGATTCAGCCTAACGAAGACAACGGCACAGTCGATGTCGTGCTCAACCTCGAGTCTAAGTCAAACGACCAGATAGAGTTTTCGATGGGCTGGGGTCAGACCGGCGTTATCGGTAAACTCGCCCTCAAGTTCAACAACTTCTCGATAAAGAATCTTTTCAACCCCGGCTCATACCGCGGAGTCATCCCACAAGGCGAAGGCCAGACATTCACCATCAGCGCGCAGACAAACGCCCGCTATTATCAGTCATATCAGATATCGTTCCTTGACCCGTGGTTCGGCGGTAAGCGACCCAACTCACTGTCAGTGTCGGCCTACTACAGCCGTCAGACAGGCGTCAACTCGTCATACTACAACTCGACATGGGCCAACGGCTATAACTACGGCTACGGCTACTATCCCGGCTACGGCGGCAGCTACAACGATTACTATCAGAACAGCTACCAGCAGTCATACGACCCCAACAAAGTGCTGCAGATGGTCGGCGTCAACATCGGTTTCGGCAAACGTCTCAAATGGCCTGACGACTACTTCACCTTCACTGCCGAGCTCGGTTACAACTGGTACTACCTCAAGAACTGGGACTACCTCTATTATATGAACAACGGTACGTCAAACGCCATAACTCTCGGCCTGACACTCGCACGCCGCTCGATTGACAATCCGCTGTTCACCCGTAGCGGCAGCGACTTCTCGCTGAGCCTGCAGCTGACTCCTCCGGCATCACTCTTCTCAGGCAAAAAAGACTGGAAGAAACTCAGCGAACAGAACACCACCGAGTCAAAGAAAGAACTCTACCGCTGGATTGAGTACTGGAAACTCAAATTCAAATCGCGTACATACACCCCGCTTATCAACCCGGAGACCACACAGTGGACGCCCGTGCTTATGACACGCGCCGACATCGGCCTGCTCGGCAGCTACAACAAATATCTCAAATCGCCCTTCGAGACATTCTATGTCGGCGGCGACGGCATGTCAGGCTCTTACACCTATGCCACGGAGACAATCGCCCTGCGCGGTTATGATAACGGACAGTTTACACCGTGGGGCAGCGAGGGATATGCCTACACACGCTTCGGCCTCGAACTCCACTTCCCTCTGATGCTTCAGACCTCTACCACCATCTATGCCCTTACATTTGTCGAGGGCGGCAACGCGTGGACAAGCGTCAGCCAGTTCAATCCCTTCGAGCTTAAACGTTCGGCCGGCGCCGGTGTGCGTATCTTCCTGCCGATGGTGGGCATGATGGGTATCGACTGGGCATACGGCTTTGACAAAGTATTCAATCAGCGCGGCGGCAGCCACTTCCACTTTATTCTCGGACAGGAATTCTAATCGATATAAACCTTTTAGACTCTTAGACGTCTAATATAGTATATCGATAATTATCCCGAAAACATCAAAAACTCAGACAAATGAAGAAATTAGCAATAACACTCATCCTCGCCGTGGCTGCGGTCATGGCAGCCGGAGCGCAGAAGTTCGCTCTTATAGATATGGAGTATATCCTCAAGAATGTCCCAGCCTATGAGATGGCAAACGAGCAGCTCAACCAGCTCTCGCAGCGCTGGCAGAAAGAGGTCGAGAACATCGGCAAAGAGGCCGAGACAATGTATCAGAACTATCTCGCAGACAAAGTTTTCCTGACCGAAGAGCAGGTTAAGAAACGCGAGGAGGAAATAGTGGCCAAAGAAAAAGAGGCCACCGAGTTACGTTTTAAATACTTCGGTCCTGAAGGTGAGCTGTACAAAAAGCGTCAGACTCTGCTCAAACCCGTGCAGGACGATGTATATAACGCTGTCAAGAAAGTCGCCGAAGAACGCGGCTATCAAGCCATATTCGACCGTGCGTCAGCCTCAGACATCATTTTTGCGTCTCCACGCATCGATGTCAGCAAGGAAGTGCTCGCCAAATTGGGATATTCCAATTAATATTACTAATTTTACGGCAATAAGCCTAAACCATAATTTAAAAATTAACCATAAACATACATCAAAACAATCATGTTTAAAAGAATCATCCTTGCAATCGCAATCATTCTCCCTATGAGCGCCTTCGCTCAGAAATTCGGCGTCGTAGACCTTGAGTCTGTATTTCAGGCCATGCCCGAGTCTACGACCATGCAGACACAGCTCACCGAGTCTTCAAAGAAATACGAGGACGAGTTTAAGACTCTTCAGGACGAGCTCAATAAACTCTATGCCGAATTCCAGACTCTTGCTAACGACAAAGACACACCTGACAGCATCAAACAGCGCCGCATGCAGGAAATTCAGGAACGCGAGCAGAAAGCTAACCAGTTCCGCACAACAGCCCAGCAGGATCTCACCCGTCTGCAGGAGCAACTGATGGCTCCTATTCAGCAGAAAATACAGGAAGCCATAAAGGCTGTCGGAGTCGATGGTGACTATACATTCATCTTCCCCAACGAGCAGTCACTTCTGCTTTATCAGGGTCCGAACGTAGTCGACGTGACAGCTGCCGTCAAAGGCAAGCTCGGCATCAAATAATCTCTGACATCAGCACTGCATATAAAAAACAAATAAACAGACGGCCCGCCGCAAACGCGACGGGCCGTCTGTTTACTCAACAACCTATGGTCCATACTTGTAAACACTTTGTTGAAAAAATTTATCCCGTCGACAAGGTAGTTTGCCATTTTGTTACTATCTTTACAATCGCTTAAGCTATACGCAGACACACATATGCCGGACACAGAAGCCGGGCTGACTGTGGTTAAAAGCACGTTATTAAAAACATATGTATAAACAAGGCAAACTATATTTCCGCTACGGCACAATGGGCTCGGCCAAGACAGCCTTGCTGCTGACCACAGCCTATAACTTCGAGGAACGAAACATCAGCTATCTCTGCCTCAAACCTGTCATAGACACACGTGAGGCACGCAATGTGATACGCTCACGCATCGGCATCGAGCGAGAGTGCCGCTGGATTTATCAGGAAACAAACCTTTACGAACTGCTCAAGCAAATCTGCCGGGAGTCAGGCACGGTAATCGACTGGTTTCTTATCGACGAGGCCCAGTTTCTCACCGAAGCGCAGGTTGACCAACTCGCACGTGTCGTCGACGACTTCGGCTCAAATGTCATTTGCTACGGCCTGCGCACCGACTTCCAGTCACATCTCTTCGAG
>DXYS01000018.1:0-9256 GCA_019415705.1 Bacteroidales bacterium | reverse complement strand
TTGCGGCAAAAAGACCATAATCAACGCGCGCATCGACGCCAACGGCGACTTTGTCGAAGAAGGCGCACAGGTCGAAATCGGAGGCGACGATCGCTATGTGGCTGTATGCCGCAAATGCTGGCGCAACAAGCGCATCGAGCAGAGCTCACGTGCCGCCCTGCCTCTATTTGACGACCTTAATCAATCAGACTCTGAAATTAATTAAACTATCCGTTTAACGACAATGATACTTTGTGATATCCGACATGCCCGTCGCTACAGCCATCTATCTCCGGCGCTCGCCGAAGCTATCGACTGGCTTATTGAAAATTATGAAGCTCCTTTCGAAAAAGGCTCAAAAAAAATCGACAGTAAATACGATATAACCGTCAAAAGTCAGGAGCCCGCTCTCCTGCCGCCCGAAAAGGCCACTCTCGAGGCACACCGTCGTTTCATCGACATACAGGTCCCGCTTAAAAGCGAGGAAATAATGGGATGGGCCCCTATTGACAATCTAAAATATCCTCATGGCGAATATGACGCAGCCAAAGACGTGCAGTTCTTCGGCGATGCCGCCCACAGCCTGCTGCATGTGCATGTTGGTCAGCTCGCCATCTTCTTCCCCGAAGACGCTCATGCTCCCAATATCGGTCTTGGCAATCACCGCAAATTCTGCATCAAAGTGCCCGTAGAGTGATATGACTCTGTTTTTACAAAACATACATTTAATGAAATCACGACACAGCCTGACAAGCAGACTTCTATATGGCTTAATGATCGTCGTGATGCTTTGCGCCACAGCCATACAGGCACATGCCTATGACTTTGACAATGAATCTCTCAATTATAAAGTCAAATATAAATGGGGCCTCATAAACAAACAGGCCGGCCACGCGACACTCACGCTGCGTCGCTCGGGCCCGCACTATGTAACTAAACTTACCGCAGCATCAGAGCCGTGGGCCGACCATATCTACATGGTGCGCGACACACTCAACGGCCTGATTGTACGTGACGGTTTCCGCCCTGTGTTTTATGAGAAAATAGCCCATGAAGGCGGCGAGCATAAACATGACACAGTCACGTTCGGTTACGATGGTTCGTCGACAGTCACCGGCCGTTGCACACGTCGAGTCATCGACAAAAAGGGCCGTCTCGAGACAGACCAGAAGCTTGAGTTACAGGCCGAGGGTACCACTGTCGACATGCTCAGCTCATTCTATTTCATGCGCCGGCTGCCTTTTGAAAATTGGCAGCCCGGACACAGCTTGTCGGTCAACATCTTCTCAGGCAAACGCAAAGAGCTGCTGACCATCAGATATCACGGCATAGCAAAAGCTAAGTCTGACAAACGCGAGTATGATTGTTATCATATCACCTTTATATTCACCTCAAACGGACGTAAAAAAACCTCTGACGACATGGATGCGTGGATTAGTGCCGATGAAAACCGCATACCGATACGACTTGAGGGAAAACTTCCGATAGGCAAAGTACACTGCATCCTCAGCAGCGACTGATTTTTCTTCGCCATTAGGCGGCATTAGTCTGTCACCGAGTTATGACCAACGCGTTAAGCCTTCAGCAACAGACTCGCCTGCAGCAAAAACTTAATCCTCAGCAGGTGATGTTCGGACGCCTTCTCGAGATGTCTGCTCCCGAGATTGAAGACGAGGTGCGCCGTGCGCTTGACGAAAACCCGGCTTTAGAAACTGTAGACCATTCACTGACTGACAATGCCGACTCCGCCGACAGCGGAGATTTCAGCGAAACAGCCGAACAGCTCCAGCTCGCCGACTACGCCGGCGACGACGAGATTCCCCCTTATCATCTGCCGCCCTCAGGGCGTGACTCCGGCGACGCAATACATTTCATGACCGAGTCGCTGAGCGACAGCACAGACACCTCGCTCTATGAATCGCTTTCGTCACAGCTCAGCGAGCACAAACTCGACCCCGAAATCCGTACGATTGCCCTGTATATCATAGGCAATCTCGACGATAACGGCTATCTGACACGCAATCTTCCGGAGATTGCTGACGACATAGCGATAGCCTCGGGCATGGAGGTGACGACTGATGCGGTTAAACGGGCATTTACGACTGTGCGAGAGCTTGACCCGGCAGGCATAGGGGCTGTAGATCTCAGAGACTGCCTGTTGCTGCAGATTGACCGGGCGCCGCGCAGTCTGACGCAACGTATCGCTCACGAAATAATCGCCGACTGGTTTGATTTATTCTCTAAATTACATTTTGACCAGTTGCGTTCACATCTCGGTGTCGACAGCGACGAGATGCAGAAAGCGCTTGAATTCATACGCTCGCTTAATCCAAAACCCGGCAGCCTGCTCGAGCAGCAGAGTCCCGAAGACCGGTTGCGTCATATCGTGCCGGATTTTGCCGTCGACATAGACAGCAACCGCCGCATAACGGTCTCGCTCCTAAATAATACCCCCGAGCTGGCGATTGAGGAAAGTTTCCGGGCTGAAGACATCCCCGAGGTCAGACAGGCTCGCAGCAAGCGCGACAACGAGGCACGCACATTTATCAAACGCAGACGCGACGACGCCGCCGCTTTTATTTCGATGCTTGAGATGCGCTCTCAGACACTGATGGCCGTGATGAGGACAATTGCGTCGATTCAGCGTGACTTCTTTCTGAATGATGATGACCGCTCCCGCATACGTCCGATGATTATCAAGGATATAGCCTCGGCTACCGGACTTGACATATCGGTAATCTCACGCGCATCTGCCGGCAAATATGTTCTGACAGCCCATGGCATCTATCCGCTCAAGATGTTTTTCAACGAGCGTCCCAAAGACGACACTGACATTTCGTCGCACGAGATATCCGAGATGCTTGACCGCCTGATAAAATCCGAAGACAAGCATCATCCGTTGAGCGACGAGGCTCTATGCCGGGCGCTTGCTGCCAAAGGTTATGACATAGCTCGGCGCACTGTCACCAAATACCGTGAGCGCCTCGGTCATCCCGTCGCCCGTCTTCGCAAACATTTTTAACCGACAAAATCTGCAAAATAACAGCAAAAATGCCCGACGATATACATTCTAACGACATAAAATCACAGACACCGCTACAGAAGGCTGCTGCCGTCATCAGCAACGTATTCACGCCGATTGCTGTCCCGACATACGCGATGGCACTCGCCTTGTGGCTCACGCCTTTAGTTATCCTGCCCGAACGGATGAGACTTGCGGTCACAGGCGTCATCGCCTTGATAACCGCGGTGCTCCCCATGGCGTCAATTCTCGCACTGATGAGACTCGGGCGCATAAGCGACTTCAGCATCTCTGACCGCCGCGAACGCATCATACCCTTCACTGTCAGCATCGCATGCTATATAGGTGCGGCAATATATCTGCGCGCCGTGCATGCGCCGTCATGGCTGATGATGTTTTATATCGGCGCGGCTGTAACTTCGGCTATCGCCATGATTATCAGCCTGTGGTGGAAAATCAGCGCCCATGCATCGGCCTCGGGCGGTCTGGTCGGTATCGTCGGCTGGCTTGCTTTCAAAGGCCTGATTAATGCCGGAGGCGTCTGGTGGCTTACAGGCATGATTATACTTGTCGGCCTCGTCGCCACATCACGTCTTATACTGCACCGCCACACGCTTGCTCAGGTCATTGCCGGCGCCGCGCTCGGGTGTGCCGTAGAGATTCTTATTATGAATATTTAATTCTCATAACTTATCATCACATAATATGACACCAAAAGTCAGCATCATCATGGGCAGCACATCAGACCTGCCCATACTGCGCAAAGCCGCCGACTTCCTCGAGCAGATGGAAGTAAGCTTTGAGATGAACGCGCTCAGCGCACACCGAACACCTCACGAAGTGGACGAATTTGCCACATCGGCCGAAAGCCGCGGAGTCAAAGTCATTATAGCCGCTGCCGGCATGGCCGCCGCACTGCCGGGAGTCATCGCCGCTCTCACCACTCTGCCGGTCATCGGCGTGCCCATTGACTCGACACTCGGCGGCCGGGATGCGCTTCTCTCAATAGTGCAGATGCCTCCGGGCATACCCGTGGCCACAGTGGGCATCAACGCCGGACTAAATGCGGCAATACTCGCCGTGCGCATGCTTGCTCTCTCCGACCGTGACCTCGCTGCACGCTATAAAAGCTACTGCGACAGCCTGTCACAGAAAATCGTCAAAGCCAACAAAGACCTCGCAGCCATCACTGACTATAAATTCAAGGTATGAGCGACACTCCTTTTCGCCGGCATAGCAGTTGTGTACACATCGGCGACATAACTATCGGCGGCGATAATCCTATCGCATTGCAATCGATGACTAACACGCCCACTCTCGACACCACCGCGTCAGTGGCGCAGTGTGAGTCAATCGCACGCGCCGGCGCCGACATCGTCAGACTTACCGCTCAGGGCGTCGCTCAGGCCCGCAATCTCGCCGATATCAGCCGGGAGCTGCGTGAGCGCGGTGTGACCGTTCCCTTGGTCGCCGACATACATTTCAATCCGGCTGCGGCTTTCGAAGCTGCGCTCCACGTCGAGAAAGTGCGCATCAATCCCGGCAATTTCGTCGACCCGGGACGCACATTTGTCAAACTTGAGTTTACCGACGAGGAATATGCCGCCGAAATCCGTAAAATACGAGATAAACTCGTCCCCTTCCTGCGTCTCTGCCGCGAGAATCATACAGCAATACGCATCGGCGTCAACCACGGCTCGCTCAGCGACCGCATCATGAGCCGATATGGCGACACACCGGCCGGCATGGTCGAGTCGGCCATGGAGTTTCTGCGTGTCTGCGTCGACGAGAATTTCAAGGATGTGGTCATCTCCATCAAGGCTTCAAACGTCGTGATTATGACCTCGACCGTCCGCCGCCTCGTGGCCGCGATGGAGGCCGAGGGTATGCACTTCCCGCTGCATCTCGGTGTAACCGAGGCCGGTGACGCCGAGGACGGGCGTGTAAAATCGGCTGTGGGCATCGGTTCGCTTCTTGCCGACGGCATAGGCGACACTATCCGCGTGTCGCTCAGCGAGGCACCCGAGAACGAGCTGCCGGTAGCCCGTATGCTCGTCGATTATATCGGCATGATTGCCAAAGTAAACGGCGGCCAACGTCTTGCCAAGTCTCCCGAGCGACCTTCCGGCCTGCGCCGCGCGCCGTTAGCCGCGTGGGTAGACTGCGACCCTGACGAATTTGCTGCTAAAGGCTATGAAATCGTTTCTGCGACTTCTCCTTCAGCTATCAACGATATCCGCCGTCAGTATGCCGAGCGCTTTGCGGCGGGTAATGACAAGCCGACTGTGATACGCATCTCATATCCGGATGTGGCTGATTACGAACACCTTGCCATAGAGGCCTCTGTCGATTTCGGCTCACTGCTGCTTGACGGACTCGGTGACGGCATAATGATTGATGCGCCATCTATTGGCCGTAAGGCAGTCAAATCACTCGAACTCAGCATCTTGCAGGCCACGCGCCGCCGCATCTCCAAGACGGAGTATATCGCCTGTCCGGGTTGCGGCCGCACGCTTTTCGACCTCCCCGCCGTGCTTCAGACTATCAAGAAAGGCACTTCTCATCTCAAGGGACTCAAAATCGGCGTCATGGGATGCATTGTCAACGGACCGGGCGAAATGGCCGACGCTGACTACGGCTATGTCGGCGCTGCGGCCGGATGCGTAAGCCTATACAAAGGCAAGGAGTGTCTCGTGAAGAATATTCCCGCAGACGAAGCGCTACCCCGACTTATTCAACTGATTAAAGACAACGGTGACTGGACTGATGAGGAGACCGTCTGAAAACATCGTAACCTCCACTCTTTCTAACGGTCTGCGCGCCGTGCATCTTCACTTGCCCGGCTCGGCGGTCGGCTGTACCGGCCTGTATGTCCGTGCCGGCAGCCGCAATGAGGAGAGCGACCGTTACGGCCTCGCGCATTTCGTAGAGCACACCATCTTCAAGGGCACATCGCACCGCTCGGCATCACGCATAATAAACCGCATGGAGGCCGTCGGCGGCGAACTCAACGCTTACACGACCAAAGAGGAAACCGTCGTCTACAGCACATTCCCAACAGGCAACCTCGACCGCGCGACCGAACTTATAGCCGACCTCGCGACGGCAAGCGTTTTCCCCTCAGACGAGCTCGACAAGGAGCGCGACGTCGTGGCTGACGAGATTGATTCTTATCTCGACTCGCCGGCCGACGCCGTTTATGATGACTTCGAAGACCTGCTTTTTGCCGGCAGCCCGCTCGGTCACAACATACTCGGCACACATAAGACAGTCGACACATTTGACAGCGCCGACTGTCGTAACTTTGTCTCACGCCATTACAAAGCGGCCGACATGGTGGCTTTCTACAGCGGGCCGGTGACGGCATCAAAAGTATTTGCAAATTTCGAGCGACGTTTTGCCGTTATCCCTGCGGGGTATGAGGAGCAGCGCATCGTCACGGAGCCGCCTGTGGTCGCATCTTTTAATGAATGCCGGATTATCCCGAGCCATCAGGCCCACTATATCGTCGGCGCACGCATCGACGGCTATCTCAGCCCGCGGCGTGCAGCCACGGCCCTGCTGTCAAACATCCTCGGCGGACCGGGAATGAACTCGTTGCTCAATGTCGAGTTGCGTGAGCGCCGCGGATTAGTCTACTCGGTCGAGGCATCGACAACACTGTTCTCTGACTGCGGACTCCTGACAGTCTACTTTGGCTGCGACCCCGAAGATGCACGTAAGTGCCGTGCGATTGTCGACCGTACCATAAGGCGTATTGCCGACGACGGTCTGAGCCGGCGCAGTCTTGACGCTGCTAAAAAACAATATCTCGGCCAGCTCGTCATTGCATCCGAAAACCGCGAGAATTCCACACTCTCGGCAGCACGACAGCTCTTGTGGCGCAACCGTGTGATTACCCGCGACGAAAACGAGCAGATGATTGCAGACATTTCATGCGACGACATCATCGAAGCCGCGCGACAACTCGTAAATCCTTCGTCACTCGTCATGACACCATCCGTATAATCAATTATCCCTCATATCACTTCCAATGCGACATTTCATTAAGCTATCAGCCATGGCGGCAGTGATTCTGTCATCACAGATGACAGCTGACGCACGCAATGACTCCATTACATACCGTGCAGCCGTCTACACTAACGCCTCGTCAGGAGCTGCGGCTCCATATATGATCGGGTCGTGGAACGGCGGACGCAATGCCGTCAAAAATTCGTTACTCCTTGATTTGTCAGCCGAAAAGACGCTTGACCGCTCACGGCGATTCAGCTGGGGAGCAGGCGCTGAAGTCATCACGGGTTACAGCCACGATATGCGCTACGCACGCTACGATAAAGATGCTGACGACTGGACTGTAAGCAACATGCGTCCGTCTGCCATACGTCTGCAAACGCTGTATGCCGAAATCAAATACCGCTGCTTATATGCCCTCGGGGGCATGAAGGAGGCAGAGTCTAAGATTGTCGACCCGAGACTGTCGTCGGGCGACCTAGTGCTAAGCAATAACGCGCGTCCTATACCCGGCGTAACTGTCGGTTTTATAGATTTTCAAGACATCCCGTTCACAAAAGGCTGGTTGCAAATTGACGGCAAAATCAATTATTCGCGCCTTACCGACAACGGTTTCCGACGCAAACAGTTCAACTACTACAACGACCTCATAGCGACTGACTTAAATTACACATATAAATACTGTTATTTCCGCACCAAGCCGTCAGAGCGTCTGTCGGTCACCTTCGGAATGCAGACCGCAGCCTTTTTTGGGGGAAGCTCAGACCGTTATCTCCACGGCAAACTGACAAATAGCGAACACCGCGGTTTCAAAATAAAAGACGCTTTAAAAATGCTTATACCCCTTCGAGGCAACGGCAACGGTTTCTACGAGGGCAGTACTCTCGGCTCATGGTCGCTCAAGGCCCGTTATCGCCTGCGCGACAACAGTCAGATAGCGTTCTATTTCGAGTGGCCGTGGGAAGACGGCTCGGGCATCGGACGTATGAACGGATGGGACGGTCTGTGGGGCCTTCAGTACACAACAGACCACCGTCAGGCAGTGAGCGGCGCCGTGGCCGAGTATATAGATTTCCGTAATATGAGCGGCCCGCTGCACTGGGCTCCCGGCGATAATCCGGGCACGACAATCACCACCGAAGCAACCGGTGGCGACAATTACTATAACAACGACTCATTCGGCCCCTATACAAATTACGGCATGGCCATTGCGACGCCCTTTATCGTATCGCCGTTCTATAATTCCGACGGTTATCCTGAATTTATTTACAACCGCATACGTGGCTATCACATCGCCGTCCTCGGCTGGCTAACCGACGACATAAGCTATAAAGCGATGATTTCGGGTCAAAAAGGCTATGCAATGGGTCGCACGCCGCTGCCTCAAGCCCGCAAAAACTTCTCGGCAATGGCACAGGTCGGCTGGGACGCACGACATGTGCTTCCCGGTCTTGATGTGAAAGCACAGCTCGCCATAGACCGTGGCAGACTTCGCGGCGATAATTTCGGCGGTGCTCTCACTATCTCTTACACAGGCTCCCTCACCCTCTCATCACGAAAAAAATGAAAACAAAAATACCATTACTTCTTATCTTAATATTCGGATTGCTCTCCTCGTGCACGCAGAACAACGGCAACATCGGCCCCTACTTCGGCTCATGGCTACAATATGAAATGACAATCGACGGAGAAAAAGTCACTGATTTCAACCCCGAAGAAACATTCTGGGAATTTCAGAATAATATCATCGAAATATCACGTGTAGACGGCATGTATGAGAAGAACGGTCGCTGGGGCACATGGGAAGAACGCGACGGACATCTGTTACTCAATTTCATGCATCATGACGACCAAAATCCGGTAGGCACAAGCGGTTACTGCGCTCCGGAGTGGCTATACTTCACCTCAGACGAGATAATCGACCTCACCATAGTCAGCAACAAATCGAGCCACATGGAACTCCAATGGCGCGACACAGACGGACGCCTCATCACTTATTACCTCCGCAAAATATGGTAAACGCAGATCTTAATAAAGATGCATTTAAGGCCGCTAAGCCAAAACTTAGCGGCCTTATTAATATCACATCAGCCACATAAGACACATCAGGTCACATAAGACACATCAGTCACATAAGACACATCAGTCACATTAATAACATAAGACTCATAAGTCAAATCAGACTCATCAACCCCTCAAGTGATGATACAAAAAAAGCCCCGGGGCTCGTGTGAGTCCCGGGGC
>DXYS01000017.1:1425-3338 GCA_019415705.1 Bacteroidales bacterium | reverse complement strand
TGAAACTTTCAATTCTCAGAGGCTTTAACAAGTGGAGTTCTGCAACACCCCCCTCTGATAATGTGGGATTATTCGTATTAATAGTTTTTGGCTTCGAGTTCGAAGAAACTTTGGGCATGCAGACACACCGGGCATGCGCCGGGAGCTTTTTTACCGATAACTACGTGTCCGCAGTTGCGGCAAATCCATATTCTCTCGTCATCACGGGAGAAGACAATGCCTTCCTCGATATTCTGCAACAGGCGACGGTAGCGTTCCTCGTGGTGGCGTTCGATGGCTGCTACGGCACGAAAACGTGCTGCAATCTGGGTAAATCCCTCCTCGTCGGCCTCACGTGCCATACGGTCATACATGTCGGTCCACTCATAGTTTTCGCCGGCTGCGGCGTCTTTGAGATTTTCTTCGGTCGAAGGCACTTCACCGCCGTGTAGCATTTTAAACCACAGTTTAGCGTGCTCTTTCTCGTTGTGTGCCGTCTCCTCAAAGAGAGCTGCAATCTGCTCGTAGCCGTCTTTGCGGGCTTTGGATGCATAGTAGCTGTATTTGTTGCGGGCCATTGATTCGCCTGCAAATGCGTCCTGAAGGTTCTTTTCGGTTTTTGTTCCTTTTAAATCTTTCATGTCTTTAAATGTATTTTATGGTTAATCAATATGTTTACTTTGACACTCCGGGCAGATGCCTTTGAAATTCAGATTGACGCACTCTGACTCAAAACCTGCGGGTATCGTGATTGACGACATGTCGTAAGCGATGTCGATTACGCGTCCGCACATCCGACATGCGAAGTGGGCATGCGGGCGCTCAAGAGCCGAGTCAAACCGCTGGTTGTATGTGTCGATACCTACTTCATTTATGAGGCCGGCGTCGGCAAGCGCCCTTACGCAGTTGTAGACTGTCGCGCGTGATAATGACGGATGGTCGGCCGAGAGTGCGTTGTAGATTGTGTCGGCTGTCGGATGCATCTCTGAGCTGAGTATATAGCCGAGTATCGCTATACGGCTGTCGGAAGCTCTGAGATTTTTGCCTCGCAGCATTGCTACTAATTGTGCCTCGGTGTATTGGTGAGCCGTCATAAAGTCATTAATTGGATTTGCTACAAAGTTAGAATAATTCTAATTTAAAACAAAATATTTCGTGCATTTTTTGCAAAAATTATTTTTTAGTAGGACTTGATTACGATTTAATGGCAAACGGGTGACGTTTGACATACACTATTGGGCCGAAAATGCAAATCTTGTATTTTTGTATATATTTATAAAAATAGATAGATGAATTATATTAAAACGTCGGCGCTTGCTGCTTGCGCCGCTATTTTAGTCTTGGTGCTCGGGGCATGTTCCGGTCAAAAACATGATAATTTTATAGACCGTCTCAACGGTTATATTGCGACGTGTGATGCTGAGATTGGTGTATGTGTTGTTATTGAGGACAACGAGATTATTATGATTTACGGTCGTAAACCGTTCCCGATGCAGTCGGTCGTCAAGCTCTTTCAGGCAATTGCTGTCATCGATGAAATAGAGGACAGTGGTTTGACACTTGAATACGGTGAGACTGTCGATACACTTGATTTGCACCGTGGCACATACAGCCCTCTGCGTGACAGTGACCCTGACGGCGGGTTTTATTCATATGAACTTCTGCTTGACTATTCGTTGCGACTCAGTGACAATAATGCCTCTGATATCCTCTACGACCGTCTGAGATCTGTGGAGCAATGTGATTCGTTCCTGCATGAAAACTTTCAGCTGAGTGGTTTTAAACTTGCGGTTACCGAGCGTCAGATGCATGAAAATCATGATTTGGCTAAAATGAACCGTACGACACCTTTTGCTGCGGCAATGCTGATAAATGAGTTTTTCAACCGTGGCTCTTTCCGCCCCGATTTAAAACAGGCTGTCGAGCAGATGCTG
>DXYS01000017.1:0-1415 GCA_019415705.1 Bacteroidales bacterium | reverse complement strand
ATTCCTGTCAGACCGGAGCAAACCGTCTTCCTGCAGGTCTTAAAGACACCGAAGCACGTATCGCTCACAAGACCGGCACAGGTTTTGCCGACAGCAACGGTATAGTCGCGAGTGTTAATGATGTGGGTTATGTCGTTTTGCCTGACGGTACTCATTACGCCATTTCGGTTTTGGTTAACAATTCAAGAGTCCCTCTGCCGGAGACCGAGGCTATGATTGCACACATCTCAAAGATGGTTTACGAGTATGTGATGTCGCTGAAGTAAATCCTGCGTCATATACGCGTTTCGAACAGTCAGACCCGGTCAGATGTTTTCTATAAAAGATTATCCAAATGTTCATAGCATCACAAAAACGTAAAGAGAATATAGCGGAATATATGCTTTATATGTGGCAGGTCGAGGACCTTATCCGTGCAAACGGCCTCGATATCGACCGAATCCGCAAGAATATCATAGACCCACAGACTCAGCTCGATGAGTCGCAGAAAAAGCAGCTCACCGAGTGGTATGAGTCGCTTATCGACATGATGCGCCGCGAGGAAGTCACCGAGAAAGGCCACCTGCAGCTCAACCGCAATATGCTGCAGCGACTCGTCGAACTCCACTCGGCCCTTCTCAAAGACCCGCGATTCGGCGAATACACCAAGGCCTTTTATGCCGCACTGCCATATATTGTCGAGCTGCGGGCCAAAGCCGGCGACGATAAGAAAGGCGAGATAGAGACCTGCTTTAACGCTCTTTACGGCATGCTTATGCTGAGGCTCGCCTCACGTGAAGTCAGCCCCGATACCGTCGAAGCCGTCAAGGCCATCTCAAAATTCATCGCCATGCTTGCCGGCTACTTCCGTCTCGACGACGAAGACCGCCTCTTCAAAGACGACGAAGACTCTGCAGGTTGAGACTCATCGGTCTGCTTGCTTTTGTCTGACCAGACTTAACGTAGTGTCGAGAGGGGCTGTTGTGATTGCTGCCGCGTCTAAAACGGTGTGAAATGCCGAGGCTGTCGTAGTGTTTCTATGGCGGTTTGAACGCAACGCCGCCGTTTCCTCGGGATAAGCCCGTTCGTAGGAATCACTCCACCATATCAATGCGGCAGGATGATGCAACGGCTCGCAGTCGGCAGCATGGAAATATATGCCGTTCTCGCCCAATGACTCACCGTGATCCGAGTAATAGATTAACACCGCTGTACGTTCACGCAGCATGTCGATGAGATTGCCGAGAAACTTATCAGTGGCGAGTATTGTGTTGTCATACGAATTGATGAGTTGTTCACGGCTGAGAGCAGAGACCTCACGGCTGTCGGCATCGGGTTTGAAATTGTTGTCACCGTTGCTGTAATGAGCACCATACCACCAGTGCAATGTCACTAACTTAAGGAATAAACGCTCAACCAAAGCAACAAGCCGGCTG
>DXYS01000016.1 GCA_019415705.1 Bacteroidales bacterium | reverse complement strand
CTGGTGGATTCGTCAGTCCATTCTACAGGCTCTCGCCGAGCAGTCGCGCATCGTGCGTCTGCCGCTCAATCAGGTCGGCTCGCTTAACAAAATCAGCAAGGCGCTGTCTAAATTCGAGCAGGAGAACGAACGTCGTCCCTCGCCCGAGGAGCTTGCCGAGACACTTGACGTGCCCGTAGAGAAGATTGCCGACACGCTTAAGGTTTCGGGCCGCAGCATCTCTGTCGACGCTCCCTTTGTCGAAGGCGAGGACAACAGTCTGCTCGATGTGCTCACCAACGACGACTCGCCCATGGCCGACGCATCGCTCAATCAGGAGTCGCTCTCTAACGAGGTCGACCGTGCGCTCCGCCAGCTCCATGAGCGTGAGCGCGAGATTCTCAAGATGTTCTTCGGCATCGGCTGTCAGGAGATGACCCTCGAGGAAATCGGCGCAAAATTTGACCTCACACGCGAGCGCGTGCGTCAGATTAAGGAGAAAGCCATCCGCCGCCTCAAAGGACAGCGCAGCCGTCTGCTTAAGTCTTACTTAGGCTCATAAACGACATCATTATTCCCTTAGATAATAAAATCCCGTCAGCTCACCGCCGGCGGGATTTTTTAGTTTCTATGTTATGCGGCGAGTTCGCCGCATGACTGTCATCCGAGCTTTCTTGTCAGCGCGAGCAGGGCCTCGGTGACGGCGCGGCTGATGACGCGCTGACGGTTGCCGGGATAATGCGAGACGAAGGCTTCGGTGCCCTCGGGCGTATGGACAGCCGTCCACACCGTGCCGACGGGCTTGTCCGGCGTGCCGCCGGGCTTGTCCGGCGTGCCGCCGCCCGGTCCGGCCACTCCCGACGTGGCGACAGCGCAGTCTGCGCCGGTCACACGTGCCGCGCCGCGGGCCATGGCGAGAACAACCTCGCGGCTGACCGCGCCGTGAGCCTCGATGTCAGATGCCGGCACACCGAGCACATTTATCTTTACCTCGTTGGCATAACTGACGACCGAGCCCAAGTAGACATCAGAGCATCCGGCCACTGAGGTTATGGCAGCCGCTATGTTGCCGCCCGTGCAGCTCTCGGCCGTCGCAACGGTCAGGCCGCGGCGGCGCAGTGCCTCGATGGCCATCATGGCCGCTGTGGCGTCGCCGTCATAGACGAGCAGTTTGCCGAGGCGCTCGCGGAGCAGGGCGGCGTAGTGCTCAACACTGGCAGTGATGTCGCCTGTGGCCGAGTGGCCGTCTAATCTGAGGCGTATCAGTCCCGGGGTGGGCAGATAGGCCAGATGCAGCCCCTCGGGCAATGATGCCTCGAAACTGTCTAATTCGCGCGCGAGGCCCGACTCGGTGATGCCGCTGACCATCATGGTGTGATGTGCTATCGACATGCCCGGAGTGAAGCGCTCGCTGATGGCGTCGCCCACGGCGCCGTCTATCATGCCTTCGGTCTCGAAGGGCACGCCCGGCATCGCGATAAGCACGCGGTCGTCGTGTTCAAACCACATTATAGGTGCGGTACCGTAAATATTCTGTATCACACGGCACGATGTCGGCACGAGCGCCTGGGCCTCGGTCAAGGCGTTGAGCTGCAGGCCGCGGCGCTCGAAGACGCGGCGTATGTTGGCCGAGACCTCCGCGTCAGCCTTAAGTTCGCCCCCGAAGATGTCTGTCATGACGGCTTTTGTGATGTCGTCTTTCGTGGGGCCGAGGCCGCCGGTGGTGATTACCAAGCGGCTGTCGGTCATGCAGGTTTCGATGGCGGCGCGTATGTCAGCGGCGTTATCGCCGACCGTGAGTACACGTTTCAAGTCCCAGCCGTGCGGGCCGAGGCGCCGGGCTATGTAGCCGGAATTGGTGTCTGTCACCTGACCGATGAGTATTTCATCGCCGATGATGATTATAGACAGGTCCATTGCGTAATAATCAGATGCTTACGCGGGCATACGGCGCTTGGTCGTAAGCGCAGAACTCGCCCGCAAGAAATTTAAAATAGCCGGCGATGGCTACCATGGCCGCATTGTCGGTGGTGAAGGCACGCTCGGGGATGAAAGCCTTGAGGCCGGCCGCGGCACAGTAGTCGGCGACCGCCTTTCTGACGCCCGAGTTGGCCGAGACGCCGCCTCCGATGGCGACGGTCTTGACTCCGGTGGTTTTGACAGCCTTGCGCAGCTTGTCAAGGAGTATGTCTATGATTGTGGCCTGAAGCGATGCGGCGAGGTCGGCCTGATTTTTGGCTATGAAGTCAGGGTCGGCGGCCACGGCATCGCGCAGCGTGTAGAGAAACGATGTCTTGAGGCCGCTGAACGAGTAGTCGAGACCTTCAATATGCGGTTTGGCGAATTTGAAGCGCTTCGGGTCGCCCTCGGCCGCGAGACGGTCGATGTGCGGGCCGCCGGGGTAGGGCAGACCCATTACCTTGGCGCACTTGTCAAAGGCCTCGCCGGCGGCGTCGTCGATGGTCTGGCCGAGCACCTCCATGTCGGTCGGCGACTTGACGAGTATCAGCTGAGAGTTGCCTCCCGAGATGAGCAGACAGAGATAGGGGAACTCCGGCACCTCATCGCCCGGCTCGCGTCGCACAAAGTGCGACAGCACATGGCCGTGCAGATGGTTTACGTCAACTATCGGCAGTCTCAGGCCCAACGACAGCCCCTTGGCAAAACTTGTGCCGACGAGCAGCGAGCCTAAAAGGCCCGGACCTCGCGTGAAGGCGATGGCCGATAGCTCGTGTTTGCTGACACCCGCGCGTTTGAGGGCCGTGTCGACCACGGGCACGATGTTCTGCTGATGGGCGCGCGAGGCTAATTCGGGCACCACTCCGCCATACTCCTCATGTACGCTCTGCGAGGCTATGACGTTGCTGAGCAGCAGGCCGTCTTTTATGACGGCCGCCGATGTGTCGTCGCATGACGACTCTATGCCGAGTATTATAGCAGCCATCAGAACACGTAACTTATGCCCAACGTAATCTGGGCGCACGAAAATTCTTTGATGAGCAGGTATTTTGCCTCAAGCGACAGTTTGAGCGTCTCAGAGCATCTGAGATCGAAGCCGGCGCCGAGATTCATGCCGAAACGGCTTTTGCGTGTCGACACGTCTTTGAGTTCGTCAAACTCCTCGCGGTCGAAGTGGCAGTTCCACGACGAATAATTTATGCCGGCCAAAGGATAGAAAGCCACCTTCTCGCCGGTGAAACCGAAGGGGAAGTGTGCGTTGAGGTCAAACATGAAAGCGTCTTTGCGGTCGTGACGGAATACATAACCAATCTCGGGCGACAAACGGAAATGGCTGCTGAAAGCATATTGGAAGAATAGACCGGCCGTGGCCGAATTGTTTTCTGAGATATAGCCAATGCGCGGGCCTACTGATTTCTCACCTTTGACGGCCTGTGCGGCTGTTGACGGACTCATCGCCATGATGACGGCCACGATAACGGCCGCTGCAACTGCTTTGATTGTTCTGACGCTCATTATGATTTGCGATTTTGAGATTATACACTTTATATAATAGAACACAAAGGTAATAACAAATTGCCGAAATCCCCAAAAATATAAAACGGCAGATATTGATAGAAAAGTAGGCTAAAATGGATTGAAGTAGCTATGATAGCTAAAATAGCTACCTTTCTAATTAACGCAAGCGAGGCTGCGCCGTCGTTGGCGCAGCCTCGCTGATATAGAGGTTTTATCCTTTAGCTACCGGATTATTTCCAGTTAGCCTGCTGCTCGAGGTTGGGATTGAGTGTAATCTGACCGCTCGGGATAGGCCACTGATACTGACGGTTGTCGTATACGCGGTTGCGGCCGAACGAACCGTTGACATAAACACCTGTAACAGACTCGGGAGCGACGGGAGCGTTTGTAGCGTTGGCGCCGAGGAGGATGTTGGGATGGTTGTTGCTGTCAAGCAGGTCGAGTTTGTGCCAGCGAACGAGGTCCCAGTAACGGTAGTCGTTGTCCATGATGAGCTCGCAGCGACGGCAGCGGCGGACCTCCCAGATAAGGCTTGATACGCCCATATTGTTGGCGGGGTCAGCAATAGCGCTGAGCGAAGCGACTGTCTGGTCGGGCAGTTCGGCGCGTGCATAGAGCTTGTTGAGAGTCTTGTTGAGGTCAGCGTCGGTGAGAGTGTTGAGCTCGGCTTTAGCCTCGGCATAGTTCAGAGCGATGACTGCGCCCCAGTAGAGGGGAGAGCAGAGGTAGTTCTGACCTGTTGTTACGCGGTTTTTAACCTCGGGGATGTTGGGGTTGTCATATTTGCGGACACCGTAGCCTGATGCAGAAGTCATCGGGTTGGCACCCCAGCGGATCCATGTCAGATTCTTGTAGTAGATGTAGGGGTCGGTTGTAGCGGCGAGACGGGCATCACGGACGTCAAGCAGATTCTGGATTGACAGACCGGGGCCGTTGTTGGCTGCACCTTCTACATGCTCTTCTTTAACACCTACGTCGGTTGGGTTAAGAGTGGTCGATGCAAGCGGTTTGCCGTCGCGGAACAGATATGCGTCAAACACGTCTTTTGTCAGGCCGCTGATGGCGGTTGACGAGCAGGTGTAGGCGGTGATAGAGTTCATGAACACGTCTTTCTCATACTCTGTAGCAAAGATTACCTCAGAGTTGCCTGACAGACCTACGAAGCCCTGCTGTGCGTTTGCGCTCCAAGGCTGGTTGTAGAGAGCTGCATAGTCGTTGCCGATGGGATAAGAGGCAAGCAGCGGCTCGCTGTAGGTGACACAGAGTTCGAGATAATGTTTCGAGCGTGTTGCGTCGGGTGCATAGTAGTTGTCGGCCTGTGTGCAGTATTTCCAGAAAGTACCTTCCCAGAGACAGAGCTCAGAGAGCATTGCTTTGGCAAGGTCTTTAGAGAACTGCTGTTTGCCTGACTGGAGTGTGATGTTCTCAGCGGCATATTTCATATCCTCGTAAGCATAGTCCATGACAGTCTTGCGGTCTGTACGGGCTGCGTAGAGAATTTCGGCATCGGGCTCCTCGACTTTCTCCACGAGGATGACGTCACCGTAACGGCGCACGAGCTGATAGTACTCATAGCCGCGGATCAGACGGGCCTGTGCGATGTAATTGGCTTTCTGCACTTCGCTCAGAGACGAGCCGCTGACGCCCTCGATGATGTAGTTACATCCGCGGATGACGACATACGGGTCGCTGTAAGAAGATGACGAACTGGGCACATTGGTGAATTTCCAGTCAGTGAACGAGTTGCCGCACTGGTCGTCAGACAGGGTGTTGAAGTAGAAATTGCCGTAGCCTGTGCCGCTACCATAACCGTAGAAGTACTGTTTCATACGGTTTACCTGCATCTGGCAGTTGTCGGGGTTTGACCAGTAGAGGGGGTTGTTGACGATTGATGTCTCCGGATAACGGTTTTCATCAAGGAAGTCGTCGCAACCGGTCAGAGCGATACCGACAAAAGCAAGCAGAGCTGTCGAAAATATTTTGTTCATTGTGTAGTTGCTTTTAAAGGATTAGAGGGTGATTTGGAGACCGAATGAGAATGTGCGGTTCATAGGCTCTGTACGGCCGAATGTACCGTCGCTGTAGCTCAGACCTGTTGTCCAGTTCGAACCGATTTCGGGGTCGATCGGGTATTTCTTCATACCGTTGTAGAGCAGGCAGAGGTTCTCTGCTGTGAAGTAAACACGTGCTTTCTGGATGAGAGCTTTCTGAGTAAGGTTGGTCGGGAGAGTGTAACCGACTGTGAGAGTCTTGAAGCGGAGGTAAGCCATGTTCATCAGGTATTTGGTCTGGGGATAGAAGTTGTAACGGCCCTGACCGAGACCTGAGATTGTACCGCTGCTTGAAGAGCCGGGATACATACAGGGATAGTCGTTGCTCTGGCTGATTTCGTAACCGACGATTTTGTTGTTTTCGTCGAAAATCATCTTGTTGTAAGACTCCATGTTGGCATATGTTGCGTCAGCGCCACGCATGAGAGGCATTACGAACGATGAGGTCGACCACCAGTCACGTTTGCCCACGCCTTGGAAGAACATGTCGATATCGAAGCCTTTCCAAGCACCGCCTACGCGGAATGAGTACTCGTAGCGGGGAGTTGCGTTACCGATAACTTTGAGGTCACCATGGTTTTTGAGTGTACCGAGACCCCAGCTTTTGTGTGCGGGGTTGGCGAGAGCCTCCTCGTAGCCCGGGTCACCCGGATCATAGAGCACGCCGTCGAGTTCGACACGGCCTTTGACACCGCCTGAGATGACACCGTCACCGTCGAGGTCGGCAAACTTGATATCGCCGGGGCCGTATTTGAACGAGCCGCTCTGCAGACCGCGCTGGTCGGCTACGCCCTCAACGGGGATGAAGTTTCCTTTGGCGTCTTTGACATAGCTGCCGTCGGCGTTGCGCTCGAAGTCAGACTCCTCGAAGAAGCGGTCTGTCTCGAAGCCCCAGATTTCGCCGTAGTTCTTACCGTCGTAGAAGTTGTTGATAAGACCGGCATCATTGCGGTAGCTTGTGACTTTGGTTTTGCCGTCATAGATGTTGAAGTTGGCATAGACGTCAGCGTCGCCGAAGCTGTGATTCCAGCTGATGCCGAGCTCCCAGCCGCGTGTGCGGAGTGAGCCGTTGTTGCCCATAGGAGCGCTTGCGCCGAGGACGGCGGGCTGTGTCTGTGAGGGAGCGAGCATGTCTTTGGTATCGCGCTGGAACCAGTCGAATGTCAGGTTGAGCGAGTTGTTGAGGAAACCGAGGTCAAGACCGATGTCGGTGGTTACGACGCGTTCCCATGTCAGAGACGAAGACACGAGTGAAGGCATGCCTGCATACGGTGTTTTCGAGCCGCCGGTGAGCCAGTTGAGCGAGCCGGTGCCGATTGTCGAGATGAACATGTTCGTACCGATAGCCTCGTTGCCGATGTGGCCGTAAGAAGCACGGAGTTTACCGTTGCTCAGGATATCGTTGATGTTAAGATTCTTGAAGTAGTTTTCTTCGGTGAAGCGGTAGCCCACTGAGCCCGAGGGGAAGAATGCCCACTGGTCGGAGGCGGGGAAACGTGACGAACCGTCATAGCGGCCGTTGAACTCTAAGAGATAGATGCCTTTCCAGTCAAGGTTGAGACGGCCGAAGAAACCGGCTGTTGCACGGTGGCCGCGGGTGTTGCTGATAAGGAACTGGTCACCCTTGTCGCCGCCTGATGTAAGGCCGAGGTAGGGGAGGTTAACGTCGAGCAGGACGTCACGGTCAGCGTAGAACTGGCTCGATGTGAAGCGCTCTGCTGTACCGCCGGCCATCAGCTTGAAGTTGAGGTTGTCGACAAATGTGTGCTCGTATGTGCCGTAGACGTTGACTGTCCACAGAGTCGAGTACGAGTTGGTCTCGCGGGCAGATGTGCCTGATGTGCCGCGCTGTGTTGAGACATAGTTGATGTTGCCGTTCCATGTGTTCCAAACTTCGATAGGCATCCAAGCCTGACGGCAGTTGTAGTTCTGACGGTCATAGGTGAAGTCTGCGTGGAGAGTGAAACCTTTGAACGGGTTGATGTCGGTGTAAGCCTGAATACGGGTGTCGGTGGCATCGTCCTCATACTGGCCGCCCTCTGTAGCGTAACCTACGGCAGCGTTACACTGTACGGGAACACCTTTGTCGTAGTCGGGATCGCCGGGCACGACACGACGGCCTTCGTAAGCCTTCATGTAGCCGTAGGGGCCGAAGTACGAGCCCCAGCGCCATCCGTAGGTGTACGGGCTGCGCCATGTCTGGTTGCCGTTGTAGACCTTGTCTGCGTATGTGAAGCGTACGCCTGCTTTCCACCAGTCGAAGATTTCGGTGTTGATGTTGGCGCTGGCGTTGTAGCGTTTCATGACGGGAGCGTTGAAAGCGAGAGTGCCTTCGCGGCGGTCATAACCGAAAGAGATGCGGTAGTTGGTCTTGCCGCTCTGGCCTTCGACGCTGACATTGTGCTTGTTAGAGGGAGCTGCACGGAACATGATGCCGGCTACGTCCCAGTTGGCATAGTAGAGGGCGCCTGTACCGTCGGCGTTGACATAGTAGTCACCTACGTTGTCCCAGTCTTGGAAAGGCATCATTTCGCGATAGCCCGATGCCTTGCCGCCGTTCTGTTTCTCCCAAGCCTCTGCATAGGGCATAAGGTCTTCGAAATACATACCGAAGAGCTCGTTGGCTACACCCTGACGGTTGTTAGACTGCATGAGGGCACGCAGCTGGTTGGGCACCGATGAGTATTCGGGGAGCGTGGTGGCACGGCTCCATGCAAAGTTGTTTGAATATTTAACCGACACACGGTCTTGTGTTGCTGCTTTCTTGGTAGTAACGAGGATTACACCGAAGGCTGCGCGTGTACCGTAAATCGAAGACGAGGCGGCGTCCTTGAGGACGGAGATGTTTTCGATATCGTCGGGATTGACAAACGACAGGTCGTCTACAGGCACACCGTCGACAACGATAAGGGGGTTAGAAACCTGACCGTTTGAAAGAGTACCTGTACCACGGATTTTCAGACGGGCGGTAGAGTTGACCGCACCGTCATTGGTCGTGATGGTAAGACCGGGGACAGCACCCTGCAGAGACTTGGCAACGTCTGACGAGGGGCGGCCGTCCATAACTTTTGCTACGTCAACTGTAGCGACAGCGCCGGTGAGGTTGGCGCGTTTCTGTGAGCCGTAACCGATTGCAACGACTTCGTTAAGCATCTCGGTGGTCGGCTGAAGATAAATCTGCATGCCGTCGGCAGCTTTTACGGTTTCGGTTTTGTAGCCGACATATGCCACAGTCAGCTGTGCTCCGGGAGCAACCTTAAGGGTAAAATTACCAAAGGCGTCGGTCGATACACCCATGGTAGTACCTTTGGGCGTAACACTGGCGCCGATGACGGGCTCATTGTTCTCATCGAGGACTGTACCTTTGATGGTGACAGTCGCCTGACTCTGCGTTTGAGGCTCGGGATTGGCCATCGCTGTGAAGGCGACACCGGGCATCCCGCATGCGAGAAGCAAAGTCACGAATAGATGTTTTCTCATAAAACTTAAATTACTGAAAATAATGTGGTTGAAATTGGGTTAGGATTTGATGTAGTTGTTTTACAGGTACGTAAGGCTTTGATTTACTGTCTATTTCTTTAATTAAAGGATTTTGAGGTTTATAAATTATAGTTGTTAATCACTGATATTCAGCTGACTTGGTGTGCCTTGGCGCCTCTGCGCCGCATGGCTTGAATGTGCGTTTTTGTATCTCTTGTCAAGAGATGCAATGCGCTTGGCAAAGATAAACACAAAAATTTATTCTGCAACACTTTTTTGAAGATATTTTTTAAAATTACGTTGAATTAGGCGCGTATCAGGCCTTTAAGAGTTAATAAATATTATCGGGGTTTAACGAGAAGTGTCGACCTTAGGCGTCTTAAATGCTTATTCCGGGGTAATTGCGCGCATTATTACGCGCGCGAGAATCTCTATATAAAATTAAGTTAAAGCGGCCGGCGCGACTGCGCCGCATGATGGTAATGTTGGTTAAAGCGCATGAAATTTGAGCGCCGTCAGGTGCGTCCGCGCTGCAGCGCAGCGCCGTATGTGAGGCCACGGTAAGCAGGCCGTTAGGTCTGCGCAACCGTGGTAAATTTTCCGATTTATAGACATAGCGCGCTGTAGGTGCGCCGCTTTGATTATCAAATGTTTAGTGGCTGCGTCACCCCTACAGGGTGAATGATTTTATTTGATTCTATTACCTATGACTACGCAGACCTGACAGCCTGCTTGTCATAGGCTCATATGCCCGCGCCGCTATGCGGCTCCGACCGCTAACGCGGACGAAATATCACGGTGTCATTTATGCTAATTATAAATGCTGCAGCATTTTAGGGCTCCAATTTTTTTGCATCTCTTGACAAGAGATACAAAAACGCCGTTAAAGCCGTGACGCAGAGACGTCCGGTCATAAAGTCAGTTGAATATCAGTGATTAACAACTATAATTTATAAACCTCAAAATCATTTAATTAAAGAAATAGACAGTAAATCAAAGCCTTACGTACCTGTAAAACAACTACATCAAATCCTAACCCAATTTCAACCACATTATTTTCAGTAATTTAAGTTTTATGAGAAAACATCTTCTATTGACAATGCTTCTGGCATGCGGGATGCCCGGCGTCGCCCTCACAGCGATGGCTAATCCCGAGCCTCAGGCTAAAAGTCAGTCGGTCGCTACCGTCACCGGTACGATTCTCGATGAAAACGATCAGCCCGTAATCGGTGCGAGTGTTGTCCAAAAGGGTGTCCCCGGCAATGCTGTTACAACTGACATCGACGGCAAATTTGCCATCCGTGTTGCCTCGGGTGCTCAATTAAATATCTCTTACATCGGCTACAAGCCCCTCACGGCTCCTGCTGTCAACGGCATGACCGTGGTGCTTATCCCTGATAACGAACAGCTCGACGAAGTTGTGGTCGTCGGCTACGGTACACAGAAACGCGCCAACCTCACCGGCGCCGTCGCCACTGTCGACGTGGCTCAGGCCATGGAGAGCCGTCCCCAGCAGGACGTCATGAAAGCCCTGCAGGGCGCTGTCCCCGGTCTTACCATTCTTAACTCGACCGGTAACATCGACGCTACATCTTCTATCAAAATCCGCGGTACAGGCTCTCTCTCGGGCTCGACATCGCCCCTCATCGTTGTCGACGGTGTGGCTATGGACGACATCAGCTACCTCGACCCCAACGACATCAAGGAGATTTCGGTCATGAAAGACGCCTCGTCGTCGTCAATCTACGGTACGCGCGCTGCCTTCGGTGTAATCCTCATCACCACCAAGGGCGGCACAAAACGCGACAAGATTCAGATTAAATACTCTAACAACTTCGCATGGAGCCAGGCCACTCTGCTGCCCGAGATGACTGACAACGTCACTCAGCTCGAAGCCATGATTCAGGCTGCCAAACAGATCGGTCCCAACGAGGGCGAGTTCTTCGGTCAGGACTATGCCGCCATGCTGCCTTACGCCAAGGCTTGGCGCGAGCAGAACGGCGGCAAGCGCATCGACAGCTACGGTGAGCTCCGTCCTTATGTCGACGACAACAATGTCGGTGACTACTATATGACGACTACGACATCAACAAAATCTTTATCAACGACGCCGCTCCGTCAAACTCCCACAACGTTTCTATCGACGGATCGACAGGCAAAGCTGTCTTCAACGTGATGTTCGGTTACGCAAAGCGCCAGAACCTCCTCAACTTCAACCCCGATCAGGTTCACCGCTACAACGCCAAGGCTGACCTCCAGCTCAATATCTATGACTGGTTAACCGCAGGCGTGCGTTTCTCTTACAACCAGCGTGACGTGCAGACCCCCAACGTAGGCTCAAACACCTTCGGTACGGTCTGGCGCTTCCCGGGCTTCTATCAGATGCTCGGCTACCGTGTATATGAGGAAGACGGTCAGGCTTATGACTTCCGCAACGAAATCGCCTATCTGAAACAGGCTTCGCCCATCCACAACACCCACGCTCAGACACGTATGCAGGCTTGGGTACGCGCAGAGCTCCTCAAAGGCCTCACCCTCAACGCCGACTTCACATACACCAAGCATGTCAGCGACTCGCAGTACGCTTATCTGCCTGTGACGGTTTATGACAACTGGTTTGGTCCCTACATGTATCCCACCGAGGCTGTCAATCAGAAAGCCACCACATCGTCAAAGAGCAACGCCTACAGCAATCGCTGGACCGTCAACGCTTACGCCAGCTACGCTCTGACAGTCGCACGTGACCACAACTTCAAGCTCATGCTCGGTACAAACATCGAGGAGAACTCTTACCATGAGTTCAACGCCCGCGGCAAAGTCCTCCTTGACAACAACCTGCCCGCAATGAACCTCACCACCGGCGACCTCGTCAAACCCGGCAACGGTGACAGCCACTGGGCTACAGCCGGTTTCTTCGGCCGTCTCAACTATGACTACAAAGGCATCTACCTCTTCGAGCTCAACGGCCGCTACGACGGATCGTCTCGTTTCCCGGCAGATGACCAGTGGGCATTCTTCACCTCGGGCTCTATCGGCTACCGCTTCTCTGAAGAAGACTACTTCAAACCCCTCAAACACATCATCAACAACGGTAAACTCCGCGCATCTTACGGCGAAATCGGTAACCAAGGTGTAGGCAACAACCGTTTCATCGCTACAATCGGCACAGCCGCTTACAGCTGGATTGACCCCGCTACAGGCGTCCTCATCCAAGGTGCAGGCACTCCCGCCGTCGTTTCGAAATCACTCAGCTGGGAGCGTATCGCCACCACTGACATAGGTCTCGACCTCAACTTCCTCCACAACGAGATTACAGCATCGTTTGACTGGTATCAGCGCGAGAACAAAAACATGCTCGCCCCCGGTGTCGAGCTGCCCAAGGTCCTCGGTGCAGGTGCTCCTTATCAGAATGCAGGCGGTATGCGCACACGCGGCTGGGAGCTCTCGCTCGCATGGAATCACCGCTTCGGTGACTTCGGCGTCTACGCAAGCTTCAACATCGCCGACCAGCGCACAACCATCACAAAATGGAACAACCCGACATTCCTTATCGCCTCTAACTATGACGGCAAGGAGTACGGCACAATCTGGGGCTTTGAGACTGCCCGCTACTACACAGAGGACGACTTCGAACGCAATGCTGACGGCTCGTTCAAGAAAGACAACAAGGGTGCTTTCATCCCCAAACCCGGTGTTACAGACCAGCGTTCGCTTGAAACCGGCAACTTCCACTACGGCCCCGGCGACATCATGTTCGTTGACCGTGACGGTGACGGCATCATCTCAGGCGGTATAACCGGCATGATTCTTTACAACGGCAACTACTATGTGCCCAACGATCCCGACTACTCTGAGGCTCAGGCCGCTCTCAAACGCGGTGAGGCCAAACAGATCGGTACAGGTACTCTCGAAAACCACGGTGACGTCATCAAGATGGGTAATGACCAGCCTCGCTATGAGTATGGCTTCCATATCGGCGGTGACTGGAAAGGCATCGACCTCGACATCTTCTGCCAGGGCGTAGGCAAACGCGACTACTGGACGACTTCTTCGATGGTCATCCCCTTCACTCAGGCTGCCAACGACATCTTCTACGACCACATGACATCTCACAACTCTGTAGAATTTGACGACAAATGGAATATCATCGGCTACAACGTTGACCAGAGCAACCGCTATCCTAACCTCTATCCCGGCGGTTATGCAAGCAACAACGTTCCCGGTATCGGCTCGGGCGCTTACAACTACCTGCCCCAGACAAAATATCTGCAGGATCTGAGCTACCTCCGCGTCAAGAACATCACTGTCGGCTACACTCTGCCCCGTGACCTCACCCGCAAGGCCTTCATCGAGAAACTCCGCGTTTACTTCAGCGGTGACAACCTCTTCTTTATCCACCGCGGCAACAAGGACTACTCGCCCCTCGACCCCGAAATCACGGCTACAGAGTGGTCAGGCGCCAACACATGGGGCCGTGCCAACCCGATGCAGCGTTCTTATTCATTCGGTCTTCAGGTTACATTCTAAAATCGCATAATTCCCGAAAATATGAAAAAATATATAATTTGCGCATCGTTAGCGTTGGCAGCTGTCGGCATGAGCTCGTGCGACGACTTCCTCAACGACAACCGTTTCCCGCTTGACGAGCAGACAAACAACCCCAACTACTGGAACAACGAGTCTAACGTGATTCTCCAGTGCAATACCCTTTACAATAACTTCACTGGTAATGCCAGCGGCGGTTCGACAGGCGGTCTGTTCTACTTCCAGACCCTCTCTGACGACCAGGGCGGCGGCATAGGCAATGGCTTTGTAAACTTCTCGCCGACCAGCATTGTTACGGCAAGCTCTAACTGGAACTCTCCCTACGAGCAGATTCGTAAAATCAACACTATCATCGAGAATGTTCAGGGCTCGTCTCTGACCGAAGTGGCCAAAAAGAAATATATCGGCATCGCACGCCTTATGCGCGGTCTGCAGTATTTCTGGCTGGTACGTACCTACGGTGACGTTCCTTACTATGACTACGTGATTGACCCGGCCGATAACGCTGCGCTCCAGCTCCCCCGTACAAACCGTGACCAAGTCATGGATAAAGTGCTCGAGGACCTCAAGTACGGCGCCGAAAACATCGGCAACGGCAGCAAGGCGACTTTCAGCTCTGACATGGGCTATGCAATGCTCGCTGACATCGCTCTCTGGGAAGGCACATACTGCAAATACCGTCAGGCTGCCACCACAGGCTATGCCGCCGACAACACCCGCGCCACAAAATGGCTCAACGAGTGTGTCGCCGCCTGCCAGTACATCATGGCCAAGGGCTACTCGCTCAGCCCTGACTATCAGGCAACCTACAACACGCCCAACACTCTTGACGGCAATCCCGAGGTTATCTTCTACAAGGGTTACAAGACCGGCATCATGACTCACTCTCTGATTAACTACCTTACTCAGACCACAGCCATCGCCGGCATCTCTAAAGACGCCTTCGACGCTTACCTCTTCAAAGACGGCAAACCCCTCGCATCGACTACGATGGATAAGAACGACGCCGGTTACATGAAGAAAGGTATCGTTTCGGGTGTAGGTGACAATGCAATCGAAGGTGATATTGTTTACATTGGCGATGTGCTTAAAGTCCGCGACAAACGTCTCTCGATGACCGTCGACACCGTTATCTGCTACGGCACATCGAGCGAAGGTCACACATGGGCACGCTACGGATCATCACAGCTCAACTCCAACACGGGCTATACCATCCGCAAGTATGACAACATCACAATTCCTTGGACATATCGTGCAAAAGACAACTACACCGCAGCTCCCGTGTTCTGGCTGTCAGTTGTCTACCTCAACTATGCCGAGGCTAAAGCCGAACTCGGTAGCCTCACCGACGGTGACCTCAACAACACCATCAACAAGCTATTCGCTCGTGCCGAGCTTCCCGCACAGACTGTTGCCGGTATGTCGGCCATCAACGACCCCGCCAACAACATGGGCGTTTCGAGCCTCCTCTGGGAGATCCGCCGCTGCCGTCGTTGCGAGCTTATCATGGACAACGGCTTCCGTTTCTGGGATATGTACCGCTGGCATCAGCTCGACAAACTTGACACCAAGAAATATCCCAACATCAAACTCGGTGCCAACATCAAGAACGCTACCCGTAAACCGTCTAACGTAGTCGGTGATTACATTGATGCAATCCCCGGCAACGACCGCGTTTACCTCGACCGCGTTTACCTCGACCCCATCCCCACAGGCCAGATTACACTCAACCCCAACCTCGAGCAGAATCCTCTGTGGAAATAACCTGACACTACAAGGTTAAAATATAGTCGGGGCGCGTCATTGACGCGCCCCGACTTGCGTTTTATCTTACGCCTTTATTTGTCCAATCAGGCTAATTAGACTAATCTGACCAAATAATGACAAGCAGACGAATGGTAGGGGGGGTGTTGCAGAACTCCACTTGTTAAAGCCTCTGAGAATTGAAAGTTTCAGA
>DXYS01000015.1:2110-2655 GCA_019415705.1 Bacteroidales bacterium | reverse complement strand
TCATCATCCTTCGGACGACATGGCTACAGCAGCAATTAAGCTCTAAACCGTTGCGATGTGGTACTGAAGCCGGAGCTGCGCTCCTCGGCGTACGCGGTCTCCAGTAACATCATCGTCCTTCGGACGAAATCATTGCAATTAATGCCCATGGGTATCAAAAGTGCAGTCCTCAAGCCCAATGCGGTTAAGTTAAGCTATAATTGTCTGAAAGACAGTATTTAACTCGTAACCGGGCACACCTGCGCTACGCTTCGGTGTACCCGGAAAGCTACTATCACACGGATGATATCTGTAAGACATTGAAAAATGGCCATCTTTACTTAAATCGATGTCTTACAGACATCTAATCGTACTTTATGCCTTACCTGGCACATCTCGGCCCTATGGGCCTCCATGTACCCGGCTACGAACTCGCAGACGTCCTGCGGACGTCGAATTGCTTATATACCACTTATAAACACAGTATTAAGTCATAACTTAACCGCATCGGGCTTCAAGCCTGAGTTTCAAGTATCGCCTGAAAGGCGATGATTTTACTGGTGGCC
>DXYS01000015.1:0-2100 GCA_019415705.1 Bacteroidales bacterium | reverse complement strand
CATTGCAGGCGCGTTCCACCAGTTCTTGCCTGTTGAGGCGCCAACGAGCTTGCAGAGGTCTGTCGGGCAAGCGGCGTCGAGGTTATCCTTGTTGTATTTATATTCGTGAGACGAAACTCTCCAACGGCGGGGATACTGACCTTCGGGAATACCTGTCTTGGCACTTACGGTATACTCATAAGGTTTGTCCCATGCCAGGAAGATATCAGTTCTATAATCATAGCGACGCATATCGTTCCAGTTTTCCTGTGTATACATCATGGCGATATGTTTCTGAGTCATGATTTTGCCGAGGGTCAGGTCACCTTTGCAGAGGCCTTCATTGCTATTAACATAGTTGTTAATCTCCTCATTTGTCATGGGTTTGAATGACGGGCAACGTGCGAGATTACCGTCTTCAGCAACCCAGCGGTCGATTTTGGCTTTCATGAACTCCATGTGAGCCTTGACACCTTCTTTGTAGGCAGCTAATGCACCGGCTTTGTCACCCTTGTTGAAAAGGACTTCTGCGCGGATGAAGCAAGCCTCGTAGTATGTGCCGACCGGGCCGGGAGATGACGGACGTGTACCGAATGTACCTGACAATGCAGAGTTGTCACCGCCCTTACCTTTCTGGTTATCGAGATAAATCAGCAGGTCAGTACCACCGTAATAACCTTTGCCGCCGCAACGCTGATGGACGTATACCGTATCACCGGAATTGTCTTTGCTGTCGCAATAGAAGTGGGGAGTTGTATCCTTATCATCATAAGCAGTAGCTACGCCCCAAGACGTTGCATAAGGCGAACCGCCAAGGCGGACATTCGACAGCATGTCGACACCTTTTGTACGGCGCCATGTCTTGGTTTCGTCCCAAACGAGATCAGCAGGCGTTGTAGCTGTGATACGAGATTTAGCCCAGGGGAGGATGTGGTCTGCACGGGGGTCTTCGATAGTCGCACCTGCGAAGTGAGTGAGGTTGTCCTCGACAGTCTTTGTGAAGAAGACGTTCGAGTTCATGCCGTCAACCGAATAGGTGGGATTATAGAGAACCTGTTCGAGCCAGCCAAGGTTATCGATAGAACCGTTGGGTTCATCGGTGTGGTTGACAACCATGTTTTCGTTGTTGCTCTTGAACGATTTATCGAGAGCGGCGAGGATAGCGTCGGCATCATAAACGAACGATTCGTTCTCGAGATTGAATGTGCCGGCACCTTTCTTGGTGAGTTTCAGAATCTGACGGGCTTTCATGAGGTTACCGAATTTAACCCATTTGCTGACATCGCCACTGGCCCAGTAGTCATTGGCAGCGAGTGAAACAGCGCCGGCAGCCTGTTCGCGGCCGAGAAGCTCGAGACCCTGCTCGATCTGCTCCATGATATAGCGGTACATCTCTTTGCCTGAGCTGTAGACGGGGGTCACGTTAGAACCGAGAGCGTCGTAGCAGGGCATTTCACCGTGAAGGTCATTCATCATTGTCATGCCATAGGCGAGAAGGAGATGGCCGACACCTGCATAGTGGTATGCGCCGTGTGCCATAGCGTCGTCGATCATCGGCTGGATGTTACAAGCGGCACCGACAAACCACCACTGATAGACGGTAGTACAACGCCATTCGTTCATTTCCCACTGAGCGTATTTGCCCTGATTGCTTGAACGAGAATTAGCGGTAAAGTCGCCGCAAAGATAAGAAATTGCCTGACCGCCGATATAATAGGCGTGATGAGTATAGAACTCAATGTGTGCAAGACGCTTTTCGTATGGAGCGGCAGAGTCGGTTGCAGTATTGGGGTCGTTGTTGACATCGAGCCAATCTGAGCAAGATGTCATCAGCATAAGAGCTGCGCCGGCCGCCAGTATTGATTTATTTAGTTTCATAATCTTAAATCGAATTATTCTTTATAACTGTTTTTAGAATGTCAGGTTGACACCGAATGTGAAGCCTGCTGTCGAGGGAACGCCGCAGTAGTCGAAACCGACAGACGATGAACCGCCGACACCTGAACCTGAAGCTGCTGCTTCGGGATCACCGTCATAGTTGGTGAAGAGCAGGAGGTTGGTAGCTGTAGCGCTGATGACTGCACGCTTGAAGGCCTTTGTCTTCTCGAGCCAGTTCTGGGG
>DXYS01000014.1 GCA_019415705.1 Bacteroidales bacterium | reverse complement strand
CTAATCTCATTCGGCGATAAAATCATAAGCGTTGGCGAGGCGCACGGTGTCACCGGCACCGAAATGCAGGGGTGTGTAGCACCAGCGGCCATTGACCGCCGTGCCGTTGCGCGAGCCTTCATCTTTGATAATCCATCCGCCGGTGTCGCGGCTGATTGATGCGTGACGCGCCGATAGATATTTGAGCGGAGCAAGCATCGCCGCATATTTGCCTTCCAAGCGGCCGAGCACGAGGCCGTCGGCGAGTTCGATAGTCAGTCCCATCTCGCGGCTCACAAGCCGAGTCGGCGCTTTGGCATCAGCAGATGCTGACAGCTCGGATGCGGCTACAAGCGGTTTGCCGCACTGACCGCAACGCTTGCCCGAGCCTTTGCCCGGCACACGACAGTCGGGACACATGAAAATTTGCTCGCCGCACTGGTCGCAGTAGAGCGAATCGTCGTCAATCTGTTGTTTGCAATTGTAGCATTTCATGGCGTTATAATCATATCTTCGCGACGCAGGGTGTAAAGCTCCGAGCGGTCATAGTCGCCGAGCGCGCGCAGACGGGCACCCTGATTGATTTTGACTTTTTTGAAATAGTTTACAGCCTCGGCTGCGTTACCGAAGTCGTCGCCCTTGTTGAACACAAGTGTACGGAAGTAATCGCGCATTGCCGCCTCGGCGAACTCGTCGGCGCGCATGCCCTCTTTTTTGAGTATGTTCATGAAGATTACGGCGAGCTGGTCGGCATCGTAGTCTTCAAAATGCACGGTAGTCTGAAAGCGTCGGCTGAGACCGGTGTTGGTCGACAGCCATGCCGATATCTCGCGCGGATAGCCTGCAGCGATGCAGACCATACGGCCCTCGTAGTCGTTGAGCAGGGTCAGCATCTCGGGCGTAGCGTCTTTCGTGCCGAAGCCTCCGTCGTTCAGGCCGTAAGCCTCGTCGATAAAAAGGACGCCGCCCACGCCGCGCTCAATCATCTGACGCGTCTTAGGCGCGGTGTGGCCCACGAAAGGAGCAATCATGTCGCCGGGCTTGATTTCGACAAGCTTGTTGCTCGGCAGCAGTCCGAGCGAGTAAAAGATTTCGCCCATGATGCGCGCCACGGTAGTTTTGCCAGTGCCGGGATTGCCTACAAAGAGATAATGGCTCATTGGCACATTAGGGCGTCGTCCCTCTATTGCGGCGCGCTCCTGTTCGGTGGCGATAGTGTCGGCGAGGTCATGCACGATTTTCTTGACCGAGTCGAGGCCTACCAATTCGTCCAACTCGCGCATACACAGGTTGATGTCGACCTTCTTGGGCGCATCGTAGGGTATATCGGCAGCCTCGATTGTAAACATCTGGTCGTCGGTGATCGAGTCAATGCAAGCGCCGAGACGCTCTGACTGTCGTTCGATTGTCTGATTGAAGAGTTTGACCATAGCTCCGGCATTGCCGAAGTTTTTGTCTTTCATCGTCGCCATTTCCTGCACTTTCTTCTCTAAAAGAGACTCGGCCTCGGGTGTAAGGTTGAAATTCTCTTTTCTGACGCGGGCTTTGAATATCTCGACGAGAGTGTCAGCCGAGTAGTCATCGATGTGGATGCGATGGGTGAATCGTCGTGCGAGTCCCGGATTGGCATTGGCTATAAATTCGTCTATCTCGGCCTTATATCCGGCTATGACGGTGACAAATTTGCCGGCGTCGCTGCTCATGCGGGTCATAAGCGCGTCGACGGCCGCCATGCCGTCACGGTCTTTGTCAGACGGATTGTTCATCGGTATGAGATTGTATGCCTCGTCGATGAAGAGCACCCCTCCGAGCGCCTCGTCGACAGCCTTGTCCATATTGATGCCGGCAGAGTTTGACATGCTGTCTAATAATGTCTTGCGTTCGCGCTCGACGAGATGCCCCTTGGCGAGTATGCCCATAGCCTTGAATATGCGTCCCATACGTTTGGCGATTTCGGTTTTGCCTGTTCCGGGATTGCCTGTAATTGCTATGTGGATATTGTCGACTTTGGCTTGAGTTCGGCCTGTCAGTGCGCGGCGACGGTTCAGTTCGACAGTTTGTGCGATGCGGCGCAACTGGTCTTTGACCGAGTCCATGCCGATGAGGTCGTCTAATTCGGCGAGGATTTCGTCGACAGATTTGCGCTCGCAGTCATCACCTTCTATATCTTTCATTGTCAGCCAATAGCCGGACGACGGGTCTTCGTTCAGACGGGTTTTCATGCGCTCGACCGCCTTGTTGAAAACCGAGCGCACCACGCGGGCATTGCCGAAGTTGCGGCTGCGTGTCAGATATATGCGTCTGAACACATTGCCCACCTGCGCCTCGGCTTCGGGAGATAGCCGCAGACCTTTATCTGACGAATTGACCATTCGGCGGAATATTTCGGTCAGCTCCTCGGCCGAATAGTCCGGGAAGTTTATAACCTCGTCAAAGCGCGATGACAGGCCCGAGTTAACCTGCATTAATTCGCCCATTTCCTTGGTGTAGCCGGCAATTATCACCACTAATTTGCCGAGATTGTTCTCGGCCAGAGTCAGTATTGTGGCTATGGCGTCACGTCCGTGGCTGTCGTTGGCGAGCTGATAGGCCTCGTCGATAAAAAGCACACCTCCCATGGCCTCTTGAAACACTTCCGTGACTTTTGACGGTGTGTCGGCCACAAAACTCGAAACGAGTTCATTTTTCGTCACCTCCTTGAGATGTCCGACAGGCAGTGCGCCGAGTGCGTGTAGCGCGTCGGCAAAGATACGGGCCATGGTGGTTTTGCCTGTGCCGGGATTGCCGAGGAACTGATAATGATGCATGATGCGCGCCGGTCGACCGGCCTTGACATCTTCGGCTATAGTGTTGGCGATGGTGCGGATTGCGTTCTTGACACTTTCGACACCGACATATTTGTTGAATTCGGCCAGTACTTCATTAATTGTTTTAGGCTTGAACTCGAGGCCCTTTACATAGTCCGGCCCGAGTTCGGTATCAGTCACACCTATGGCCGCCAGATCGATGTTATAGGCCCGGGCCGCGGCGTTGTGACCCCCGGCGCCCAAGGCATCATCGGGGTTGCGACGGTCGTTGTCAAATATACGGCGCAGTTTTTCCTGTGCCTCCTGAGACAGACGGCGTTTATACTTCATGTTTAATTGCCGCAGGGCAATCTCCATCAGACCGTCTATACTGATTTTTTCAGTCTCAAAGAAATAATTTATCGCCGAGGCAGAGTTCGGATTTCCGTCAAAAAATTCGCGCAGACGTCGGCTTCCTGTGATGATTACGACCGGTCGTTTGCTGTCTTCACGCCATCGGCGCACGCTTTGGAGTACGTGGTCGATGCGCTCGACATCGTCACCGTCGCCTTCCGTAACAAGTTTTTGACCCTCCTCAAATATGAGTGCAGAGTCGGCGAGCCGCTCGGCGTGTTTGTCGATATTTTTTATCCAGTTGTCATAATCGACAGGGGTGACAATTTCGGCCACGGGTGTGCGCAGCACTCCGGCATCGGCAAGAGCGGCAGCTATGGCCTTTGCGACTGTGGTTTTGCCTGTGCCGGCATCGCCCGTGATGACAAAGCTGAGTTGCATGCGGCTTGTGATGCCGTTTCGGCGGCAGAACTCCGCCTTGGCTCGTGCCTTTGCAACGATGTCGTCAAGGCGTGTGCGTATCGCGGCCTTTTCAATCAGCGTGTCCAAGGGGTTTGACGAGCCATTTGCGGCGCGTGAATCAGCCGCAAGCGCCGTGCCACACCATTTGCAGTAGCGCGCCACGGGTCGGTTAGGTTTGTTGCATTTATGACAGTTCACTGCTATCGGGTGATAATGAGGTTATGAAATCTGATTGTAGCGGGCGAATATCCTGTCGCTGATCAATTGAGGGTGGCATTATGACGGAGGTTTTGTCGGTTTCTGAGCCTAAATAGCCGCACCACAATGCACCGACTACTGTCAATATCAGCATCAGCAGGGCGCATCGGCGTGCGGTCTTCACTTCTTTGATGGCGAGCATCGAGTTCTCGTCAATTACACAGAGCGGGTAATCGGACGGCACGTTCTCAGGGAAGACTTTGTTAGTACACCCGAAACGCAGCCCGATGAAAAAGCGTTCGACAACTTCGTCCCAGTCCATTGATGTGTAATTATCCTTGAGTGTTTTGGACGGACCGTAAAATATTCTTTTTGAGAAATATATCGCGGCGCAAATCATAAATGCAATGATAATCCACGGGAAAAGTGTGCCTAAAAGACCGAAAATCATTTTGACTATGACATAGCATATCGCGCCGCCGATAAAGCTCAAAATAAAACCGTATTCGCCCAGTATGCACAGTCCCGCAAGTATGCCTACACAGACGCCTACGCCGTGACCCCAGCGTGACATCGTGTCTTGGAAACCGTCAGAGCCTGTACTTATTACCAAATAGATATTCGTGAGTATTATGATGACGAGCGGAATAAGGATGATAAGTCCGATCCTACGCCATATTTTTATCTTGTCCCACATATTTTCATTAGCCTCTAACGCCACGCTGATGTTGTCCAGACCGTCGGCGGCCTGCTGATTGTAGCTGCAATCGGGCAGTGCGTTGATGGCGTCGCCATATTCGGCCGCAAGGTCAAGATATGATTTCTTTTTGTAGTCGGCGTAAGGATTCTCCTGATAGAACAGCGACAGCCAATCGGCCACAATGTCTTGCTCGTCAGCGTCAAAAAGCGACATATCGGTCTCGGCCACGTCTTTCTCGTCTTTGAATTTGATGTCGCCGACTGTCAGCACGGGCACACGCCCCATGAGTCCGGCCGCAGCCTTCATTTTTGCAACACGCGATGTATATGGCACAAATTTCTTCTTATTATCGGTTGATCCGAGGTCCATGCAGTATTGTATATAGCTCAACTGCTTGTCGTAGATGCCTTTACTGCGCAGATATGAGCACAAACGGTTATCGCGCAGCAGACAGTCACTTACTACACCTGACGACACATCATTGCCGACGACCGCTCCGCTGAGTTCGTCCATAATACGCTGCCCGAGCTGTTCGGGTGTGGCTAACGAACTTTTATCCAACGGCCTGTAGTCAAATCCGCGGCCGGGCAACAACGCAAAGAGGGCCTTGTATCCTCCCTTGGTCTTTATAGCTTTGCCCGCGAGCGCGGCATCGCGTGTTGCGGCCCACATCAGGAAATCCTCACCTTTCAATGTCTTGACATCGTCAGACCCGAGGCGCCCCTCGGCAAAAGCGTCGCCTAACTCGTCTAAGGTTTTCACTTCTACCATGCCCCTCGGGGTCGTAAACCAAAACGGCATCTCGGGATTGAGAGTCAGGCAGGCTGCATAGAGTCCGGCGCTACGGTCGCCGGGAAAACGGTTCTCGGTGATATCTTCCATCGTCACCGCTATTTCCGGACGTTTAATGTCGTGAAACCATTTGGCGATGGTGTCAGAATAGAGATATTTTGTGGCTAAATCCTTATTGGCCCACATCATGTCAGACAGTTCCTTAGGCGAATGTGCGGTCAGACCGGCCGAGGCATTGAAGATTATGCTGAATTCGGGTGCGACGTTATCATCTCGGTGCGTGAAAATATTCTCGCCCTTGGCCCAGCGCAACACTTCGTCAAATCCGGCGCGGTTGTCGGGGTTGCGGCGTGTCAGAGCCTTTATCAGACCGAGTGTGTGGTCGCTCATCTCGCCGCGCCGAGGGTAGGGGAGTGTCTCCTCCTGTTTGTCGTGAACTAATTTGGTCTCGTCGGCCAATAATTTGCCCTCGCCCATCCAAAGCGCCATCAGCGCCATGCCCATGGAGAAGAAATCGGCCTTCGGACCGATATAGGTCGGCGTGCCGGGGATGTAGGTATACATCTCGGGAGCGGCATAAATCTTTGTGCGTCCGCCGTCAGTCGGTGTGCGGCGGTCTTTGTCTAAAGTCTTGGCCAGTCCCCAGTCAGTGAGCACAAAACGCGTCTGCTCCTTGTCGACAAAAAGAAAGTTTGCAGGCTTGACATCGCGGTGTAGCACCCCGATGCTGTGGGCGAAGTCGACGGCCGACGCCATGCGCACCGCGTATTCGCGCAGCTTGGCCTCGTCGCCGCGTATGTTGATTGCGGCCAGTGAGCCGCCCGTGCAATGCTGCATGACTTCATAGTGGTAGTCGCCTCCGGCAGCGTCGTCATGCCAGACGCCGTGGGTGTAAATATCTATGAGCAGACCGTTGCCGCGCTTGTCCATGATGTGCTGCAGCACGTCGTGGTCAGGCACGATGCCGCTGCGATAGAGCTTGAGCGCATAGATGTTGCCGTCGTTTTCGACCTCAAAGATTACGGATTCTCCCGAGTGCTCCGATATGACGCGCCGCACCCTGAATGTCACCCCGCCAAGAACGTAAAACGAGTATATCGGGCAAGTTGCCTTCGCCGTGCCTGATTTTGGTTTAGGTGAGCCTGTTGTCGACTCCTGAGGCGCTGAGCCCCAGCTGTTTTTTGGTGCAGAATAACCGGTCGTTGACTCCTGTGGCGAGGAGCCCCAGCCGGGTTTGGGCGTATGGTTGTCAGTAGTCGATTCCTGAGGCGAAGTTCCCCATGTATTTTTATTGTCAGACATCAGCTGTAAATTGTTGATGCCACCTGAGTGGTCTGTTTTTCGATAATCCATTTGCCACCGAGCTCGGGCTGCACACATTCGCTCGGCTGGTTGTGATGGCATCCGCAGTAGTTGCACACCCACTCCTGTCTGACGGCAACAGTCTTGACAGTCATAATCTTTCGTGCACAGAAGAAGTTGCGCTGCTCCTCAGGCGTAGCTGACGGCGGAGGCAACATCGAGTCGAGCGTGCGCTGCAGTTCGTCGGCTTTCTCGCGGTAGGCGGCTATGGCCTCGCGCAGTACATCGCCTGTCAGCACCTTGCCCTGTGGCTTAGCCTGCTCGACTGGCGCATCGGGCACTTTCAGCGATGAGATGTCGCCGAACAGTTCGGCATAACGGGCTGCAGCCTTGCGTGCCTCGTCATTTAGCGATGTGTCGAGTGCAGCCTGAGTCTGGCCGCCGGTCTGAATCAGTCGCTCCAACTCGGCGAGCTCGGCGGCAAGCTGTTCGGCGCGGCGGAATTGCGGGTCGGCCTTGGCCTGACGCACGGCCTCGCGTGCGATGTCGTTGAGCGGAGTGTTGCATCGGCTGCAAAAACTGCGTGTGCTGATTGTGCCGCAGTTTGGACACTTTATGCCTCCGCGCGGATTGCCGCACTCGGGGCAGAAGCGCTCGTCTTCGTCAAGCGTAGCGCCGCAGAAAGGGCAGTTGCCTCCGGCATCATTATCATCGGCCGTCCGGCTCTTATATTTATAAAAGTGTTGATGCTGATATTTATGCTGATGATCCATCTTTATCTATGATATTTACAGATACTACGCAAGAGGCATATGACAGGCCTATCCGGGGACTATACCAGCATGCTTTCTCGTCGTCTAATGGCAGGAGTCCGCCGGGATATTCTTTACTGCTGATTACGACGGCTGTTTTGTCGTCGTTAAGCCGCGCAAAAATCGGAGACATATAGGGGAAAAATTGGTCGGGAAACAGAACTGTGATAGGATAGTCCTCCTCGGCCTTTAAGTCTGATACGGGAATATTATACTGGTAATGACTTCCGCATCCCAAGGCATTGACATCGATGTCGATATTAAGATATTTCATAATTAATTGCTGGATAATGTGTTAAGTTGAAAGTATGATACCGCGCACGTCTGAAAAGTCGTGCTCCTTGAGCGCTTCGGGTGATATAAGAAAATCGAGCACGCCACAATCCATAAAATTGAGCTGGAAGTCCATGCCGTCAAATGAATCTATCTGAAGCAATATTGTCCAATCCTCAAACGGAGCGTCCCATGTCTCCCATTCGCGATGGGTAGGCTCTGCAAAGAGCTCATGCTCGTCGCTCAGCGGCTCCGGCTCGCGAGTGAATGTAATCTCCATGCCGTCAGGATTGGTCGGATTGTCATCGTCATCGACGAGCACGACTTCGCGCAACTTGTCCGTATCAGGGAAATACATAACCTTGACATCGTCGGCCGAACTTATGTAGCCGGAGACGCCATAGCTTGCAGCGCCATAGCCCATATAGTGGTCGATTTTGGCGAAGAATGACAGCAATCCTTTGTGGGGAAGTGGATTCTCCGGCGCAAAAGCAGCCAATTTCTCAAGATTTATCTGACAGATAAAGAAATAAGGGTAGGGGTCGCCCTCGTCGTCGATATACATCGGATAGTCAGCGCCTTCGGGCAGGTCGGGATTGCCCCAGAATCGCGAGTCGCCGGTCTTGAGTTCGGCGAAAGGCGCGTGAAGGACGAGTCGTATGGGTTTGGTTGTCATTATATTTTGTCAGTAAAAACTAATCCTCTTCGATTATCTGCTCGGGTGGCCATATGGTCAGCATGATGTCTAACGCGTCGGGGTCATCGTTCTCGGCGGCGGTTGCGAGCAGGTCATAATAACGGTCCATGTCGGTCATAAACGTTTCCGGGTCGTTTGTTTCGGCTGCGACACCGAGCCACATCCAGCCGGTTTCGTCGTCAGGAGCCAAAGCGCCGTTGTCAATGCCTTCGAGAAGTATATCCTGAAACTGTCCGAGTCGCACTATAATGGCAGTCGCCCAGTTATTGCATGCGCTGAGCAAAGCTTTGAGAGGGTAGAGTCCTATGTCGCCACGTCTGATTTCTTCATCGATGAGTGCGAGCACACTCTCTTCGTCAGTGACAGTGTCAGCTCTGACCGAGTTGCCGGGCAGGGAGTGGGCATGGATTATTTTCTCGATTAGTCCAGAGATATTTTCGGGAAGAGCGTTCAGAAAGTCAATTATCATATCAGTCAAACATTACACCGGGGTTCATGGCAGAGGGCGAACACCATTCGATGCCACGGCGTGCGAGAGCCGCCTGCCGCGCATGCCAGTATGCAAAACAGAAACCCATGCCGCGCGGCTGCCCTGCCAGTCCTTTATCGCATTCACGCTCTACATCCTCGGTGACCTCCTCCATGCGCTCCGTGCGCTCGACCGGGTCAAATTTGAGATGTACGTTATACTTGCGGCAATAATCTTCCATCGGCAGGTTAGGGTCGATGTAATCGCGCAGTTTCGTCAGTTTTTTATTGTTGTCGGTGTCGTCAGGCGCAAGAGTATGCATGTATTCGCGTACGGATATGCAGAATCGCGGAGTGGCGGTCTCGTCCATCTGATTGAGCATTTGTCCGAGCAGTGAAGCTTTGGCCTGTGGTGTGTCAAATTCGCCGGGCAGTGAAGCGGGGAGTTCTTTCATTATAGCGAATCCCTCACGTCCGAGGCTGATATTTTTCCACATGTCGCCGAAAGTATTGGCATTAGTGACCATCTTGCGGAACAATGAGGCGAGATTCTTTATTTTTGATTTCATTGCACAATGTGATTAAGTATGATGTCAAAGATAGATAAAAAAACTTCAGCAATATTGATAATGGGTAAAAATATAGGCCTTATTTATCGGTAAATATTTATTTTACGTAAATTAGCGGTAAAATAAACTTTGTATCTTTGCGTCAATCCGCTCCGCAATTTTAATCACACATTATTAATATACGCGCCGATGAAACAAATTCGCTATGACAAACGCGTCTCGATGATGCTGATTTTCGCCTCTTTTATTTTGTGCCTGATCTGTCTTATGGCCGTAATGTGGTTTAAGACGGGTGAAGAAGCCAGTGTCGGCATTTTCTCGCTGGCTGTAACTCTCATCGGCACGATGTTTATCGCTATAGAACTGAAAAACAGCCAGAATGTCACTTGCAGCGATATGCTGATAGACTTAAACAATTATTTCCATGAGAGCGACCGTCTGATGAAAGTCTATGAAGCGTTGGAGGAGAACGACATGCATCCGGAGTCGACCGAAGAGATTTGGCGTGACGTCAGGGGCGTGGAAGTCGCACAGTATTGTACGTTTTTTGAAAATCTTTATCTGCTCTATCGTCATCATATTGCCGAGATTGAGGACCTTGACGACCTCTTCGGTTATCGTTTCTTTCTCTTTATGAACAATCCCTACATACAGGAGCGTTACATACTCCCGACATCGTCTTCATATGTGCAGATTTTCGAGCTATACACGGCGTGGATCGGTTATCGAGAGAGAATCAACAGTGAGACACAGGGCGGAGGCCGGCGCATACCCGGATACGAAAACCGTTTCTCAAAAGAGTATCTGAAAAATAAGATTTATATGAACGACATAAGCGGTGACAAGCCATGCATATATGGCAGTTTTGAAAATAAAGGCAAGGCTTTTGTTTGCCGCAGGTTAAGATTTGAGGATATGTCGGATATAATGCAGCTGCAAAAGAAAGTTGTCGATACACTGCCGGATAAGTCTCTTTTTTATGCGCTCAAACGCGACGAACTGCTTGAGTCGATGCATTTGGACTTGCTCGAAGGTGTATTTACACAGCAGGGACAGCTTGTGGCCTTTGCATTGGTTGTCAGTCCGCGCTCCGGCGACCGTAACCTTGCGTCGTCGACCGGAGACACTCAGTCCGCGACATTGACCTTTGATGTCGTGCTTGTCGACCCTGAGTGGCGTGGCTATGGTTTTCACAAGTTCTTCCTTGATCGTGTTATAAGCAGCATGGAGACTGTCGGCGCTGCGAAAATACTTGCGACCGTCTCGCCGGATAACAGACATAGTCTCGACAATTTCCTTGCTCGAGGTTTCCGCATCGTCGACACTCAGGTTAAATATGGCGGCCTGAAACGGCATATCCTTGAATACACACGATAATCCGAATCCGAGATATGAATAATTCCTCATTAGTCAGGCAGATAGAAACGGTTACGCACGACGATACGCTCTCTTTAGACGAGCGTATCGACGCCGTCTATGATATGCGCCGTCAGATGCCCGACGGCGACGGTGCTCCGACAGCTGATATAGACATTATATATTATAAGTGTCTTATAGAGATGCTTGTCAAAGAGAACGGCCCTCATCTCCATGACCGCGAGATTTTACAGCTATATGTCCTGTTGGCAGAGACCTATGTCGATAAGGAGAGCTACGAGCCGCTCGCCGAAGTGGCTGACGGAGTGCTCGACCTTGTGCGTTATGATGTGACGAGTTGGGCGGCAATGGCTGACACGATGCCGCGCATAATCGATGCTGTCGGCGAGTCTGTCTATAGCCATGCGCTCTACGAACTGCTGCTGATATACATACGTGCGGCGTTCGTTGCCGGAGTGCTTGATGCAAGTTTTAAGGGGCGTGCGCGAAAGATGCTTAAACTCCGTATCCTGATTGAAGATGAGCAATGGCTTGACTACCGTTTTGACGCGGAGCTGCAATCGGCGATTGCCGGGATGTTTACTCCTGACGAGTTGCTCAAAATAATACTTAATCCGGGTATCGGACGCCTTAAAAAAGATCCTGTCGAATATACGCGGCGATGGGAGCAAATATATTATGATGTGGAGCGCAGGCTTGACGACCGCTTTGCCAATGCTCCGCGTCAGCGCGGTTTCTGTTTTCATCTCTGGGCCGCAAAACAAGAGCTGTTGAAAGATGAGTATGGTATAGACTGGCACAATCCTGCTCAGATGAATCCGCGCGTAAAATTTGATTGAAAATGAAACTATCAGATAAATTTCACGAAATGCTCGGCGGTCATGAAACCGACGTTGCCGTTCGGCGGCAGGTTGCAGACATGGTTATCGGTGCCGCTGATTCGCCCGAGCGCGACGGGCTGCTGGCGCTGATTTATCACGAAGGCATCGGTGTGTCGTCAGATTTGGCCGTGAGTCTTGAATATGCCGGCCGCGCCGTCTCACGCGGCGACGGGTTGGGATGTTTCTTGCTCGGATACATGTACGAAACAGGCGAGGCCGGCGCAGGGCATGGCGAGGATGACGCCGTACGTTATTATGAGCGCTGTGCCGGGCTTGACAGCCGCTGGCAGACGCAGGCTATATTCAGGCTGAGCGACTGCTTTCATGACGCTTTTACCAATGCGGGGAACGCCGATGAGAGTATCCGCCGGCAGCTTTTTAAATGGACCGAACTTGCCGCAGGCCATGACCCGAAAAAATATGCCGCACGCTTGGGCCGGCTTTATGAAAAAGGTATCGGGTGTGTCGAGGACAAAGAAAAAGCAGTCGACTGCTACGAAGATGCCTATAGTCACGGCGATCCGAGCGGAGCAAGTTCACTCGCCGAATTGCTTGAGCATTGTCTCGCAGATAATCCCGATATGAGCGCGGCTGAGCGCATAGAGTGTGAACATCACATCAAGGCTCTTAAAGAAATGAGTGATTCGATGTATAAAGAGGTCCTGCGTGACGATGATTTTCATTGAGCCGCCATATTGGCCTAATTGGCAGTGCCGGTCGTATCAGTTCTAAATATCTGATTACTATTGTGTCAAAATTATAATGAAAAAAAAGAGTGCGATTGTGCTAAAAATATTGTTCAAATATTTTGGAGGTTTCAAAACTTTACGTAACTTTGCAACCGCAAAAGGGAATCAACAGCGCCCCTTTCGCAATAGAAAATTGAAATTTGCCTCTTTAGCTCAGTTGGCCAGAGCACGTGATTTGTAATCTCGGGGTCGTT
>DXYS01000013.1 GCA_019415705.1 Bacteroidales bacterium | reverse complement strand
ACCACGGTTGCGCAGACCTGACAGCCTGCTTACCGTGGCCTCACATGCCCGCGCCACTACGCGGCTTAGACCGCTGACGCGGACAAACTCCCGCGACCCGCCATAATTGCGCCCTATACATGCCGCCACTCCCTGACGGTCGCTCCGGCATGTCTCTGCATTTCAATGGGTCATGCGCTCGCGCAGCTCAATAGCAGTCTGAGATGTCTGGCTCGGGAGCGTATGGATTGGTAAGCTGCTCAAGGATTCGGCGTTGGAATTCGGCCTTTCGCTCGTCAGCGCTTTGCTGAGGATAGTGTCTAATGTTTGTGTTTGTGCCATAGTCGGTTAGATTGATTTGTCGGTTTATATCGGGATATTCGTCCTGCCAGCGGCAGTTGTTGAGCCACGTCGATAGGTTGGCGAAGTTTGGCGCGAAGACCCGTGCGCCGCGCGAGCGCGCTTCGGCGAGTGCGCGGTGGTACTCCAAAAGCCGTTCGAGGGCCGGGCGCAGCTGCGGGATGATTTCGCGCCAGTTTTGCGGAAATTTTCGCTTGAGGTTGGCTAATTCCACCTCCAACGAGCGCTTAGAGCCCGGATAAGCCTTCCGAAAAAGCTCAAACTCCCTCGCCAGCTCTAACTCACAACCCTTTTTTTGTTTATTTTTTTTATCTACGGAAGTAGATTCATTCTCATTCTCATTCCCATTCTCATTCTCATTCTCAGTAGCAATTGTATAGTCTTGCTTATCTTCTATAGTATTGTATAGTCTATTAGCAATTGTATTGTCCTCTTTCTTTGCTTTCTGCCAACGGTTTAGCATAGCCTGACGACGTTTTTCACAAGTAGCGTCATACTTTTCGGCATTACGGTCGATGTCCTTTTTGATAAAATTGAAAGCGAGCTTGACGTCGCTGTCCAATTCGGGCACACTGCGTGTGTTGGCATAGCTGATAACAGCCTCGTAGACCTGACAGCGCTTCTCGGCAGGCAATCCCTCGAGAGCCTCGGCCCACTCGACATAGAATACGAAAGACGTTCGGGTTTTCATAGTAAAATATTGTAGCATTAAAAACTATACAAAAGTATAGTCTACTAAGCCCCGAAACGCTCACATTCCGTCAGCTATGCAAATTAACACTGATTTTTAACAAATGTGTAGGCCATGGAGGGTCGATTTGCAATCGACCGTTGATTATCAATGGCTTATCATTGGGCGATTGAAAATCGCCCTCCCATATTTACAAATCGTCCCTCCATGTTCGGGGCCGGGTCAGTCTTCGCAGTAGTGACGGAGGACTCGGCGGTAGGAGTTGAAAATCTTGCTCTTGGAGACGAAGCCCACGTAGGTGCCGTCAGGCTCGACGACGGGGAGATTCCACGCTCCGCAGTCATCAAAGGTTTTCATTACTTTGTCCATATTCTCACCGATGACTATCTTGGCGGGCGGCACAGCCATAAATTTGCTGACATACATCTTGCGATAAAGGTCGGGACGGAACATGATGTTGCGTATGTCGTCAAGCAACACGACACCCATCAGGCGCCCTGACGCATCCAGCACGGGAAAAAGATTGCGGCTCGACTTGGCGATGACGTCGACCATGTCTTTGAGCGACATGTCAGGCGACACGGGCAGGAAGTCTTTCTCAATAACGTTGTCTATCTTGAGAAGAGTCAGCACGGCCTTGTCTTTCTGGTGTGTCAGCAATTCGCCGCGCTTGGCTAAACGCATTGTGTAGATACTGTATGGCTCGAAGAATTTAATCGTACCGTAGGATATCGTCGAGACGATGAGCAGCGGAAGGAACAGGTCGTAGCCGCCCGTCAGCTCAGCCGTGAGGAAGATTGCCATCAGCGGGGCGTGCATGACGCCGCTCATGACACCGGCCATGCCGATGAGAGCAAAATTTTTTGTCGACAACGGTATGTCAAAGCCTATTAGATTAATGATATAGGCAAACAGAAAACCGGCCATACAACCGACATAAAGCGACGGGGCAAATGTGCCGCCGACACCGCCTGCGCCGTTAGTGGCCGAAGTGGCGAAAGCCTTAGTCGCTATAATAAGCGAGATAAAGAGCACGAGAAACCATATCGAATTGCGGTCGCCATAGAAAATCGAGCCGTTGACTATCGACGATGTGTCACCGCTGAGCAGTCCGGTTATCGAGCCGTAGCCCTCGCCATAGAGCGGCGGGAAGACGAAGACGAGACCCGAGAGGATGACGCAGCCGATAGCCGTGCGTATCCATACATTCTTGAAACGTCCGAAAAATGTCTCCATCATATTCATCACACGGGTGAAGTAGAGCGACACGAGTCCACAGAAGAGGCCGAGAATGATAACAAAGGGTATCTTGGCCACATAGAAGTCATCGCTCTGAACAAAGAAGAACTCAAACTCATAGCCCGTATACATATATGCTATGGTGGCGCTTGTAATCGAGGCTATCAGCAAAGGCATGACCGACACGGCCGTCAGATCGAGCATCAGCACTTCAAGCGTGAAAAGCATACCTGCAATCGGCGCCTTAAAGATGCCGGCGATGCCGGCTGCGGCGCCGCAGCCGACAAGTATCATCAAGGTGCGCGGCGACATGCGGAATAACTGACCGATATTGGAGCCTATCGCGGCGCCTGTGTAGACAATCGGGCCCTCGGCTCCGACCGATCCGCCGAAGCCGATGGTGACTGACGAGGCGACGATAGATGTGTAGATATTGTGGCGTTTCAGACGGCTCTTGTTCTGCGAGATTGCATAAAGAACGCGGGTAACGCCGTGGCTTATGTTGTCCTTGACTACATATCTGACATAAAGCGCCGAGATTATCACACCGATGGCCGGAAAAATGATATATACATAGTTACCGGCGCTTACATCAATCTGTGATGTCAGAACAGATGATATGAAATGTATCAAAAGTTTCAGCAACAATGCCGCCAGTCCGCCGAAAATGCCGACTAAAAAAGCAACAAAAAGTATGAATGTACGCTCTTTGACATGACGCTCGCGCCACATCAGAAACTTAAAAAAAGTTTCTTGGACGCGGCTCATGTGACGTTGTTCGGCTGATGATGACTGTGACATATTTTATTAAAAAATCTTCGATTAACAGTTTGCCGTGCGGCTCACACTCCTTTACCTGTAAAGACTGTGCGGATTGTATAAAAAAGTATCTTGATGTCAAACGCCGGCGACACGTTCTCAAGATATATCAAATCATATTTGACACGTTCGACCATCTGGTCGACATCACAGGCATAGCCGTATTTTACGAGGCCGAACGAAGTGATGCCGGGACGCAGTTTGTGTATCATACAGACGTATGGAGCCCGCTCGGCGAGCTTTGTCAGATAATATTCACGCTCGGGACGCGGACCCACGAGCGACATCTCGCCGACAAACACATTCCAGAACTGCGGAATCTCGTCGAGACGGTATTTACGCAGAAAGCGCCCGACGCGTGTGACACGAGGGTCAACTGCAGATGACAATGCCGGTCCGTCAGGCTCCGAATCGACAATCATCGTGCGAAATTTAATAATCCTGAACGGGTGACGGTGTCGGCCTATACGTTCCTGCCTGTAAAGCACCGGGCCTTTTGAGTCAATTTTCACGGCAAGCGCGATAGCTCCGAAGACCGGTGCGAGTATGACCATCGAAACGGCAGACACGGTTATGTCGACCAAACGTTTTAAATTAGATGTCGCAGGCGAAAGATTGGTGGTCGAGATGTCGACAAGAGGCTCTCCGACAACACTTGTCACACGCGGCCGCGAAGTCAGCAGATGATAGAGGTCGGGGCTGATAAAGAGTTTGCGGTCATAGGCATAGAGCTTGTTTATGGTGTCAAGCACCACACTGATGCTGTCATCACCGTCAGGCACAAGAACAAAGGCCTTAACATCAAGTCTGTCGGCAAAGTCAGCGATATTGTCGGCAGCATAAATGCTAAGCCCGTCAGATGCAACAGGCTCACGACTGCCATTGCCATGCAAATCGACATAACCGACCACTTTGTAGCCCATCGCGGCATTTGTCTCGGACAGACGTCGTCCGTAGCTGACAGCTCGCGGCGACGTACCGACAATCAAGACATTATATGGCAGCCCTCCGCGCGCGATGCGACGTCTGACTGCCGCTCCTATGGCATATCTCATAACAAAAGTCGGCAAGAAAAAAGCCAACCACAGGACGGCCATCAGCTCATAGCTCAGAATACGACCGCCAAGCCCGTCATTGATAACAGCTACGAAATAAACCATCAGAGCGCCGAACAACGCTCCTATTGCCGAATTACTGAAATCAAGATATCTTGATTTATATACCGGTTCATTATAAAAACCGCTGAGAACGTAAAACAAGACCATCATCAGCGGGAAGACAATATAGCCTTTGATAACATTAGGATCTGTCGACCAACGCATGAACAAGTCAAAGTCGCCGTCCTTGAGCAAAAGTACGCGTGCAATGTTGAATATCAGCAGTCCGGCGACTGCCATCAGCCAGTCGCTGATAATATACACAATGCGTTGACGCGTCTCTATCTTCATATTGTCAAATTAAGTCGATAAGACCTTACGACATCCGGGCCGATTACTTCCGCAAGATTACGAATTCCCCGCCCTTTGAAATTTTGATTACCGACGATGCTTTTGCAGGCAGAGAATCACGACATGACATGCATACGTAATCGACACCCGATATTATTTCAGACGAAATTTCCGCAAAGCAACGTGCGGCAGGCTCGCCGCTGATATTTGCCGAGGTCGACACAAGCGGGCGGCGGAAAGCACGGCAAAGCTCATGCACAAAGCCTTCGGAAACGACCCTGACGCCTATGCTGCCGTCAGCAGCAAGCAGCTCCGGGGCGACACCGACACCACGGTCATACACTATGGTCAGCGGGTCAACAGCTACGTCGACAAGCTGGTAGGCCACCTCGGGGACTTCATCGACCACTCTCTCAAGCGCAGCAACGGAGTCAACCAAGGTAATAAGAGCCTTGGAGTCGTCACGCCGCTTCAGTTCAAAAACACGCCTGACGGCCTCACCGTCTGTCGCATCACACCCGATGCCCCACACAGTGTCGGTAGGATACAAAATCAAGCCGCCACGTCTGAGAGTGTCGACGGCTGCCTTGATATCAGATTGCCATAATTGGTTCATATCAGTGCAAAGTTACAAAAATTTCTATAATAACAATCACGCGACAAACTTCGGGCACTATTACAAATATATGTTAAAATACGAGCTGCACATTAAACCATCACTCCCATATCAGGTCAATAAATCAAAACAATATAGCTTTTTCATAACACAAACTCATACTTAGCCAAGTAATGAACTGACTTTTGATTAGATAGAGGTGCTCCGACTCGCGAAGAATCGGAGCACTTCTTTTATAAAAGCTATTATAAATCTGCATTTGAGCTATCATATTGTTAAAAAGACGGTTTAAGTGATATGCAGCTGCAATTTTTTCACCTAAAATCCCGTAATAAGTGATTTTTGTCGTATCTTTGCCCGATAAAGCATCAAAAAGTCTTTTCCCGCTAATCAAAAATTGCACATCACAAGATAATTTGTCACAATAATCGAATATGAAAAAACTGTTTTTTGCAGCCATCAGTCTCGCGCTGGTCTCACAGGCGGCTATGGCTAACAAATTTGACACACGCGGCATCATTGTCGCGAACCAATATAAGGAATTTGTAAAATCGCCCGACCGTCTGCTGCTGCCGGCCGACAAACTGCCTTTCGCCACAGACATAGTCACCCGCTCGGCCGCCACAGCCACAGCTTTAGTCATCCCCGAAGACGGCTACACGGCTGAAGACATCGCTGCCACAGGCCTCAGCATCATCGGCGACGCCGGAGGCGTGGTATTGGTCAACGGCACGATGGACGACATCATAGCCCTCGCCGAGACTGACATCGTCAAAGTCGTCTCGTTCGGCGACGAGGCTCAGCCAATGATGACTTACGCGCGCGCCTTCACAGGGGTCGACAACATCCACAACGGCGCCGCAGGCCTCCCCGCCGCCTACAAGGGCGCAGGCGTCATCACCGGCATCTTCGATCAAGGCTTCCAGCCCAACCACTACAACTTCAAGGACGCCGACGGCCGTCTGCGCATCAAACGCTTCTGGCGATTCACAGCCCAGAACGGCGCATACACAGAGCTCAAGACTGACGCCGAAATCCTCGGCTTGGAGACAGACAACACGAGCAGCTCGCACGGCACACACACCCTCGGCTGCATGGCCGGATCGTGCAACCTCAAGACCCGCCAGATGGGCAACTATGACCAGCGCACCAACACATTTGACATGGCCAACATGATGCTGCAGAAACCCATCCCCTACTATGGCTGTGCGCCCGAGTCAGAGATAGTCATCGGCGCAGGCTCACTCCATGACGCCAACATGACCAAAGGCATCGAACTGATACAGAAATATGCCGAGGCCGAAGGCAAACCGGCTGTCGTCAACCTCTCAATCGGCTCTATTGTCGGTCCGCGCGACGGCTCTGACGCTTTCTGTAAATTTGTCGACGGCATCGCCGCCAAAATCCCTGTTTTCGTTGCAGCCGGCAACGACGGCGACAAGCCTGTCTCTATCTCAGGCAAAGCGGTCAAGACATTTATCCTTCCCTCAAATCCCAACGCGGCTTACAGCGGTGTAATCGACATCTGGAGCACAACCGGCCGTCCCGTCAAGGTCACCCCCTTTGTCTATAACATCAAGACAGGCGAAACCACTTTCTCAAAGACATACACATCAGCAGCAAACGAAACATACGCCACGCCCGACGTCAGAGGCGAATATCTCAAAGACGACAATTTCAACAAAGCTTTCATGTCGTCATATATGATTGTCGCATCTAAGGTATCGACCACCAACTCGCGCTACAACATGCGCATAGACTACAGTCTGCAGTACAACTCGGCCACCAATGATGACCACGACCTCCTCTTCGCCGTCATGGTCGATGCCGGCACAGCCGAAGTCGACTTCGTCAACTACAGCCGCAACGCCGTTCTCTCATCAAACGGACTCGACGGCTGGAGCACCCCCACATCTGACATGTCAATCAGCTCAATGGCCTGCGGCAAGAACGTAATCGTCGTCGGCGCATGGAACACACGCAACGCATGGACTAAAGAGACACAGGGCATCATAAACTATGTAAACCCCGAGGAGAACGGTCTCGGCCTTGATGCCATCGCCGGCTATTCAAGCCACGGCACACTGCGCGACGGCCGCTCGCTGCCCCACTTCTGCGCTCCCGGCACCGGCGTCATCTCGTCAGTCTCGACACCCGGCCAGAATTCACTCGATCCCAACACATACCCCATCGCCACCCTCACCAAAGGCTCCGTCAAGAGCATGTGGGGTCTGATGCAGGGCACATCTATGGCTACGCCCGTCGCTGCCGGCGGCGCTGCCCTCTGGCTGCAGGCCGACCCAACACTGACACCTGCCGAAATCCGTCAGATAGCCATCGAGACATGCAAGCATGACGACTACACCGTAGCCGAGCCCCTCCGCTTCGGCGCCGGTAAATTTGACGCCCTGCAGGGTCTCAAGAGAGTCCTCGGTCTGTCGTCGGTCAACGACATCAGCGTCGAGCAGGGCGCCAAAGTGCTCGTGACACCCACCGGCGAGCGCAGCTGGTCAGTATATGCTCCCGGCGCCGAGTCTGTCAACGTCACCCTCTACTCGCTCTCGGGCATCGCCGCGCTAAACGCCACTGCCTCCGGCGAGGAAGCCGCAGTCGACGCATCGTCGCTGCAGCCCGGCATCTATGTAATGAGCATCAACGGCTCTGACAACCGCCGTGTCGTCATCCGCTGAGGCCACGCAACCGCAATGACTCCGCAATGAAAAACATTGTCACACGCTCTCTGTCGGGCATCGTCTATGTCGCTGCCATAGTCGGGGCCCTGCTCGCCGGACCATACTGGTTCGGCGGCCTGATGGCGGTCTTCACCGTCGTGGCCATGCTCGAGTTTCAGCACCTCCTCGGCATGGGCAATAACCCGACGGTCATCAGCACGCTGATACGCATCCTTGACATCGCGGCCGCGCTGTCGCTCTGTCTTACGGTCTATGGAGGCGAGCTTGCCCAAATCTTCTTCGCCGTGCTTATCCTGACCGCCTACATGATAATCCGCATAGTGCTTGCGCTCTATGACCGCCGTCATGACGCCTTCCGCCACACGGCCATGTCAGTGCTGTCAGTGCTCTACATCGGCCTCGCAATAGACGCGCTCAACTTTTTAGCGTTCAACCCCCTATTGCAAGGCGTTGCAGGCTGGCAGCTCGTGCTGACCGTCTTCATCATGATATGGCTCAACGACACGGGCGCCTTCTGTGTGGGCTCGCTCATAGGCCGCCACCGCCTCTTCGAGCGCCTGTCGCCCAAGAAATCGTGGGAAGGCTTCTGGGGCGGATTTGTGTTCTGCCTCGTAGCCGGAGCCGCTGCCGAATGGGTCTTCGGCGGTCCGTCACTCATCATGTGGATAGGCCTCGGAGCCGTTGTCAGCATCTTCGCTACATGGGGGGACCTTTTCGAGTCACTCATCAAGCGAACACTCGGAGTCAAGGACTCAGGCCATCTCATCCCCGGCCACGGAGGCATCTTAGACCGCATAGACTCGCTGCTGCTCGTCGCTCCGGCTGTGACTCTATATCTTTTCTTTCTGCCATTCTGATACAAATCCAAAAGAACTTAAGATAAACTAAGACACGCAACAAAGCGGCATATTTTTTGTATAACTCAAAGCAAAAACATATCTTTGCCTCAGACGTCTATCAAAACGACAACGAAACTTAACTCTAACTAACTTAAACTAACATGGAAAATCAAGACCTCCTGATTAAACAGGTGACCGAAAAAGCCAAAACATGGTTGAGCGACGGCTATGACGCCGAGACTCAGGCCGAAGTGCGCCGCATGCTTGAGGCAGACGACAAGACCGAACTCATCGAGTGTTTTTATAAAGACCTCGAGTTTGGTACCGGCGGTCTGCGCGGCATTATGGGCGCCGGCTCAAACCGCATGAATATATATACCGTAGGCTCTGCCACACAGGGTCTTGCCAACTATCTCAAAGAGGCCTTCAAAGACCTCCCGGAGATTAAAGTCGTCGTCGGCCATGACGTGCGCAACAACTCGCGCAAATTTGCCGAAATCGTCGCCAACATCTTCTCGGCCAACGGCATCAAGGTCTATCTCTTTGACTCGTTCCGTCCGACCCCCGAACTCTCGTTTGCCATCCGTCAGTTAGGATGCCAGAGCGGCGTAAACATCACCGCCTCTCACAACCCCAAAATCTACAACGGCTACAAGGCATATTGGAGCGACGGCGCTCAGATTATCGCCCCGCATGATGTCAACATCATCGACAATGTAAACCGCATCAAGAGCGTAAAGGAAATAAAATTTGAAGGAGACCCGTCAAAAATCGAGATTATCGGTGACAAGATGGACAACGATTTTCTCACAGCCATTCAAGGTCTTTCGCTCGACCCCGAGGTCATCAAACGTCACGCCGACCTCAAAATCGTCTACACCCCTATCCACGGCACAGGCGTAAAACTCATACCCGAATCGCTGCGCCGCTGGGGCTTCACTAACATCATCCATGTCCCCGAGCAGGACATTCCCTCAGGCGATTTCCCGACCGTAGACTCTCCCAATCCCGAGAACCCGTCGGCCATGGCCATGGCTATCGCCAAAGCCAAGGAAGTAGGCGCCGATCTCGTCGTAGCCTCTGACCCCGACGCAGACCGCATCGGCTGTGTAATCCGTGACAACGACGGCGAGTATCAGCTCATCAACGGCAACCAGATTGTAATGATACTTCTTAACTACATCATGCGCCGCAACCGCGAGATGGGCCGTCTCAAAGGCAACGAATATGTCGTCAAGACCATTGTGACCACCGAGACCATCAAGTCTATCGCCGACAACTACAATATAAAGATGTATGACTGCTACACCGGTTTCAAATGGATTGCATCTGTAATCCGTGAGAGCGAAGGCACGATGCGCTATCTCGGCGGCGGCGAAGAGAGCTACGGCTTCCTCGCCGAAGACTTCTGCCGCGACAAAGACTCCGTATCGGCAATCTCTCTTATGGCTGAAATCTGCGCTTGGGCCAAGGACCGCGGCATGGACTTCAACGAAATGCTGCAGGATATATATGTCAGCAACGGTTTCTCACACGAAGAAGGCGTGTCGGTCGTCCGCGAAGGCAAGAAAGGAGCCGACGAAATCGTGCAGATGATGAAAGACTTCCGCGCCAACCCGCCCAAATCGCTCGGCGGCAGCCCGGTTGTCACCGTCAAGGATTATGCCGACCTCAACGAGACTGACCTCACCACAGGCAAAGTCACCAAAATGGATTTCCCGACCACGAGCAATGTGCTGCAATTCTTTACAGCCGACCACTCGAAAGTCTCAATCCGTCCTTCGGGCACCGAGCCTAAAATCAAATTCTACATGGAGGTCCACGACAAGCTCGCCGGCAAAGACGACTACGCACGCGCCAACGCCGACGCAGCAGCCAAAATCGCCGCAATCAAAAAAGACCTCGGCATCTGATTGCAGCGCAATTAAGCCGAAGTCTTACACCTCTTTAACAAAATGTGCAGCCGCCCGCAACCGTCGGGTGGCTGCACAATAATTTAAGCCGTCAAGTCTCACGCAATGCACGTAATCTACGAAGACAACCACATCATCGTCGTCAACAAAGCACCCGGCGAAATCGTGCAGGGTGACAAAACCGGCGACACGCCACTGTCAGAGACCGTCAAGCAGTGGATAAAAGAAACTCACACCAAGCCCGGCAACGTGTTTCTCGGTGTCGTCCACCGTCTCGACCGACCTGTCGGCGGCCTCGTGATCTTCGCCAAGACATCAAAAGCTCTGACGAGACTCAACGAAATGTTCCGCAACGGCGACGTACACAAGACCTACTGGGCTCTGAGCCGTAACCTGCCGCCGCAAGAATCTGACACTCTGACACATTACATCACCACAGTCGAGCGCAACAACCGCTCATACGCCTCAGACAAGCCCAAACCGGGAGCAAAAGAAGCACGTCTTTCATACCGCCTGTTAGCCCGCGGCGAGCGGTTCAACCTGCTTGAGATAAACCTGATGACAGGCCGCAAGCATCAGATACGCGTGCAGATGAGTGCCATCGGATGCCCGATACGCGGCGACCTCAAATACGGCGACAAGCGCAGTAATCCCGACGGGTCAATATCGCTCATCGCGCGACGCATCAGATTCATACACCCCGTTTCGGGCAAAGAAATTGACCTGACGGCTCCCGTGCCCGAAGATCGCCTCTGGCGTGAACTCGAGCAGGCGGCCACCGACACTCAAAACACAGCACAACAATGACAAAAGAAGACCTCAGAATCGTTTTTTTCGGCACACCCGAGTTTGCCGTAGAGAGTTTGGACACACTCGTCAAGGCCGGTTATGACATAGCCGCGGTAGTCACCGCCCCCGACAAGGCCGCAGGCCGCGGCCACAAGATGCTGCAGTCGGCCGTCAAGCAATACGCCGTCGCCCATAATCTGCCGCTGCTACAGCCGGTATCGCTCAAAGCTCCCGAGTTTGTCGAGGAGCTGCGTGCAGTCGGAGCCAACCTGTTTATAGTCATAGCTTTCAGGATGCTGCCTGAGGTCGTGTGGACCATGCCCGAGCTCGGCACCTTCAACCTCCACGCCTCGCTGCTGCCGCGCTACCGCGGCGCTGCCCCCATTAATTGGGCGGTTATCAACGGTGACAAAGAGACCGGCGTGACTACCTTCTTCCTCAAACACGAGATTGACACCGGCGACATAATCTCGCAGGAGGCAATCACCATCGGCGACGACGAGTGTGCCGGCTCGGTCCATGACCGCCTGATGCAGCTCGGCGCACGCCTGACACTCAAGACTGTCGACGACATCGTGGCCGGAACGGTCACACCGTTGCCTCAGGATGCCATAGCCGGCCGTGAGGTCTCGGCTGCCCCAAAGATTTTTAAAGACACATGCCGTATCGATTGGACGGCCAATGCCGCGACCGTGCATAACCTCGTGCGAGGACTTTCGCCCTACCCGGCCGCATGGACCACAATGACTGACGAGGACAAAGGCGCCGCGACCGATATAAAAATCATCAGGACAAGACTTGACGAAAAGGACAACACACACACCGAGCCCGGACGGATTGTTACAGACAGTAAAACGCTGTATGTCGAATGTGGACAAGGCCGTGTCGAAATCATCGAACTCCAGCCGGCCGGTAAAAAACGTATGGCAACTGCCGAATGGCTGCGCGGTGCACGTCCGGGCAAAGCTAAGATGGAATGACAGCGTATCCCCCGTGTCCTCGAGCACAACTTGAGCCGCCGCAACCCGAGCTACGCTAAAGAAAGAGACGTTATGTTAATTATGTCAAAATCAAACACAGGAGACGGCTATATTTCATTGTTTTTAGCTATCTTTACACGGTTTTAAAACCAAATGCCGACGGGCGAACCTAAGGCATCTCTGCGTTGTTTAAAAATTAAACAGTCTGCCATACAAGAGGCTGATATCTATCAACGCATATTTAAAAGTCATCGATATGTATAACATAGAAGACGAAGACAACAGCACCGGCATGCGCCACGAGCGCTATCACATCCCGGAGAGCAAGACACGACGCACCATTCAGACCATTATGGGCATCGTCATGGTGATTATTTACGTCGGCATGGGCATACTATTGCTCATCAACTTTTTCGGATGGGAGGGCGACTGGGCTTGGACCCGCTATCTCGTCGGCGTCATCCTGATTATATACGGATTCTGGCGCGCATACCGCCAGTATGCCGGCATAGACTCACGCATTTAGGCCCGGCTCAACCCCCAAGGCTCATCAAGCAAGACAACTTCACGTAATGTCCTTTATAGACCGCAAAATGAAACATAACATATTGTGCCTTATGGCGGCAGCCGCTCTGACTGTCACCATGAGCGGCTGTCTCAAATACGAGAAAAAAGCCAACTCATCGACCACCGGCACTATGACCATGGTCTGCGACAACACGTTTCAGAACATCATCGAGCAGGAAATCGACGTCTTCGAGTATCAGTATCCCGAGGCTCACGTACTCGTCAGGTATCTCCCGCAGACTATCTGCATCGACTCGCTGATGAGCCTCAACACCCGCACGGCCGTCATAGCCCGCGAGCTCACCAAAAACGAGCGCAACTATCTCAAAGGCAAACGGCGCACTGTCAAAGAAAGCAAAATCGCCGTTGACGCCGTGGCCCTCATCGTCAACAAGGACAATCCCTGCTCAATGCTGACTACAAAAGAAGTCGGCGACATACTGTCAGGCGAATCAAGATATTGGAACGACCTCGAGCCAAGCGAATTAGGCGAGATACAGGTCATTTTTGACGACAAGTCGTCGAGCCTCGTGCAGTTTATGCGCGACTCGCTGCTCAACGGTGCCGAACTCGGTCCCAACGTTTACGCCCAAGGCTCGATACCGGCTGTGGTCGAGACCGTCAGCAAGAAAGTCAATGCCATCGGCGTGCTCGGTGTCACATGGATTACCACCGACATGAAGACAGCCGAAATCTCCAAGGACGAGATGGCACAGAAAATGCTCTCTGACGAGCCCATACAGGGCACCACGCTCGACGAGGACGTCAAGGTGCTCAAACTCCGCCGCCCTGACGAAGTGACAGCCTACAAGCCCTACCAGCAGAACATCTTTGACGGCACCTATCCGTTATACCGCCCGATATATATGGTTACGACCGGTGTATCAGGCAGCCTCAGCAGCGGATTCTACAGTTTCGTCACGGGCGATATAGGTCAAAAGATAATCATGAAGACCGGTATTCTGCCGGCCCGCACAAAAATACAGGTCGTCGAACTTGCGCAGCCTTGAACGACGTCCGGCAATGGTAAAGTAAAACATTAAACAATAGCTATACACACTAACACGACATGAGAATCAAGTTAATCTGCTCGCTGCTTGCCGCAGCGGCCACTCTCTCGGCCGTGGCTCAGAGCCAAGGCTACAAAGACGGCATCGAATTCTACAAAGCCGGTCAGTATG
>DXYS01000012.1:22799-27886 GCA_019415705.1 Bacteroidales bacterium | reverse complement strand
GACGGCTTCTCGATGTTTGACACCAAGGCCTCTGACTATGACATCATTGACGCCACGCCCTTCAAACGCGACGTCATCAAGGAGTTGGCCGACGCCTGCGAGCGTCACGGACTCAAACTGCATCTGTACTATTCACAGGTCGACTGGGGACGCGACGACTATACCCCACTCGGCGGCACAGGACATCGGACCGGTCGCAAATTAGACGGCAAATGGGAAGACTACCTGACGTTTATGGACGCCCAGCTGACAGAGCTTCTCACCAACTACGGCCCTATCGGCGCAATCTGGTATGACGGTCTTTGGGACAAAAAGGGCAAGGACAACGACGAGACCGCGCGCATCTGGAATCTCGAGCATCAGTATGAGCTCATCCACTCGCTGCAGCCCTCGTGTCTCGTCGGCTCAAACCACCACATTGCTCCCTACCCCGGCGAAGACATACAGATTTTTGAGCGCGACAAACCCGGCGAAAATTTCGCCGGATTCTCAGGCGCCGAGGTCAGCGCGCTGCCTTTGGAGACATGCCAGACGATGAACGGCAACTGGGGCTATATCCCGACTGACCGCGCATGGAAAGCGCCCGAGACGCTGATACGCATGCTCGTCGAGACCGCCGGCAAGGACGCAAATCTGCTTCTCAACATCGGCCCGCGTCCTGACGGTACTCTGCCCGGCGAGGCCGTGAGCTCGCTGCGCGCCATGGGTGAGTGGATGGCGACCTACGGCCCGACAGTAAAGGGCGTGCGCTCCGGCGCCGTCAACGAGCACGAGTGGGGTGTAACCACCCATCGCGGCAAGACAATGTATGTCCATGTGCTCAACGACGTCGAGGGGCCGCTGTTCGTGCCCTACACAGGCAATAAGCTCAAATCGGCCAAGATGTTTGCCGGAGGCGACAAAGTCGAGTTCCGGAGCACTCCTGACGGCATCATTCTCAAGCCAGGCCACAAGCCTGCGGGCACGGTAGATATGGTAATCGAGCTGACGTTTGCCGACGATATCGACACGCGTCGCTGACTGACGGCCAACACCGCGAAACATTGTTTTGAAATTCTGTCGGATTTTGTATAATTTTGCGGATTATAAAACAACCGCTACCGTCTTTTAACACAAATGGACCAGTCAGCCGCCGTAGCTCAGAAATCTGACGCATTAGTCATTATCCCCATGTATAACGAGCGTGAGAACGCCGCCGCCATCATTGACGCGGTCATGGCGTTGCCCCACCGCTTTGATGTGCTCGTCATCGACGACAATTCGCCCGACGGCACAGCCGGCATAGTCCGCGATAAGATAGCGGAATATCCCGGCCGCGTCAACATGATTGAGCGCAGCGGCAAATTAGGTCTCGGCACCGCCTATATCACGGGCTTCAAATGGGCCTTGGATAACGGTTATGACTATATCTGCGAGATGGACGCCGACTTCTCACACAATCCCGCCGACCTGATGAAGCTCTACGAGGCCACTGCCGTCAACGGCGCCGATGTGGCCGTAGGCTCACGCTATGTGACGGGCGTCAACGTGGTCAACTGGCCGATGGGACGTGTGCTGATGTCATACTTTGCCTCAAAATATGTGCGCATAGTCACGGGCATGAAAATCTGCGACACCACGGCCGGATTTGTCTGCTACCGCCGCCGCGTCCTCGAGGCCATCGACTTGGACGCCATCAAGTTCAAGGGCTATGCGTTCCAGATTGAGATGAAATTCACGGCCTATAAGTTCGGCTTCAAGGTCGTCGAGGTGCCCATCATCTTTGTCAACCGTGTGCTCGGCGTAAGCAAGATGAACAGCGGCATCTTCGGCGAGGCCGTCATAGGAGTCATCCGCCTGAAATGGAACAGCTTCTTTAAAGACTACAAACTGCCGGCCGACGGCGTTTCGAAATGAGCAAAACACTGATTTACAACGCTGCGGTCGTCACCGGTGTCGATGACCGCGCACCCTTTACAGGCTTTGTCGTCATCGACGGCGACACTATCGCCTCAGTCTCTGAAGGCGAGCCCGACGCAGCCGTCATGGCAGCCGCTGACCGCATTGTCGACGCACGCGGCGCCTATCTGATGCCCGGCGCCATCGACATGCACGTCCACTTCCGCGAGCCGGGCCTGACTCACAAGGCCACCATCGCCTCCGAGAGCCGCGCGGCCGTAGCCGGCGGCGTGACATCATACGTCGACATGCCCAACTGTGTGCCGCAGACCGTCACCTTAGAAGCTTTAGAGCAGAAACGCGCCATTGCCGCCAAGGATTCGTTAGCCAATTACTCGTTTTATATCGGCGCGACGGCCGACAATCTCGACGATATACTCAGCGCCGACTACAGCTCTGTGGCCGGCATCAAACTCTTCATGGGCTCATCGACCGGCGGCATGCTTTTCGACGACGAGCGTGCGCTCAGCCGTCTTTTTGAGGCCGCGCCGGCCCTAATCACAGTCCATGCTGAGGACGAGGCCACAATCGCCGCCGCCCGCTCCGCCATCAAGGCCCGTTACGGCGACAGCGACGTCCCCGTCAGCCTCCACAGCGAGCTGCGCCCCGCCGAGGCCTGCGTCAAAGCCTCGGAGCGCGCTGTCAGACTCGCGCGCCGCTACGGTGCACACCTCAATATCGCACATCTGACCACCGCCGCCGAACTCGGCCTGCTCGAGCCGGCGACAACGCCGCTGTCCGACAAAAAAATCACGGCCGAGGTGTCGCCCCACCATCTGTTCTGGACCGACGCCGACTACGCCTCACACGGCTCGCGCATCAAGATGAATCCCGCCGTCAAGACCGCCGCCGACCGCGCGGCCCTGCGCGATGCACTCGCCACAGGCCTCATCGACGTCATCGCTACCGACCATGCGCCGCACCTGCCCGCCGATAAGGCAGGCGACCTGTTTAAAGCCGCATCGGGCGCGCCGCTCGTGCAGTTCTCGCTGCCCGTTACGCTCGACCTTTTCGGTCCTGTCATCGCCGCTCGTGCCATGGCCGCCAATCCCGCCACACTGCTGCGCATCGACCGCCGCGGACGCATCGCCTCAGGGTGTTACGCCGACCTCGTGCTCGTTGAGCGCTGCGAGCCGCATACAATCACTGACAGCGAGGTGCTAAGCCTCTGCGGCTGGACTCCGCTTGACGGCTGCACCACCTCACACCGCGTCCTCACCACATGGGTCAACGGCCGCCCCGCCTACGACCACGGCACCCTCACCAACACCCCCCGGGCGATGCCCCTGCGCTTCAACCCGGGCCAATGCAAATAAATAAACCGGTTATGAATCATCTATTTCGGCTCCTTACGATTATAATATATGCTTTGCTCCCGTGGAGCATTTCTTATGGCGAGGTTTTTAACACATCTAAATCTTTCGATTTATTATGTTTGCCTCAATATATCGACCGGATTAAAGATGATCCACAGTTCGCAGAACTATGTTCTGATTCCATCTTTATCGCCAATATTTCCGACGTTAATTCTAATTGCAGTGCCTCAAAACTTTGCAATCTTTATTCTGAAATACACGGCGATAAAGACAATATTACAAAATGCCTGTTCACAATTCAGCATTTAGATAGCGTTGCTCGCGATGTCGAATGGGCGAAAGGCATCCTTTCGGTTCAAACTCAGCTTTCGTATATCTGTCATAAATTGGTTGAACATGGGTATTCAGATTATTGGGATAATACAATTTATCCAAAATTGAAAGCACATATTGACAACTATAATCTGAATAAGGACTTACTTAACAACATAAACCAAAGTCTTGCCGAGTTTTTCTCACCTGAATCTTTATCTGATGCCCAATCCAAAATATATATTCTGAATATTGAAAATGCTTTTAATCTTTCAGATGAATCATTTTGCTGCACTCCACTTATTCTAAATCCTGAAATAGAAAAACAGCTGAGATTAAATTTTATGAATATTTATATTCACGAAAATTTACATAATCTCCACATTTCCCCTGAACTTATGGAGAAGCTCGGCGAACTTGACAGTGATTCATTTTATAGAAGTAAAGAGGATATGGCACAAAAACATGGCGAAGGCAGAAACGAGGCTTTCGTCGTTGCTGCCGAAGTATTTATATCTCATAAGTTAGGAATTAGAGATAATCAAAATGTTTTTGATGAATTTTCACAATACGTTGAAGGCAGTCTGGTATTAGCGCCGATAATATATGTAAATCTGCCTAATCGTATCCCTAATGAATCATTTAATGATTTTCTTATTCGATTATTTGACAACGGTATTTTGAAAGCCGGAGACATCAAGGATAACTACCATAAAGCCATGTCAGCTATTCAATCTAAAATCGCTAAATAAACGCGTCAGGGATCTCACGGTTCGTAACTCACTAAATGTAGGGACGCTCGGCGCGAGCCCCGGCATGTATAATACTCAAAATATGGCGGCCAAGTCATACGTGCCGGATGGCACGTCCCTACATTTTTTGCGCATCCTCCTCAAAAACAAGCGCCCTGCAGCACTGACGCGCCTACGGCGCTCACCATCTTGTAACCCATTAAAATCATCCGCATCAATTACTTCGAAGTATTCCGCTGAAACCTTGCATATTATTCATAACTTTGCAGTATGTCCTGCACCACAGAATATATTGACTTTATTTGTGAAGTCCTTGCTCCACTCGGTGAAGTTCGCTCGCGCAAGATGATGGGCGACTATGTCATATATGTAAATGAAAAATGCGTCATCACAGCTTGCGATAACAATGCTTTCATTAAAAAGCTTGACTGCATCGCGCCGCTTATGGCAGATGCGGAAACAGGATGTGCTTACGAAGGTGCCAAGGAGGGTTATATTCTTGACCTCTCAGACCAACGCAAAGCGCGCGAAGTAATCTCTATTCTTTGGGAAGCTCTGCCTTTCCCTAAGAAAAAGAAGAAATAAACGTCTTTTCGCGCACCCTCACACAACGTCCATACTCGTAACCAATTGAAATGTAGGGACATGCCAAAGCGAGAGCAGCGAGCGGCGGCATGTATAATACGCAAAAACAGCGGCCGCGTGTCGTCCGCATTAGCGGTCGTAGCCGCGTAGTGGCGCGAGCATATCAGGCCTCGGTATATGGAGG
>DXYS01000012.1:7987-22699 GCA_019415705.1 Bacteroidales bacterium | reverse complement strand
CAAATCGACCCTCCATGTCATGCTTGATTTCGTCCGCGTTAGCGGTCGTAGCCGCGTAGTGGCGCGAGCATATCAGGCCTCGGTATATGGAGGGACGATTTGTAATCGTCCAAAAGTTAATCTTTTGAAAATCACCGGTCGATTGCAAATCGACCCTCCATGTCATGCTTGATTTCGTCCGCGTTAGCGGTCGTAGCCGCATCGCGGCGTCAGCATGTGAGGCCACGGTAAGCAGGCCGTAGGTCTGCGCAACCGTGGTATAAAGCCCTCCCCTCAATATAGCGCGCTGTAGGTGCGCCGCCCTGATAATAAACGTTTTACACCATGCGTCGCCCCTACAGGGCGAGTTACTTCCTTTTTGTTTATTACCTATGACTGCGCAGACCTGACGGCCTGCTTGTCATAGGCTCAAATACGGCGCTGCGCTGCAGCACTGACGCGCCTACAGCGCTTTGTGGTTTCCGACCGCATCGGCATCCTACTCACGATACGTAAGCCATTTAAATGCAAAAACAAGCCGCCGCGAGCTGAGGTCGCGGCGGCTTGTATAATATGGGCTCTATAATTTCAGAGTTTGATGGTCGAGCGGAGGCGGATGTCGGCTGATGATGAGCCTACCATGATGTTATAGTCGCCCGAGGGGGTAGTGACGAAGCCTTCGGCTTTGTCGTCCCAGTAACGGAGCGACGATTTGGGCACGGCAATCTCCACATGCTCGGTCTTGCCGCGGGGCACGTTCACACGCTTGAAACCTTTAAGCTCTTTGATGGGAACGACGGGGCTGCCATACTCGGGCATACACATGTAGACCTGTGCCACCTCGTCGCCGTCGTAACGTCCGGTGTTCTTCACGTCAAACGACACCACGACGTCATCACCTGCATCCTTGACCTTGAGGTCAGAGTATTTAAACTTCGAGTAGCTCAGACCATAGCCGAAGGGGTAGACCACGTCGCCGGTGAAATACTTGTAAGTGCGGCCTTTAGTAATGTCATAGTCATCAAATGCGGGCAGGTCTTCGAGACCGCGATAGAAGGTGAGCGGCAGACGTCCGCCGGGGTTATAATCGCCGAAAAGCACCTCGGCCACGGCCTGGCCTCCGCTCTCGCCGCCATACCATGCGTCGACGATGGCCGGGAGGTTGGCATCTTCCCAGTTGAGGGCGAGGTTACTGCCGGCCACAAGTACGAGCACAATGTTGGGGTTGACCTTGTAAAGTTCCTGCAGGAACTCACGCTGATCCTCAGGGAGCTGTATGTCGTAACGGTCCTGACCCTCACGCTCAATAGACTTGTTGATGCCCATCACGGCCACAACCACGTCGCTCTTACGGGCCACATCGCCGGCTTCGCCGAACATCTCCATGCGTGTTGCGGCGGGAGCGCCGGGCACCTTCCACTGCAGACGCGCGATGGCATAGTCACGGTTGTCCCAGTACTCGGCGCGCAGATTGTAGTCGCGGCCGGCCTCAAGGTAGACCTTAGCCGAGTCAGTGCGCACGGCATGACCACGCCACGAGTCAATAAGCAGCTTGTCGTCAAGATAGAGACGGGCGCCGTCGTCGCTAGTGAATGTCATCACATAGTCACCCGTCACGGCCGGACGGAGTTTGCCGGTCCAGCGTGCCGACACGGGATTGCCGGGGAGGAACGGGTCGGGAGCCTGATTGGCGGGCTCGTAGTTGACCCACTTCTCATGGCGCACTTTGGGAGTGCCTTCGAGATTCATATTTGAGAAATATTCTGCCTTCACTCCCTCGGGGAACGAACGCTCGTCGATAATCTCCAACCCGTCTTTTGCCGACTTCCACGGAGCATGAAGCACGGTGACGTCCTTGCCGACACGGTCACGTATGCCCTGAAGGACTGACACGGGCGCGATGACCGGCATGCCGCTGTAGTCACCGAACTCGGCCTTGTCGGCATTGATGCCGACCACACCGATAGTCTTGATTTTACGCGGATTGAGCGGGAGGGTCGAGTTTGCGTTCTTAAGCAGCACTATCGACTGGCGGGCGGCGTCTAAGGCCACCTGCTGATGCTCGGGGCTGCCGATTACTGACGCCGGGATACGGGTATAGGGATTGTTTTTGCCCGAGTCGAAAATGCCGAGGCGCATGCGGGCCGTGAGCACTCGCGTGGCGGCCGTATCGATGTCGGCATCTGTAACCATCCCGAGACGATAGGCGCGGAGCAGCGGCTCATCGTATACCTCGTCGCCGCACTCCAAATCGAGACCGGCCTTGAGGCAGAGCGTACCGGCAGTCTCAAGCGTGCTGCAATATTTATGGGCGTTGCGCACAGCTGCCACACCGCCGCAGTCGCTCACGACGTAGCCGTTGAAGCCCCAGTCATCGCGCAGCACCTTGGTGAGCAGCCATGGATTAGCGGCGCAAGGCACGTCGAACACGGCATTGTAGGCTGCCATCACCGATGTGGCCTTGCCCTCTCTGACACACTGCTCGAAGGCCGGAAGATAATACTCGCGGAGCTGCTTCTCGGTGAACTGAGGCTTGCATGAGAAACGGTTGTGCTCCTCGTTGTTTCCGGCAAAATGCTTGGGCGTCGACACGACCTTAAGGTAGCGCGGGTCGTCACCCTGAAGGCCCTTGACAAATGCCGCGCCCATGGTGCCGCTGAGCATGGGGTCCTCACCGTATGTCTCGGGCGTACGTCCCCAGCGCGGGTCGCGCGCCATATTCACGGTAGGAGACCAGAAAGTCAATACGTCGGTAAACTGATCTTTCTGCAGACGTCCTTGGTCGAGCTCGTTCCAGCGGGCACGCGCCTCGTCGGAAATCACCGTGGCCACACGTTGCTGAAGCTCGGGATTCCACGTCGCCGCCAGGCCTATTGCCTGCGGAAACACGGTGAATCGTCCCGGGCGCACCACACCGTGGAGCGCCTCGTTGCCGTGATAATACTTGTCGATGTTCAGACGTTCGATAACCGGGGACGTGGCCCGCAGCAATCCAATTTTTTCCTCCACTGTGAGTCGGCCGAGCAAGTCGGCGACACGGCGGTCAATCGGCGCGTTCTCGTCTAAATAGAGCGCCTGCTGCGCAAACGCGGCTGTCGATGCAACCAACATGGCGACACAGCTCGCCATTCGGAAAAATGCGTTCATGATTGGTTTAAATATTTAGTGTAAAAAGTTCTTAAGCGCAATCGATAACAATATCGGTTGCGGCATCCAAAATTACAACATTTTCCCCGAATATTGTCGTTTCTCCCGGGATTTATCGAGATTGTACCACTCTTTACGGCCTGAGATTGTATTTGGCAAGTTTGGCGACGGGGCGGTATGACTCCTTGGCATAGCGCAGTCCCGGATCGCCCATATCCTCCTCGCGGTTGATATATTTCAATCCGCGATGACGGCGCAGCATCTCGGCGGCAAACAGTTTGTTTATGGTCTCGCCGGCGCCGGCCACCTCATGGTTCATCTTCTCGATATGGACATAAAGCGTGTCGCCGATAAACTCGCCGAGGGTGAAGGCACATATCGTGCCGGTCTCATCGCGAAGCACAGCACCCTCAAACGGGTATGCGCCCAAGGCGTCGAGCACGTCTAAACACTGCCGGCGCTCATAGGCAGCCATGGCCGCATCAGCCTTGTCGCCAATAACGAGGCCGTCAAGAAACATCTCTGTCTCCGGCACCAATTCGGCCGTCAGCGCCTCAAACTCGTAATGAGGATTGTCAGTCATGAAACGGTTGACGTGGTTGCGCTTTTTGGAGTAGTGCTTGCCCTGCAGCGTGGCCAAGTCCTCGGCCGAGTACAGATAGTCGCTCCAACCGTCGAGAGTCTCGACACGGCCCCCGGCTAATGCCGCCAGACGGTCTATATGGTCCTCGGGAATGGCGGAAAATGCCGGAGCAATGCCCTCGCGGCGGCAGTAGTCGAGAATCAGGGCTACGGCCCGGTCAAGCTCCATGCGCCCGACCGGCAGAGAGAACGCCGTCTCATCGCTGTGCGACTCCGACAGTCCGCGTATGAAAAGCGTGTCGTCTATGACGCAATACTGATATTGGAAACAGTCGATCCACATGAAAATGCCGCCCACGGTGTAATCACACGTGCGGCTGACCGGATGTTGCAGCAACCGGTTTATAAGCGGCAGGTCTGCAAGCGTCACAGGTCTGAAATCGAGTCGGGTATCATTTTCCGGGTCACATATGTCCGTCGTCACTGACGGTCTTTTAGCATAAGCTCTCATAAAATACATAGTCATTATTCATCTAATAAAACATCTCACAGCCGCAGAGAGTTTCGGTAATTTCACGCTGCAATTTCAGATAATAAAGATTTCTAAGAATTTAGAGGGCCGCCGATAGGACGTATCAAATAAATTGCTTACCTTTGCGCGGGTTGTCACACAAAGATGACCCGAGATATACCGTCGTCTCTAAGCAGAACTATAAACCAACTAATTACCACCAAGATATAATTTTTAATCAACCTATCTATGTTAGAGAAAACCAACGTCAAAGTTCTCGACAAGGTTGTCGTGCGTTTCTCCGGTGACTCCGGTGACGGCATGCAGCTCGCCGGCAACATCTTTACAAACGTGTCAGCCGGCATTGGCAACCAAGTCTCGACCTTCCCGGACTATCCCGCCGAAATCAGAGCTCCGCAGGGCTCACTCAGCGGCGTCTCAGGCTTTCAGGTCAGCGTCGGCAAAGGAGTGCACACACCCGGCGACAGCTGCGACGTGCTAATCGCCATGAATCCGGCCGCCCTCAAGCAGAACATCAAGTTTCTCAAACCCGGCGGCGTTGTAATCGTCGACATCGACTCATTCAAGGAGGCCGACCTGCGCAAAGCGCTTTTCAAGACAGACGAGCCTTTCAAGGAGTTAGGCATAACCGCACAGGTCGTCGAGGCGCCCGTCACCTCCATGACCAAAGCCGCGCTCGCCGACTCGGGTCTCGACAACAAGAGCGTGCTCAAATGCCGCAACATCTTCGCCCTCGGCCTTGTCTGCTGGCTCTTTGACCGCCCCATCGAGAGCGCCATCCGCCACTTAGGCAAAAAATTCGCCAAGAAACCCGCCGTATTCGAGGCCAACTCAAAGGTCATCCGCGCCGGCTACGACTACGGTCACAATATCCATGCCTCGGTTTCGACATACCGCATCGAGACCGAAGATCCCCGTCCGGGCATCTACACCGACATCAACGGCAACACCGCAACGGCATGGGGTCTCATCATGGCCTCCGAGAAATGCGGCCGTCCGCTCTTCCTCGGCTCATACCCCATCACCCCGGCAACCGATATCCTCCACGAGCTCGCCAAGCGCAAGGACCTCGGCGTCAAGGCCTGCCAGATGGAAGACGAAATCGCCGGCGTATGCTCGGCCATCGGTGCATCATTCGCCGGCAACCTTGCCGTGACATCGACCTCAGGCCCCGGCCTCGCACTCAAGAGCGAAGGCATCGGTCTCGCCGTGATGGCCGAACTGCCCTTGGTCGTCATCGACGTGCAGCGCGGCGGTCCCTCGACCGGCCTGCCCACCAAGACAGAACAGACCGACCTCTTCCAAGCCCTCTACGGCCGTAACGGCGAGTCACCCCTCGCTGTCGTCGCCGCCGCATCGCCCACCGACTGTTTCACCATGGCCTTCGAGGCCTGCCGTATCGCCGTCGAGCACATGACACCCGTCATCCTGCTGACCGACGCCTTCATCGGCAACGGCTCGTCGGCATGGCGCGTACCCGACGCTGACGAATATCCCGAAATCAAAGTGCGCAAAGTACCCGCCGAATTACTTGACGGTTCGTTCCGCCCCTATATCCGCGACGAAAAGTCAAAAGTTCGCTATTGGGCCATCCCCGGCACCGAAGGTTGCGCTCACCGTCTCGGCGGCCTCGAGAAAGACGCCGTCACGGGAGCCATCTCGACCGACCCCGCCAACCATGAGAAAATGGTGCTCACACGCCGCGAGAAAATCGCCCGCATTGCCGACGACATCCCCGCTCTCGAGGTATTAGGCGACCCCGAGGCCGACACCCTGCTCATCGGCTGGGGCGGCACATACGGCCATCTGCACACCGCCACCGACGAGCTCTGTGCCGCCGGACGCAAAGTCGCATTCGCCCATTTCCGCTATATCAACCCTCTGCCCGCCAACACCCACGAGGTAGTCTCTCGCTACAAACGCGTCATCGTCGCCGAGCTCAACACCGGCATGTTTGCCGACTACCTGCAGGCTCGTTTCCCCGGCAAGGAGATTCTGCGCATCAATAAAATTCAGGGCCAGCCCTTCATGGTGAAGGAACTGGTCGACGGTGTAACACGCTTAATGGACAAATAAGTCATGGAACAGAACAACTGCACATACACACCCGCCGACTTCAAAAACGACCAGTCAGTACGCTGGTGCCCCGGATGCGGCGACCACGCCATACTCAACACTCTCCACAAAGCCATGGCCGAAGTCGGCGTGGCTCCCCACATGACAGCCGTCATCTCAGGCATCGGATGCTCGTCGCGTCTGCCCTATTATATGAATACATACGGCTTCCACACCATCCACGGACGTGCGGCAGCCATCGCGACCGGTTTCAAAGTAGCCAACCCGGAGATGACCGTATGGCAAATCTCGGGCGACGGTGACGGACTCGCCATCGGCGGCAACCACTTCATCCACGCCGTCAGACGCAACATCGACATCAACATGCTCCTCTTCAACAACAAAATCTACGGTCTGACAAAAGGTCAGTACTCGCCGACCTCAGCCCGCGGTTTTGTCTCGAAATCATCACCCTACGGCACGACCGAAGACCCGTTCATCCCCGCCGAACTCGTCTTCGGCGCACGCGGCAACTTCTTTGCCCGCTCAATCGACGTCGAGCTTAATATCTCGCGCGAGGTGATGGTGGCCGCTGCCCGCCATAAAGGCGCATCGGTCGTCGAGGTGCTCCAGAACTGCGTCATCTTCAACAACGGCATCCACAACCCCATCACCGACCGCGCCGTGCGTGCCGACCGCACTATCCATCTTGTCCATGGCGAGAAGATGCTCTTCGGCGCCGACCGTAACCGCGGTCTCGTCCGTGACGGTTTCCTCCTCAAAGCCGTGACCATCGGTGAAGACGGCTACACGCTTGACGACGTGCTCGTACACGACGCCCACTGCCAAAGCAACTTCCTGCATCAGCAGCTCGCCATGATGGACGGCGAAACACTGCCCTTGGCCATCGGCGTCATCCGCGACGTCGAGGCGCCCACTTACAACGAGGGTGTCGCCATGCAGGTCGAGGAAGTACGCGCCCGCAAAGGCTTTGACTCGCTGCGCCAGATGATTCTCGCCGGCGAGACTTGGACTGTAGAATAAGACCGGACCTTAGCATCAAAACAGACGCTAAGGATTTCTAACATAATTTATTGGCAAGAGCCCGAACCGTCACGGTCCGGGCTCTGTTATTACCCGTGAAAACAAAATATATATAAAGTTGTGACCCGACGGTCGCGGAGCTAATTTATAAAAATTATTAATAAAGAAATTTTTCCTTAATACCCTTTCCTTATTAACCGAATTTTTCCTAACTTTGCACTCGGTTAACAAGGGCCTGCCGAATCAGGCAGACTACTGACCAAGTCAGATTATAACATCGCAAAGAATACATTTACTAACATTCATATCAAGATTTTACGACAATGAGCAACATCGAAGAAATCATCAAAGCTCGTACTCCCGAAATCAAAAAAGACCTCGAGAAGTACGGCATCGAAGGCACTACCGAAGTAGTCTACAATCCCTCTTACGAGGAACTCTTCAAAGAAGAGACTCTCCCCTCGCTCGAAGGTTATGAGAAAGGCGTCCTCACCGAGCTCAACGCTGTCGACGTTATGACCGGCGTCTACACCGGCCGCTCGCCTAAAGACAAATTCATCGTACTCGACGAAAACTCTAAAGACACCGTATGGTGGACAACCGAAGAATATAAAAACGACAACAAGCCCGCCACTCAGGAGGCTTGGAAGGCTTGCAAAGAGCTCGCCATCAAAGAGCTCTCTAACAAGAAACTCTATGTTGTCGACGGTTTCTGCGGCGCTAACAAAGACACCCGCATGGCTGTGCGTTTCATCATGGAAGTAGCTTGGCAGGCACACTTCGTCAAGAACATGTTCATCCGTCCGACAGCCGACGAACTCAAGGACTTCACTCCCGACTTCGTTGTCTACAACGCCTCTAAAGCCAAACTCACAAACTACAAAGAGCTCGGCCTCAACAGCGAGACTGCTGTCGTGTTCAACATCACATCGCGCGAGCAGGTTATCATCAACACATGGTACGGCGGCGAGATGAAGAAAGGTATGTTCTCGATGATGAACTACTTCCTCCCCCTCAAGGGCATCGCATCTATGCACTGCTCGGCCAACACCGACCTCAAGGGCGAGAACACAGCTATTTTCTTCGGCCTCTCGGGCACAGGCAAGACCACTCTCTCGACCGACCCCAAACGTCTCCTTATCGGTGACGACGAGCACGGCTGGGACGACAACGGCGTGTTCAACTTCGAAGGCGGCTGCTACGCCAAGGTCATCAACCTCGACAAAGACAGCGAGCCCGACATCTTCAACGCCATCACACGTGACGCCCTCCTCGAGAACGTTACCGTAGACAAAGACGGCAAAATCGACTTCGCCGACAAGAGCGTTACAGAGAACACCCGTGTAAGCTACCCCATCGACCACATCAAGAACATCGTTAAACCGATTTCTGCAGGTCCCGCAGCCAAGAACGTAATCTTCCTGAGCGCCGACGCATTCGGCGTGCTGCCTCCCGTGTCTATCCTGACTCCCGAGCAGACAAAATACTACTTCCTGTCAGGCTTCACCGCCAAACTCGCCGGCACAGAGCGTGGCATCACCGAGCCTACCCCGACATTCTCGGCTTGCTTCGGTCAGGCATTCCTTGAGCTCCACCCGACAAAATATGCCGAGGAACTCGTTAAGCGCATGCAGGCATCGGGCGCCAAAGCATACCTCGTCAACACCGGCTGGAACGGCACAGGCAAACGTATCTCTATCAAAGATACCCGCGGCATCATCGACGCTATCCTCGACGGCGCCATCCTGACCGCTCCCACAAAGAAACTGCCTATCTTCGACTTCGAGATTCCGACCGAACTTCCCGGCGTAGATCCCAAAATCCTCGACCCGCGCGACACTTATGCTAACCCGCAGGAGTGGTACACCAAAGCCGAAGACCTCGCAGCACGTTTCATCAAGAACTTCGCTAAATACGAGAACAACGCAGCAGGCAAAGCTCTCGTAGCAGCAGGTCCTCACTTAGACAAATAAGTTTAACGAGACCATACTATAACCCGCAGGGGCTGTGACAGATGTCACAGCCCCTGTTTTTTTGCAGACACACGCCAAAGCGAAATGTAGTGACATGCCAGAGCAACCGACAGGGAGCGACGGCATGTATAATCATGTATAGGTTAATGCCACAGATACATTAGCATTGGCGCGCTACGAGTTGACCGATTTTGCGTCCGCGTTAGCGGTCGTAGCCGCAGCGCGGCGTCAGCATGTGAGGCCACGGTAAGCAGGCTGTAGGCCTGCGCAACCGTGGTGTTTAGCCATTATTCCAAAGCAGCGCTGACGCACCGATGGCGCTCATAATTACCCTATTCAATCGTCTCACACTTCGGTGATTTACGGTCGATTACAAATCGACCCTCCATACATGCTCCTACCACTCGGGCCGAATAATTGAGGAGAGGGCGGGGGCGTCAGTGATGCCGTCGTCAGTATGCAACGCATAAAGAGCCATAGCACGGGTCATGACGATGTCGTCATGGTGTCCCTCTTTGGCACCGTATGAGCCGTTGGGGCGCTGCTCGTAAACCGTCAGCTCGTCGCACGCCGCATGGCTGCGTTCGATATAAAGTCCGTCGCGCACGGCCTCTATCAGCATGGCGATTATCATGGCTTTGGTCGAGCGGTTGGTGTGGAAGCCGGGACGCCGCGAGGCTCCCTCACCACGGCAGTAAAGACGGCCGTAATTCTCGGCAAGTCGCGATAGCACAAACAGATTGGAGTCGCCGCCGCCTTCGGCCTCCGACTCAAGCGTGTTGCTCTCGATTATCAGCAGGGCTTCGTTATAGTATTCTGCAAGCTGACGGGCATAGCCGGCCAGCAGGTCATGATCTGTATGGCCGCGCCACTGAGCTACCACGCGGTGAGGCGCGCCACAGTATCCTCGTCTGACGACGGCCATCACCGACCAGTCGGCCTTGGCGGTACGACCGCCTATGTCTACCGCCACGACATAGTCGGCGCCGTCTGCCGGCTCCTCCCAGATGCTCAGCGCGCCGCCGGGTCTGTCGACGAGGCTCAAGGCCGTAATGTCGGCCCGGCGGAGCGGCGTGCGGCAGTCACGGCGCATGCGCTCGATGTCGTCCTGACGGAAAACACCGCTACCCGTTGCGGCGAAAGCCTCGGTGTCGTCAGAAGGAAACTCGGCGTGCATCATCGCCGCGTCAGCATATTCGGCCGATTTGGCACGATACCACGCTATCTGCTCGAGCGTGCAGCCACGATGCCACAAGCCGAGTTCATATTCGCTGAGCGACGCACCCATCTCGGCGGCCGGGCGGTCGAGAGGGAGCGAGTAGATTTCGATTTCATACCACGGCACAAAGACAGCGTGCTTGTCACCGCGACCGTCACGACATCGCAGCCACTCGGTGTGGAAATAGTTTCCGACGCCGTTGGCCGTCGACTCCATCACAACAAGGCTGTAAGGCATCAAGGCTACCGAGCCGCATATCGAGCGCATAAGCGAGCCGGGCTGATGCTGAGCCGAGTTTTTCCAATAGGCTGTCTCCGACAGATGGGCCATCGCTATGTCAGAGCCGCGCACCGACTCGGGATTCTCACTCGAAGCAAGCGTCACGCGGCATCCGCGGCCGCTGATTTCGCGCACATTGATGGCGCGTTCGAACGGCACAAACTGCGGACGCGAGTCGCCCTCCCACAGCTCCTCGGGGTAGTCAGCGAGCATCTTGCTATACATGCCGCGTATAGTCGCCGCCGTGTCCTTGACATGGGCACAGATGAGCGAGTGCCAGTTGCGGCGGTGACACGACTGTATCCACGCCATATACATCTGCACGAGCGTCGAGCCGCCCCATTGTCGCGCCTTGAGCACTATCATCCTGATGGGTCGCCCGGCCGTGCGGTCTGACTCCAAGACGGCGAGCACGCGACGCTGGGCGCGGTTGAGACGCAGACGAGTGTCGCATCCCTCGGTCTTGTGCTTTATAGTCACGCAGGTCGCCGCCCAGTATTCGAAGTCATGCCGGCAGCGCAGACGCCGCCATTCGGCTACATTGCCAAGTGAAGATGCCCACGCCGGGTCAGCGGTCATCGTGCGCGGCACCATCACACGTCCCGCTCCCGGCTCGGGCGAGTCGACAGAGACTCTGTCGCCGCAGCATCCCACTCCTGTCAGGGGGTCATAAACCGCCGCGGCCGCAAGCGCCTCGTTACGCAGACGATTTTCAAGCTCAAAGTCAATATTTTCCATAGTCTGTTACCATTCTGAATCCTGCAAATCTGAAATCACCGCTCACTTCGCCGCCGAAACCGGCCTCACAGAGCCGCATCGGTCGCTGCGCCAATCTGACAGCCATCGGCGCACGGAGCGCCCCGTCAATCACCGCCCTTACGACCGGGCCGCTGCGTCGCTCATCGGTCGACCGGCGCGCGAGTGTCACATTAAGCCTGACAGACGACCCCGCGGCGTCAAAAGCGAGCGACAGCGGCAGACGGCTTTCGCCGCACGCGACCGTGCGACGCCACGAAACGGCACGTGACGCAGGCATAGTCTCGTCGCTAAGACAGACCAACGTCTGTCCAGTCGTCGCAGCGTATGTCAGGCCGTCACAGCCGACGACACCGCGTCTGACAAGTTGCAGCATCCGCGAAAAGCGCCTCATGCCGTCGCGCAAACACACGGTCTCCGACCTCTCCGTGTCGCCGCATACAGTCAGTTCGCCACGCAGAGGCTCCCAGTAAATGCGTTTGCCGTCTACGTCGTCGGCCAGCAGACGGCATCCCGATGCGCCGACTTCCAGAAGATTGCGACCGCTGAGAGCCAGCAACCGCCCCGAAGTATCACATACAGCCGCACGGTCTGTGACAGGGCGGCTATCATGCAGCGCAACTGAGATTGCAGTCATATCGGCACTGACAATGGCTCTGAACATACCGACCGATGTGAATACCATAAATCGGCGACGACCGAAGTCCCATGCCGACTGCGACTGATGCACGGCCGCAAGCGCCATCACCGTTGAAGATACCCCCGTGACAGCCACCGCGCGGATGTTGAGAGATTGTTCCACCGGGGCGACGGCGACCGCATTGTCATAAACATGCTCACTCCTCTTCTCGGCAGGCACTACATAGGCCTCAGCCTCGTCTGTCAAAGCAAAGGGTCTGAGCGACGGATGCACAAAGACCGCACGCCGGCCCGACGCATCAGGCTTGAGCTCAAACTTACCTGTCATGACCGTGCCGCCGCGGCTGATGATAATTTTCATGGCAACGGCGTCGGCCGACGGATACGACAGTACCGGATTTAGCGTCTGCGGGGCCTCGCCGATGCCGTCGGCCGTCGCCACAGTCTGTTCGTCGCCCGAGCCGAAGGTGACACTGACAGCCGAGTGCCACGCCCCGTCTGTGTCCGCGGTGTTTGAGGCCGCGAATGTACGCACATCATCGCCATGATATCTTATGGCGCTAAGACCGCCCCACAGCACCGTCCCCGAGGCTTCGGCAGCCTCCCGGGCCGTAAATCCGTGCGGCAGCATAAGCGACAACGCCACACGGTCGGCCGGTTTGACAGCCGATTTCAGAATACGTTTGATGTCACGCACTTCGTCAGCCGCCTCAGCTGTGGTCACAGCGGGCAGCGTACGGTCTAAGACCGTAATGTCATCAGTGACAGTCATAATCGCGGCTGTCCGGCAAAGAGTCCCGACACGGCCTATAAGTTCGCGCAGACGTGCAACGGCTCCGCCTCCTGCCATATCCACAAGTCCCTGCAAACGCCCCGGAAGAGCCACACGCAGGAAGTGATTGCCCGATGCCGCTCCGCGTACACGCTCGACAGGCACCGTCGCCGACGGGTCATAAGGATGAATCTGCGGCGAGATGAGCAGTTCGATGCGACTAACACCTAACGCTGCAAGGCGGTCGACACCTTCGACCACACGCAGACGAGGACGCCACTGACGCGCGCTCAGAGTCCAGCGTCCGAGCGTGCGACCGTCAGTGCTGTCGATGGTGATATAATCGGTTGCCGACGTGCCCTGCGACGCGCCGAGCAGCAGCGGAGCCGACTCATAGACTGTCTCTCCCTGAGCACCGACGAGCCTGTAGCGCGCTATCACCGGCTGACAGTAATAGCCGCCCGAGGCAGCGCGTCGGCACAGCTCGGTGTATGCCTCCCTGACATCTGACGACACCGCACGCTCATCGCGCTCGGCCAGTGTGTAGTCTGCCGTCTGATAGGTCTTTGACAGCGTGCGCTCACCTACCTCGACCTCCGCATCGGCTCCGTCGACAGCTGTCAGACTTATCACCGGCAGACGCCTCACCGGGCTTTGTAATGTCCACGCACCGTCGGCGAGACGCAGCTCATACGGTCCGGATTTGCTCATAACGACGACGCATCCGGCGCTGACGGTCTGCGCGGTCAGAATATCCCCTGATACGGAGCCTATTTCAGTAACAACTGGTACAGAAGCCCTTAGATCCGTCACCGCAAGCGCCGACCCGCTATACATTATCATATAGCTGTGTTCGCCGACCGTATGATTCAAAAGCGGCCTCCAACCTCCTGCCGCGACGAGCCGGGGCACACCCACAGGCTCGAGTGTCGCTCCTGACGGCGACCGACGAAGATTGTGACACAGATTGACACCGTTACCATCCTCAGGAGCGGCACACTGCGCCCCGATTGTAATGATTTGTGTTTTCATAGTTTTTACAATGTATATTTACGCCGCAAAATTACATTCATCACCCGATGACGAGACGCAATTTGCGTCAGGCATGTATTTTAACATACCAAATTCACAAAAAATATTACGCGTACAGCCCCCGCGATAACATTTTTAAGTATATTTGCATCATGGTCACAGATGAGCCATAGAGTTGGCACGGTGAATCATACATTTTATTTAAGGTGTTATTGAAATTATCTTCCGTTCTTAAACTTGGCGGTTTACAATGCGATGAAGATGATTGGCAATAGCACCTGCATCGGTGTCTTATAGCTGCCGTGACAGGCAGATTATATAGCACGCTCGGTGTGGGGCTATTGTTTTATCTATCGCAAAGGTACGCCAAGACCAAAGAACGAGATAAAGCAAGATACAATCCTCACACCTTTTTTATACCTTAACCGTAACCGTTCCGCCGAGGATTGAGGGACACACAAAACATTCTTTGCTATGGGAAAATCCTACTTCCGGAACTCTCAATTTCCAAAATCATTGCTGCTTGCAATCGCTGTTTTTCTGACGGGCATAAGCGCATCAGCCCAAAGATTCTCAGCCGCCGACGGATTCACTTACAACATTCTTTCAGAAACAGACCTTACTGTCGAAGTTATTGCAGGTGCTGAAGGCCCGTATTCGGGCGACATCGTAATCCCCTCGGAGGTAACATACGATTCAAAAG
>DXYS01000012.1:0-7977 GCA_019415705.1 Bacteroidales bacterium | reverse complement strand
GTGTATAAGAGACAGATTCAAAAGATTACTCGGTAATCTCAATCGGACGCGGAGCGTTCAATTTCTGCCACGAGGTGACATCAGTGTCGATACCCGGCTCGGTGACATCCATCGGCGATAATGCCTTCGGCTACTGCAGCAGCCTTATATCGGTGTCAATTCCGGAGTCGGTGACTTCTATAGGCGTTAGCGCTTTCTTCAATTGCAGTAGCCTTAAATCAATATCGATACCTCAGTCTGTTACCTCTATCGCCAATTCTATGCTCTCCGGCTGCAGCAGTCTTACCACTATAACAATACCCGAGTCGGTGACATCGATTGGCAATATGGCTTTCTCATCTTGCATCGGCCTGACATCTGTCTCAATCCCGAATTCAGTGATTTCTATCGGAAACAGAGCTTTCTCTGAATGTATTGCCCTGACTTCAGTATCAATTCCCGAATCTGTGACTTCTATGGGCGGGGATGTCTTCAACGGGTGCAGGTCATTAGACCGAATCGATGTGGCGGAAAATAATACAACATACGCCTCGGTAGACGGCATCCTTTATTCAAAAGACATAACTACTTTGATTAAATGTCCCGCAGCAAAAAAAGGTGAAATATCAATACCCGGCTCGGTGACGTCTATCGAGAATAATGCCTTCGCCGGCTGCAGCGGCCTTACGGCAGTGTCAATCTCCGCGTCGGTGACCTCTATTGGCATCGGTGCGTTCTCCGGCTGCTCCGGCCTTACGGCAATCTCAATACCCGGCGCGGTAACGACTATCGGCGATGATACATTCTACGGTTGCACCTTGATGGAGAGAATTGATGTAGCGGCCGACAATGCGGCATATTCATCTGTCGACGGCATCCTGTATTCAAAGGACATCACAACTTTAATTACATGCCCTGCCGGAAAAAAAGGAGAAGTCGTAATCCCCGGCTCGGTCACTTCTATCAACAAGAATGCTTTTGCAGCATGCTCCGGACTGACATCGGTGACTATCCCCGGCTCTGTGACCGCTCTAAGCGACGGGATGTTTAACTATTGCACAGGTCTTATCTCAGTTACCATTCCCGAGTCTGTGACTTCTATCGGCGCGAATGTTTTCACCGGATGCACAGGCCTGACATCAGTGGAAATTCCCGCGCACGTAACATCTATCGGCAATTATACATTTCAAAACTGCACCGGTCTGACCTCAGTCTCACTTCCGGGCTCATTAACAGTTATCAGTCACGGTCTGTTCGGTAATTGCACAAGTTTAGCATCGATAACTATTCCAAACTCGGTTACTACTATAAGTTTTAATGCATTCGGCGGCTGCAGCAGTCTGACTTCGATAACGATTCCGGAGTCGGTGACTTTAATTTATTCATCTGCGTTTGCACGCTGCAGCAAGCTGGCTTCGGTTTATTGCCGATGGAGCGACCCGATACAATGTGACCCTATTTTTGACGAGAGCACAATGCAAACCGCAAAATTGTATGTGCCTGCAGGCAGCATCGCAAAATACAAAGCTGTCGCTCCGTGGAGCTATTTCGCAAATATTGAGGAAATGGACTATTCGGGCATCGATGACGTCCTCTCTGCCGGTCAGTCTGTCAAGGTAACGGTTGATAACGGTGCGATAACCGTCGACGGTGTCGACGACAATGCCGTCATTACAGTCTATGACATGCAGGGCCGCGCGGTCTACACAGGCTCAGACCGCATTATCTCAAATCTCCGCGCAGGCGTTTACATCGTCCAAGCCGGCTCAAAGACAGTCAAAGTCGCTATATAAAACACACACAAACCTCCTTTGTAAAGCAGCAGGGGCGGCCTATACGGGCCGCCCCTGCTTTTTTCAATAAGTTATTAAATCTTATAAATCTTCCTCAATCGAGAACTCGTCGTCGGCGCTGTCGTCGAAGAGCTCCTCGTCGTCCTGTTCGATGTCATTTTCTTCGGGCTCATCGTCGTCGGACTCTTTTTTACTTGACGATGATTTTTTCTTGCTCTTGGCGCCGATGGGCTGATTGGCCTCCTCGCGCAGAGCAGCCATGATGCGGTCTTCGATTTCGTCGGCGAGCTCGGGGTTGTCGGCAATCACCATCTTGGCAGCGTCGCGGCCTTGGGCGATTTTAGTGCCGTTATAGCTGAACCATGAGCCGCTCTTGGCTATGATGTCATAGTCGACGCCGAGGTCAAGGATTTCGCCCGAGCGCGAGATGCCTTCACCGAACATGATGTCAAACTCGCAGCGCTTGAAGGGAGGCGCCACCTTGTTTTTGACGACTTTGACGGCCGTGCGGCGACCGAACACTTTGTCGTCAGAGCCCTTAATCGCCGTACGCGAGCGTATGTCGATGCGCACCGACGCGTAAAATTTGAGGGCGTTACCGCCGGTCGTCGTCTCAACGGGACCGAACATCTGACCGATTTTCTCACGCAGCTGGTTGATGAAGATACAGGTGGTGTTGGTGCGAGCGATAGCGCCGGTAAGCTTGCGCATGGCCTGCGACATCAGACGGGCGTGCAGACCCATGTTACGGTCGCCCATCTCGCCCTCGATTTCACTCTTCGGCGTCAGTGCGGCCACAGAGTCAACGACCACGATGTCAACGGCGGCCGAACGTATAAGCTGCTCGGCTATTTCGAGAGCCTGCTCTCCGTTGTCGGGCTGCGAAATCAGCAGGTTATTGACGTCTACGCCTAATTTCTGGGCATAGAAACGGTCGAAGGCGTGCTCGGCGTCGATGATTGCTGCGATGCCGCCGCGTTTCTGGGCCTCGGCGATGGCATGTATGGCCAGCGTTGTCTTACCCGACGACTCCGGTCCGTAAATCTCTATGATGCGGCCTTTAGGGTAGCCGCCGACTCCGAGTGCGTTGTTGAGGCCTATAGAGCCGGTCGGTATCACGTCGATGTCTTCGACCACCTCGTCGCCCATCTTCATGATGGCGCCGCGGCCGTATGCTTTCTCTATGCGCTGCATGGCTGCTGCGAGTGCCTCCTCGCGTGCTTTAGCGGGGTCAGCCGGTGCCGTCACTTTCTTTGACGTCTTTTTCTTGGCGCTTTTGTCAGGTGTTTTAGTCATTGTCTTTATGTTTTGTTGTTGATTATTCCTTTAAGATATTGCAAAGTTAAGCTCGATACCGTGCATTTTACTTGCACACATAAGTTAAACTATATTAGGCTCTATAAGGCCTATAAGGCTTATAGGGCTTATAAACCAAGGCTTTAGGCGTCTTATCGGCTCATCATCACATTTTTCTATAAAAATTTTTTCCTGCAGGCCGAACCTTTTACTACGCGCTGCGTTTTAATAGTACATAGCAAAATTACTTTTTCCATTGCAAGAAATGTGATAATGATTGGTTTATTATCAAAGTGGAGATACCGTGAGGCATCTCCACTTTGGTGTTTATAGCCTTTGCATTTATTTTTTGTCTGCGGGGATGACATTGCCGGTAATCTTGAGGGTCACACGGCGGTGACGACGGTCGTTGGTACGCACCTTGATGTCCTTGCTGACATAGCCCTTCTGACCTGCGGGCAGGAAGGTCACCTTAATCTTACCGGTTTTGCCCGGTTTGACCGGCTCGGTCGTATATTTGGGACGCGTGCAGCCGCAGCTGGCCGACGCTGACACAATCAGCAGGGGCGATGTCCCGGTGTTGGTAAACTCAAACTCGTGCACGACAGGTTTTGCATCGGCGCTGACAGTGCCGAAGTCATATTTTTTCTCCGCAAACTCGATGACAGCACCCTCTGAGTCTTTGTCATCGGCAGCACAGACGCTGACGGTCACAAGACTCATGATGACCGCAAGCAGTATTAAAATCGTACGTTTCATATCTCCATGTTATTGCTGAGATTGTTAAAATAACGGTCGAGCACGTCGCGCGCCGCCATAAACGAACTGCGTCGGTTGTCAAGCACGGCGGCCTCCTCATCGCGGAGCATGGCAGCTATCGACGGATTGTTATAGAAGTTTGAGCGCAGGCGATTGTCGATGGTCTCATACATCCAGTAACGTGCCTGTTCGCGGCGTTTGCGCTCAAAGTAACCGTTTGCCTTGACAAAGGCGAAGTAGCGGTCAATCATGTCCCAGACCTCGGCAATGCCGAGCCCGTAGTAGCCTGAATAGGTCAGCACCTCGGGGCTCCAGCCTGACGCGGCGAGCGGGAACAGATGGAGCGCGCTCTTAAACTGCGCCTGTGCCAATCGGGCGCGGTCTATGTTGTCGCCGTCAGCCTTGTTGATGACGATGCCGTCGGCCATCTCCATGATGCCTCGCTTGATGCCCTGCAGCTCGTCGCCGGTGCCGGCAAGCTGTATCAGCAGGAAGAAATCGACCATCGAGTGCACGGCCGTCTCGCTCTGACCGACGCCGACTGTCTCGACAAAGATATTATTGTAGCCTGCGGCCTCGCAGAGCACGATTGTCTCACGCGTCTTGCGGGCGACGCCGCCTAAAGAGCCGGCCGACGGACTGGGGCGGATGAAAGCCGACGGATGCTGCGACAGTTTCTCCATGCGAGTCTTGTCGCCGAGTATCGAGCCCTTGGTGCGCTCGCTCGAGGGGTCGATGGCGAGCACTGCGAGTTTGCCGCCGTCGCGCAGCACATGCAGGCCGAAGACGTCGATTGACGTGCTCTTGCCGGCGCCGGGCACACCGGTGATGCCGATACGGCGCGAATTGCCCGAGTAAGGCAGACATTTCTCGATTACCTCCTGCGCTATGGCCTGATGCTCGGGCGAGAGGCTCTCGACTAACGTCACGGCGCGCGACAGCATGGTCACGTCGCCGCGCAATATGCCGTCGACAAGCTCCGAAGCCGTAGGCAGAGGCTTGCGGCGCGGACGCTTCGACAGATAGGGATTGACCTGAGGGGGCTGGGCCACACCGCTGTTGACGGTCAGGCCGCTGTATTTCTCATCGTTTTCGGGATGTTCCATGTCCTTAAGCATTAGTTATCAAAATTACATATTATTAATTTCTCAACAAAGACATGGCGGTTAAAACAGATTAAAAAACCGCAGGCGGCCGTTCACGACTGCCGGACACGACACCGGCTCAGACACGACCGCCTGCGGGCGATTACACAATTTATGTCAAATTATTTCTTTACGGGGGGCTCATTCACTGACTGCGATTTCGACAGTGTCGGCGACCGCATCGTCGGTTTCCGTCCCGTCGTCCATCGCGTCATTAAAGCCGGCGACAATGTCACTGACCGTGCTGTCGTCTGTCTGTTCCTTGGCGGCAGGCTCATCGGTAAACGTCATGTTTATGACGGCTATCTCAAACACGATTGTAATAATAAACACTGCGGCGATATAGCCCAATACGATATATGTTGTGCGTTTCATTGTCATTTGTCTTTTACTGATGTTTTGTCTATAAATTTTTTATACATGTCGCTGAGTTGTTCGGGGGTCACATCCAACAGGCGCAGGCTGCGGAAAAACTCCTCGGCCGCCTCTCCCAGAAGTTCCTGACGGCGCAATGCGAGCACGCGCTCGCGCACGTCAGCGGTGGCGAAGTAGCCCAAGCCGCGCTTGTTGTAGATGATATTCAAGCCCGACAGATAATCATAGGCGCGCATCACCGTGTTGACGTTGACGGCCACGGTCGCCGCATACTCCCTGACCGAAGGTATACGATCCTCGCCTCTGATTGCTCCGCTCAGCACCCTGTCACAAATCGCATCAGCGATTTGCAGATAGATTGCACGGCTGTTTTCTTTAAAATCCATGATAATTCAGAGTCGTTTTTTATAATCTGTCTATGATTTCGGCCTCTTTGATGCGATAATAAGCCACAACATACTGGAATATCGCACAGATGACACTCATAATGAGTAATCCCCACGCTAACATGCCTTCGTATTCAAAGATTTTTTTGTCAAAATACACCGACTTGCCCATTATCATATGCTCGGCTATGCTTGAGCATATCATCGAGAGTGCAAACTGTAAGACTAAGCATGCCGCAAAAGTCTTTACAAATGAGTTCTTGGACCAGAACGTGCTGCCTAAGACAAACGTAGACTGCATGCTGATATAAAAGCACAGTATCATCAGACTCGTGCTCTTGACACCGTCACTGAAGTCGGTCATCTCCCATATCGGCATAGCGACGGCCCGTACATGAGTGGCCGGCGACAGATAATTGACAAAAATAACACGGATGCAGTCGGCCAGTTCGTAACTGATAAGATATGCAACGGTCGTGCCGATGACACAGATGACAAAGCGGCTCATGTATTTCTCCAGATACGTCGCCGGAAGCATCAGCGATGTCAGGCGTGCAGGTGCCGTAGTCATATTCTCCATGAATATCGATGCGCCTAATGCGCCGAACAGGAAAAGTCCGATGACAAAAACCACCTCGGCAGGGCCTTTGCCTGTCGAATCAACAACCAAAGAGACTAAAACAAGTATAAGTGTCATCATGCCGAACATCATGACCCATTTGAGGAGCAGAGACTGCATGTTGGAGTTTACATCGCGGCTGATAACACGGCCGAAACGTTTGAAGTCAAACATTTTTTCTTTTGTAGTTTTCATAATTATGCCGTGTCGTTTAGTTGTTGGTGAATATGCGGTTGATAATCTCGGGTTTGGTCGTGACAAGGCTGAAAAGAGTCTCCAAGTCAATCTCGGTGTCCATGCTGCCGTCATTCTCGATTACTACACCGGAGCCTCCGATAGAGGGCACGGTGTAAAGTGCCTTGGCCACAATGGCCGGGTCGGTCGTAGTCATGAACGCTAAACGTTCGCCGATGCGGCCCATGCTCTCATTGAGCATGATGCGGCTGTCGTTCATGATGAAAATATGGTCGAGTATGCGCTCCACATCTTTCACCTGATGGGTTGAGATGATTATGGTCTTGCTCTCGTCGGCCGACGAAGCTATGAAGCGACGGAATGCGGCTTTGCCGGGGATATCCAAGCCGTTTGTCGGCTCGTCCATAAGGAGCACGGGAGTATTGCAGGCCAGCGCAAAACACATATATACTTTCTTCTTCTGACCCATCGAGAGATTTGACAGCTTATAAGGCATCTCGGAGTCAATTTCAAACGTTTGCAAATGGCGTTTGAGATCCTCAGCCGAGAAGTTGGGATAGAACGCTGCGTTAAGCTCACAGTACTTCTTGACAGTCACAGGCGGCAAGCTGAGTTCCTCAGGCACAACAAAAATATCCTGAAGTGTCGAGACGCGTCTCAGGCGCGTGTTGACACCGTCTAATTCGACACAGCCCTGCTTGGGAGTCAGCAGTCCGGCGATAAGATACAGAAGCGTCGATTTGCCTGCGCCGTTCGGGCCTAAAAGGCCATAAACGCCTCCCGCGGGAATCTCGGCTGTCATGCCGTCAATAACAGGCTTGCGACGTCCGGGATAATAGAAACTTAAATTTTTAAGAGTTAACATAACAGATAAATTATAGATTGTAGATTATTAGAGGACTAAGATGATTAAAATGACACACAGACATGCGAGAAGTGCCGAGAGCCAACTGCCGCCGTCGCCGGACATTGGAGAGAAAAACGAGAGAAGATTCATTGTGTGATAAATTATAATGTTGAACATATTTTGCAGGTCACTCTCTAAGCCTTGAGTAAATGCGAATCAACGCATCAGCTTTAGCTTGATAGTGTAATAGTGTGCTATTACACCGCAAATGTATAACACAATTTTAAATCCTCCAAATAAATTCACAACTTTTTTCAAAAAATCATCAGCTCCACAAATCACATCAGCCACATAAGATTCATCAGTCACATAAATAACATAAGACTCATACGTCACATAAATCTCATAAGACTCATAAGACTTATAGGCCTTTTAGGGGCGTATAGGGCCTATAGTGAAAGGAGACCGGTATCAGTCACATAAGACTCATCAGTCACATAAGACTCATTAACTCTCAAGTGATGATACAAAAAAGCCCCGGGGCTCGTGTGAGTCCCGGGGCCGGTTAGAAGGGGCGGTTACC
>DXYS01000011.1:442-2962 GCA_019415705.1 Bacteroidales bacterium | reverse complement strand
GATTATATCTGCCGCGAACTCGGCGGCGAAACCGTCGTAACCCCTCTTGACAGCTTTGACTGTATCGCCTGTGGCATCGACACCCCGCACCACTGCTACCGCTTCATCCCCGGCCGCACGCGCGGCGAAGGTCTCTTCATGGCTGTAATCCGCAAAAACGGCGAGGCAGCGTCCGATACCGTAACCACCGTGCGCCCATCAAAACACTCCGGCAAAAACAAAGACAACACTGTCGAGAAAGCCGCAGCAGCATTACTCGACGGCGAATACAAAATCACTGTCACATCTGACATGATAACTGCCCTGCCGGCTGCCTTGGCTACGCAGGCCGCACCGATAGTCAAGGCCCTCGACGTCGTGTCGGCCGGACTGACCGTCGCCACGGTTAAAGGCAAAGACATCATACCGTCGCAGGCGCTTGCCCTCTCAACAGCGCTGCGCGACGGCACCTTTCCTACTGCCGAAATCGGTTACCAGACGGCCATGGCATATCTGCGTCGCGAAGCTGTCGTTGTTGACGCTCCGCGAGGTTTCGTGCTGCTCACTTTCGGCGGACGTCCCCTCGGTTTCGTCAAAAACCTCGGCAATCGCTCAAACAACCTCTACCCCCAGTCATGGCGCATCCTCTCGACCCATGTCCCCGATACCTTTCAGCCGGTTATTTAGGCGTATACCAAGCTTATGCGGCGAATAAATATATAATTGCGCTATCTGAACAATACACTATTATCACGCGTATAATTTTTATAGACTAATCTTTTTAAAAGTAATAAATATGGATTTAACGGTTCTTTTCAAACTGACCTACGGCATGTATATTGTCGGGGCAATGGACGAAGCGCGCCCGGCGGGCTGCGTCATCAACACATGTTTCCAGGTGACATCGAGTAATCCGCTCCTGACGGTTTCGCTCAACAAAAACAACTTCACACTCGACGTCATTAAAAAAACGCGTCGTTTCTCGCTGTCGATACTGTCAGAAGACAGTGATCCGGCGCTGATTGGCAAATTCGGTTTTTACAGCAGCCGCGACACAGACAAATATGCCGGTTTCGGTTATGACGTTGTCGAAGGCGCGCCACTCGTCAAGGGAGACTTTGCCGGACGACTGATACTCGAGGCCGAGCAGTTTGTAGACTGTGAGACACATGTCCTCGTCATCGCACGTCTGGTTGACACCATCCCGGGCGAGGGAACACCGATGACCTACTCATACTATCATAACGTCATCAAAGGCAAAGCCCCCAAGAACGCACCGACCTATGTCGCACCCGAGACTGTCAGGGAAGAAGCCAAGCCCAAACGCCGCTACGAATGCGACATCTGCCTCTATGTAGCCGAAGTCGAGGGCGAGCTTCCCGACGACTACGTCTGCCCCATCTGCGGCGCCGACCGCTCCCACTTCAAAGAGATTTAAGGCCTCTTGAGGGTCAGAGCCATTATATCATTATATAAAGTGCGTTTCCAGTCTCAGGGAACGCACTTTTTTTGTATCCATATTGCCGATATTAATACAATCCTAATAAATGCTCAATCCCATGCAGCTATAATTCGTGTGTTTACGAAATAATGTAAATTAATTTATTATTAATGAAAATGACTTCAATAAAAGTAAAGTTCAGACCTTCGACTGTGGCTGGTAACGAAGGGGTAATCTATTATCAAATCATCCATGATAGAAAAGTGCGACAACTTGTAACCGATTACAGAGTTTATCCATCTGAATGGGATCAAAGTCGTTCAATTGTGGTGGCTTCACACAAAAGTGAACGTAGATTGCATATCAGTTCAATGCGTGAAAATATTCGCCGTGATATAGAATGGTTGACAAAGCTTGACCGTAAATTGGCAGTCCGTAATTTTAGTTACACGGCTGATGATATAGTCGATGAATTTAATCGTTACGTCCGTGAATACACGATGTTCAACTTCATGGAGAGTATCATAGCAAAACTAAAGCGAAACGGTAAAATCAGAACATATGAGACTTACAAATCCACACTCAACAGCTTTAAGAAATTTCGCCATAATGAAGATATTATGCTTGATTGTATAACTTCGGAGATAATGGAAGACTATGAGGCATGGCATAAGAAGCGTGGAGCAGCGCCTAATACCATATCTTTTTATATTCGCATTCTGAGGGCGGTTTATAACCGGGCCGTAGAGAATGATATTATCGAAAATCGAAATCCTTTTAAGCGGGTGTATACAGGTGTAGATAAAACGGTAAAGCGCGCTTTGCCCCTCTGCGTTATCAAAAAAATCAAAATATTAGATTTATCCCGGACTCCAACCCTTGATTTTGCACGCGATATGTTTCTGTTGAGTTTTTATTTGCGTGGGATGAGTTTCGTAGATATGGCTTTTCTAAAAAAATCAGATCTCAAAGATGGATATATTGTTTATCGGCGTCGTAAGACCGGACAACAACTCATCATTGAATGGACGAGCGAAATGCAGATGGTTCTTGACAAATATCCTGAAAATGAGAGCTGTTATCTGCTACCGATAATACGT
>DXYS01000011.1:0-432 GCA_019415705.1 Bacteroidales bacterium | reverse complement strand
ACGGGTTCTAACGAGAGATGTACATACCGAAATGTCGGTTATAATATAAACCATAATATCAAAAAAATAGCAGAGATGGTAGGAGTAACTATTCCGCTCACGCTTTACGTAGCCCGGCATAGTTGGGCCTCTGCGGCCAAAGCTAAAGGAATACCATTGTCAGTAATCAGCGAGGGTATGGGGCATGACAGTGAGGCTACAACTCAAATATACCTTGCCAGTCTCGACACTTCAGTCATTGACAAAGCTAATAATTTAATACTGGAATCACTCAGATAGCCTCTTGTAATAATATATAAAAATCTTATCATCTGAAATTCAGACGATTTTGAGATTTAAAAGTAAAGCGCTAATCCAAATCTCTTGGCGAGAGATATACACATCATCGCAAAGATATAAATAAATTCTGAAATACAGAGACTTTCATTTGGC
>DXYS01000010.1:15857-55928 GCA_019415705.1 Bacteroidales bacterium | reverse complement strand
CTTGGAAGGCGTATTTGCCGTTCTCGATGTCGATTTCACCGTAGTTGATGGCATACTCGGGGTGTGAGTAATTTACTTCTGCTTCATCGTTCTGCTGATGTTCTGCGTCGTAGATTTTGCCCCAGCCGTCAAGCAGACCGCCGCTGTTGCCGTTGTTGAAGAGCATGATGTCATGCTTGGAGTCGTCGGCCGGCTCTGAGACGCCGAATTCGGTGCCGTGAGCGTGACCGTATGTAATCTGCTGTACTTTAGAGTATCCTTTGAGAATGGGATAGAGGTCAGTGTTGGTGAATGTGTACTTCCAGCCTGAATACCAGAGCTCGGAGATAGGACATTCGTGACAGTATGCGAACACCATAGTGATGTCGGGATCGGCCTCTGCGGCGTCGAGAGTTTCTTTAAGCCATGCTTTCTCGCGTTCGCCTAAACCGGGTGTGCGGTCGCGGCAGATGACGGGGTCATAAGGCCAGTAAGACCATGAGTCAAGACCGAGCAGGAGCACAGAGCCTAATTGCTTCTTCCAGTAGTGGCCGAAGTCGGCTGAAGCTTCACCGGCGCCTGAAATATCATCGTTGCGGAAATATTTAAAGAAGAGAGGAGACTCTTTGTCGTGGTTGCCGGGGACAACGAGCATCGGAATGTAGGGAGTGAGGTCTTTGAGAGCCGTGCCGAGCATGGTGGAGTAGTCGCCGGGGTTGTCACCGTCGTCTGTGAAGTCACCTGTGTGGATGATGAAGTTGATGTCATGGATGTCGGAGATGCCGAGTGCGCCCATATTTGCCTTTATGATGCCGGCGATTTTAGATGTATTGCCCTGATAGTCGGCGTGAGTATCACTCATCGTGATAAAGCGGACTTTCTTAAGGTCGCTGCCGGCGGGCAGAGTCTTGAAACTGTAGACCTGAGACTGTCCCTCAATCTGATAATAATAGACTGTGCCGGGTGTCAGACCGGTCAGTTTCACGCTGTTGAGTATTACCTCGTCTTCGTCGTCGAGAGCCTCGGGTTTTGACAGCTCGCTCTGTTTGTCAAGAGCGCCGGCGTTTGTGCCGTAGAGGATTTTGCCGGGAGTGAGATCACTGCTGTGCCAGCTGATGCGCATCATCTCGGGCTGCGGGTCATAGAGGAACGGAGTAGACTCTACGACGGTGCCGGGATTGGGGGTCACGGTGTTGCCGAAACCTCCGTGCTCGCGGCACTGTGAGGCGGTGAGTTTCTTGTCGTAGATCTTTACGTCTGACACCTCTATTGTGCCGTCATCGCCGTCATCGTCGCCGAAAAGGAGCAGCTTTTTTGGCAACGCAAAACGAGAATTGATGTAGGCGTTGCCGTTTACGCCTTTCCACAGCAGCTGTCCGTCTACAAAATATGAGAATGTGTTTTTGTTGCAGTCGTAGTTTAATATGATGCGATACCATTTGCCGGCCTCAAACTTGTTGACAGAGTATCCTCCGTTCTCGCTTGAGCCGGTGGCATAATAGCCGCCTATGCCATCATAGCTGCTGCTGATGAATACCTCGGCGTCATCATTGTTTGCAAGGGTGGTCTGGAAGAAAGCATACCATGTGCTCATGGCAGGGAATTTGACATCCATCACCATCGACCAGTCGTTGAGATAACCTTCGGCGTTGAAACGCTCTGAGTTGGACAGGTCTACCGTAAAATATGACTTTTTAGGCACACTCACGGCCGGTTTGCCTTGCGGTCCGCTTACCTGTGTGAGCTCGCCGCCGGCATTGGTAAATTGTAAATCATTGCCGTGTTTTGCGGCAAGAAAGTTGGCCGTGTTTGTAAAATTGGCCTCAAATGTCGGCTCCGGGAGCGCGGCTGATGCACATAGGCTCATTCCGGCCAATAGCGCACCTAACATTAGTTTTTTCATAAGATATTAAATATGGGGTTGTTTTATTCTTGTGTTTCTTTTCGCAGAATTTCGTCACAGAGCATGCTTGCTTTGCAGAGCATGCGCGGGATGTGGAACGGTCCTTTGAAAAGGTTGCCTTTGGCCGGTTGGGCGACCGTGCCGTCGCGGTGGAGATAACCGTACCATTCGCCGTACTCTTTGTCGGGCAGATGGCTCAGCATCCATTCATTGACCAGACGGTGCCATTCGATATATTTCGGGTCGCCCGTAGCCTCATAGGCATATAGAGTGGCGATTACAGCCTCAGTCTGCGGCCACCAGAATTTCATGTCTTGTGCATAGTCCTGACTCGGGAAGTTGCGGCAGTCGCGGAAGTTGATGATGCCGCCGTACTCTTTGTCCCAGCCCCATGCCCATGACCAGTCGAGTATGGTCGTTGCCATTGTCACGAGCTCCGGGTCCCAATTGCGGTATTTGGCTTCCTCGAGCAGAAACCATGCGGTCTCGATGCAGTGACCCGGGTTGATGGTGCGTCCGCAGCAGGTGTCGATCAGGTCGCCTTCGGGTGTCACCATTTCGAGGAGAGCCTTGAACTCGGGATGCATAAACAGACGCAGCGATGAAATGGACTCGGCGATCTGAGCGTCTAACTCCGGGTCTTTGACGGCTTCGCGGATGCGCGACGCCGTGTTGAGCATGATCATGGTGATTGAGTGACCTATCGAGCGCTGGGTCGGCAGGTATTTCGGCTCAAGCACTCCGGGCGTGTTTATAAACCGACGGATGTCTCTGAAAAGTTTGAGCGCTTTTTGTGCGTATTCGGGCGACTGTGCGGCCATAGAATACTCCGACATGGCAATTGCGGCGAAACACTCAGAGAAAACATAGCGGCGTTTACGCAGCGGCGTGCCGTCGGCTTTTATCTCGAAGAACATTCGGCCGTCGGTGTCAAAGCAGTATGCTTCGATAAAGTCGATGCAACTTTTGGCAGCTGCCAACCAATCGGGATTCTTTTCAATATTGTTGTAGGCGAATGATGCGACATAGGCGTAGCGGCCTTGAAACCATACGGACTTTGTCGTGTCCATGATTGTGCCGTCACGGTCGAGACAGGTATAAACACCTCCGTATACCGGATCAAGTCCATGTGATAGCCAGAAAGGCATAATGTTTTCTGTCAGCTCTTTTCGATAGCTTTTTGAAATGTCTGAAAGATATTGTGACGTTATCATATCAATAGGGGGATGGTTAATGCGGTTGTGGAGATTGGATTTAACGTAAAAAATGTGACGATTTTGTAATTTAATCGGAGTTAAAATATTTTACCCTGCAAAATAACAAAGAATATTTTGATTATGCAATACTATTTATAAAAATATTTATTAATAAATTCATATTTAATGAAGTTTTGGCTTGCATTTTATGTTTTGCTTCGTTTTATTTAATTTTAACCCGCTGTGTTAATGCGTTTGAATGAATGTATTGTCTTTGCTTTTTTTAAGTAAATTGGAAATATTGAGCTGATACAAGGGGTTGTGAAGGCTATATATAAATAAGTATATAACCAATTTTAAATGAAGGCTTGTTATAAGGGCTGATTTAATAAAATATTTTCGTTATATTTGCGGAATAAATGTAAATGTTATGCCTTTGACCTCAATCACAGATACCGAACGCGGGTATAGTAAGAAAAAAATTATCACAACTTTCTTCTATAATATAAACGCCACAATCCCGGAACTTGCCAAAGAGCTCAATCTGAGTATACCGACCGTAACCAAGTTGGTAAACGAGATGGTTGACGAAGGTGTGCTCAACGACTATGGCAAGAGTGAGTCGAAGGCCGGTCGCAAACCCAGCACATACGGGCTCAATCCGCAGTCAGGATATTTACTGGGCGTTGACCTTAAACGTAACTATGTTAACCTCGGATTATGTAACTTTAACGGCGAGATAGTTTGTCAGGATTTTGAGATACCGTTTGATGACAAATCCTCCCCGATGGATTTGCTCGACGAGCTGTGTGATATTATCAATGAATTTATAAAGTCGAGTGGAATCGAAAAATCAAAGATTCTCAATGTCTGTCTCAATATTGGAGGACGCGTCAATCCCGTCACGGGCTATAGCTATAGTATATTGAATTTCTCGGAAACCCCTCTGTCTGACATTTTGTCTGAAAAATGCGGGATGCCGGTATGTATCGAGAATGACACGCGTTCGATGACCTACGGCGAGTGTCTCAGAGGCTCTATCGTAAACGGTGAGAAAAATATCCTTTATGTTAATCTCGGCTGGGGTTTAGGACTGGGCATTGTGATTGACGGCAAGCTTTATGGCGGCAAATCGGGTTTTGCCGGTGAGTTTGGCCATATCAGAGCATTTGACAATGAGATATTATGTCATTGCGGCAAGAAAGGATGTCTTGAGACCGAAGTCTCGGGTTTGGCCTTGCATCGTGAGATTATGGAAGGCATAAAGGCCGGCAAAGTCTCGGTGCTGTCTCAGAAGACCGAGAATAATGAGCCGGTGTCTTTGCATGATATTTTAGATGCAATCGAAAACGAAGACTTTCTGTGCATCGACTTGCTTGAAAAAATCGGAGCCAAATTAGGCAAACAACTTGCCAATCTGATCAATATCTTCAATCCCGAACTTGTGGTAATCGGCGGCACGCTGTCTGCTGCAGGCGACTATCTTATAACGCCAATCCGACAGGCCGTAAAAAAATATTCGTTGCGATTGGTACATAGCGACAGCAAGATTGTGTGCTCAAAACTTCAGGAACGGGCAGGCATCATCGGCGCGTGCATGACTGCTCGCCGACAGATGTTTGAAGGCGCCGACAGATGAATGTCATGACGTGCTGAAAAAGTGTTAAATCGCACGTGATGCAGATTTATCATCTTGGCGCCGGTCTGCGTGGTTAACTTTGTGCAAAAAATAACGCACTATGAAACGAACACGCAAATCGGCTCAAAAAACCATTACAGCACACATCCCGGTCGAACTAATCAGCCAAATCCTCGCCGACCCCGAAAACATCTCGCTCTGCCACGCCCTTGTCTCGGCTATAATCACTGCCGAACGAATCCGCAAGCCTGACGGTGCAGCCGAGGCGCTTGACGAAAGCAATCTTCACCCCGCGTCAACCCACGAGGCTGACGTTATGGCCGATGACGCACGTCGTCGCGTCGAGCGGGCCAAAGAGCGCCGCGAGGCGCGAAAACAACGCATCGAAAATCGTATGCGCATCCTCGGCCACATCTTCCGAGCCGAAAAGCCCGTCGCGCTCTCGTCCCTTTTCGGCTCGGGCTTATTCACTCGCGAACAGGAGCGAACGATTGATGCCTTGCTCAACCCTACGGTCAAACGTATCACCAAGCTCTCGCCCGAGCAGCTGTGGGCCTATTTCCTGCCCTTAATAACCAAGTTCAATAAAATTCCCCTCTCTGACCTCCCCGTCTACGAACGCCGCCACGCTCTCACCCGCAAATAAATATGGAGGGACGATTTTTAATCGTCCCTGTGTAATGGCTTGCATTTCTGTATGTTGTAATTCGGCGATTAAAAATCGCCGCTCCATATTATACATGCCGCAACGCCCTCGTCCGGAAATAAATATGGACGAGCGATTTGTAATCGCCCACTGTAACCCATTGATTACCATCGAAATGTAGGGACTTGCCTTTGGCAAGTATGACTTGGCCGCCAAGGTTTTATACACGCATTATACATGCCGCCGGTCAATGGCGGACGCTCGAGCCGAGCGTCCCTACATTACGCTTTGGCATGTCCGAACATTTCAATGGGTTACAAGCCGGCGGATGGTCAAATATGTAAAAAATCCGCAAGCATTGGATGTCAATTGCTTGCGGATTTGATTGTGACCCCGGAGGGGCTCGAACCCTCGACCCACTGATTAAGAGTCAGTTGCTCTACCAACTGAGCTACGGAGTCATTACGTGTGGCCACGGTCTTATGGCTTAACGCGGTGCAAAGTTATTGTTTTTTTATTAATTGACAAAGTTTATCGCGATTTTTTATATTGCAATTTTTGTCTAAAGGATGTGATCAGATAGTAATTGGCTGATTTTCATATAAAAATAGGCCGCGCATTTACGCGGCCTATTTGATGTGTGATATAATCGCAGTTATGTTATTTTACCGAGATTTTGGCGACTGTACCGTTGACTTCGACAATATAGAGACCTGTGGCAACATTGATGCTGACATTGTCAGCGGCTGCTGTGCCTGTGGCTACGAGGCGGCCGTCGGGAGTGTAGACAGAGTAGCTGCTGCCTTCGGCTCCGTTAATCATTATGGCGCCTGCGCCGGCAGCGATTGTCACGCCGTCAGCGGCTGTGATGTCCTCGACGCTGCTGAGGCTTGAGGTATGGTCTATCGAGAGGTTATCGATGATTACACGCGAGGCGGCGTCAGGCAGTTCGCCGCGGAAGCCGAGCATAGCTTTGCGAGAGCCGGCGAGTGTGGCAAGCGAAATCTGATGCTCTTTCCATCCGTTAGAGCCGTCATTGACGCGGATGGGCTGGCCGACGGCGGTGTAGTCACAGGCGTTTGTGGTCGACTCGACGGTGAGCGTGGCGTCGGCTGCGGCATCGGTGCTGTGCATTACATAGAGGTGGAGGTAAGCGGGCGTGGTGTCTGAGAAATCAAATGCGGGTGAAATCAGACGGCATGTTCCGCCGTTTTCGCCGGCGATGCACATGGCAAAGCCGTTGTCCCCGTCCTGAGCAGTGGCCACGTCGGCCTTGTCGTTATACATGGCCCAGTTGGCCTGCCCGTCGAGCATAGAGATGCTCCAAGTCTTGTAGGCGGTCGCACCGTTGCCGAATGACTCGTAGGCGTCGAGCGGAGCAGCGGGACCCATGTTAAGGTAAACCATTGCGGTCTCGCTCTTGCCGCCGTCTGATTTGGCGAGGACGCCGCGCTGTGCAAGAGTCTGTGCGGTATATGTTGTTGTTACTGCGTAAGAGCATTCAGTCAGACCGGTGACAGTTTCCATCATGCCGCTGCCGAAGAAAGCGGGGGTCAGGATAGAGTAGGTCATCGAGGGGATGTCAAGGCCGTGAATGCCTTTGTTTGACGGAGCATCCCACAGGAGAGTGGCTTTGTTGTCGTCTGCCTCGTCCCATTTGTAGCGGATGTTGGCGACGGGCAGGGGAACGTCGATGCCGCCGAACGATTTGAGCAGCGTGTCATGGCCGCGGCCCGAGTCGTTGTGGGCGATGACGTTGAAGGTGTGTTCGCCTTGCGGCACGTCAACTTCGACGGTCATTTCCTTGCCGGGCTCGGCGTCGGTCTTGGTGGCTACGAGTTCGTTGTCACGATAGATTTCAATCTTGGTGATGGCTGTGAGGGCGTCGCCGTTGATGGCCTTGACGGGGGCTTTGAATGTCATGGTGCCTTGGAGGGCGTTGTCGGCGAGGATGTCGACTTTGAGGTTATCGACAGAGGCGGGAGCTGCTGTCGAGATGAAGGGCTCGAGCTTGATGTTGTCGACAAACAGTTCGTCACGGCTTGCACCGGCCGGTGTAGAGTGCTGGATGCCGAGGTAGTAGTTTCCGTTATCGCTTACTTCTATGAGCGTTTCGAAGGTGGCTGCTTTGTCAGAGGCATAAGTGAATGTCTCCAGTATATTCATGGCGTCGCTCTTGGCTTTGTCGGCGAAGGCGGCTTTGAACTGCTCGTTGTAGTATGAGCTGTAGCCGTTTGCGTCGAAAGAGAACTTGTAAATCCACTCTGTCGTGAGGGCGATAGGGGGTGTGATCAGCCAGTCGGCAGCTTCTTTAGCCTCACCGCGCGGGTCAGACATTTTGCCGTTCTTCCACTTCCAATAGTAGCCGTCTTCGTTGGCGTCTTCGATGGTGAACAGATCGAGGGGAGCTTCGGTGTCGAAGGTCTCGCTGTAGGGCACCGTCATGCTTGTGCCGTAGAGTATACGGTTAGACTCTGCCGATGCGCCGGCTTTATCAGTCTGAGGGGTTACGACATAGAAGTAGTTGCCGAGACAGTCGGGAATCTCCTCGGTGAATGTTGTGGCGGTCTGAGCCGTGGCCACGACCTTGTTGTCAGGTTGGCGCACGACCTTGTAAGTCAGGATCGATGCGTCAAACCATCCGCCGCCGGCGCCGATGGTCGGAGCGGTCCATGTGACTTTGGCATTGCGGCCTTCGAGCTCGAATTTGAGGTCGGCGGGAGCTGCAGGCACGTCTGAGCCGGCAAATGTCAGAGCGCGTGCGCGGTCGCCGTAGCCGGCCTCGTTTTTGAGGATTGCCTCAACTTTGTGCTGACCGGCAGCAAATTCCTTGTTATATGTGAAGACCTCGCCGGCGTTGACAGTGGCGGGTGCGTCGGCTACTTTGACGTAGTCGATATAAAGCTCGACATCGAGTGCGCCGCTCAGAGCGCTACCGTCGGCAGCCTTGGCGGGCGCGGTGAACGAGATTTTGGCGTCGAGAGCGCCGTTAGCCGAGTATTTTACGGCGAAATCCTCGATGGGAGCGGGCACTTTGCCCTGTGCCTTGTGCTCTTTGTAGAGTCCGGTCAGCCAAGTTGTGGCGGGATAGTCGCTCACCTTGGCGACGGCGCCGGTGGCAGGGTCTACGCTATAAAAAGCCGTAGAGAGGTCTGTGCCGAGGTACGGCCAGTAGAGTTTGCCGGTCTCGTTGTCATAGTAGGCGCACTGCGGGTCTTTGGGGGCGAGACCGGTTGAACCGACTTCAGTCAGAACGCCGGTTGTGGTGTCGACGGTGTAGAGCTTGCCTGTGTCGCCGATAGCATATAGAGTGCCGTTATCGTCAAAGGCGATTGCGTTAATCAGCTCGACGCCGGTCTTGAGCTCGGCTATCTCGGTCGGCACACCGGTCATCGGGTCGACTTTGCTCAGGACGACAACCACGTCGTCAGTGGTCTTGCGGAAGAAGATGCCGTAGAGCGTAGCATCTTTGTAGTTGTAGGCCAATGAGTAGGCGTAGTATGCGTAAATGTCAGAGACATTGTATTTCGTGAATGATTTCTCGTATTTAAGTACGCCCGAATCTGCATCATACAGGGTATAGCGTATCTGTATGGAGCCCAAGTAGTTGAATACATAGTATCCGCAGAGTTTGCCGTCGGCGTAAGCTCCGGCGGTGATGTTTTTTGTCGAGAGGACTTTCTCGAAATTAGTGTTGGCGATAGCCGGGAACGAATAGACGCCATAGTTATCGGTTGAGTTGGCGTCCCATGCGTCGCTGTGCGCCATGATGCCGTAGAACGTCTGCACGTTGTCGGCCGCAGTGACGGCTTTAAGCGGAGCATTGGCATAGGCAGCCTGCTGAGCCGGCACGGTGTAGGCACCTGTCTCGGCTGCGGCTTGGCTCACAGTGGGCGCGGCCTGCAGACGCTCAAGAATTGTCTTGTGTGACGGCGCGGCCCACACGGAGCTGCAGAGTGCCGTCAGCACAAACATAACGGAGAATAGTTTTTTCATACTTCCCTAAAAAATGATGGATTGATGATAATGGTTTGTAATTAATATGTTTTCAAACACAAAGATAGTGCTATTGTTACAAATGACAAATTTTTGGTTAAAATATCTATAAAATATAAGCAAAATGTATGCGAAAACGGTTAATTATACATATTCGTGATGTCTCTGAATGACATGTTGCATGTTGTGGCAGCAAATGATGTGCTCGGTCAGTAATATATTGGATAATAATGCGAGAATACTGTCCCGTATAGCTTATTTGCGGAAAAAAGAATAAGTTTTTGTTAATTTTGTAAAGTCTCGGATGTTATATAGACATCATTTGAGGATATTAATGAATACAGACGCGATGAAAAAAAAATACATATTGGCGATTGTGTGCTTCCTGTCAGTTATTGCAGTGAAGGGCGAGCGTCGTGAAGCAATTAAATACGGCAATTTTGATACGTGGGTGACACGTAATATCAAGGAATCACATATTATCGGCGGAAATACACGACAGGTTTATGAAATTGGGCCTGATAAGGTAATTGATGGCGATAAGGCTTATGTCAATATGGGCGGCTCGCCGTGGGCTACGTCTAATATCTTGGCAAAGGTCTGCGGGATAACCAAGACGAGTAATGCAGTATATCCGGAAAACCGCCCGGGCCACGGCAAGTGCTGCAAGCTTATGACACAATTAGAAAATTGCAAGGCTATCGGCATTATCAATATTGATGTCGTCGTAGCCGGCTCGATTTTTCTCGGCGAGATGTTTGAGCCTATAAAGTCAACTAAAAATCCGTACAGCAAGATGGAGATGGGCATACCATTCACAAAACGCCCGACAGCGCTTGTCTATGACTACAAGCTGTCGATTCCGGCCGGTGGTACACGTCTCTATTCGTCCGGTTTGGGGTCAAAGAAGACTTATCCGGGCTCGGATAAGGCCGAGGTGTTTATAATTCTACAGCGCCGTTGGGAAGATGCTAACGGCAAACTGTATGCCAAACGCGTCGGGACGGGCCGCGAACTTTTAGCTAAAACTACCCCAGACTGGGTCAACGGTCACCATCTGAAGGTCATGTACGGTGACATCACCGGACAGCCCGGTTACAAACCGTTCATGGGGCTTATCCCCGAGGCCAAGAGCTATTATGCACGTAATTCCAAAGGCGAAATGGTGCCTGTGGTCGAAAAGGGCTGGGATGATGACGATGCCACGCCTACGCATATGCTTATCATGTTTTCATCGGGCAGCGGTGAGCCGTATATAGGTACGATAGGTACCGACTTCCGCGTCGATAACGTGCAGCTGGCGTATTGATTAAAATCTCTCGAATTTATTGTCGCGGCCGTCAATGATGGCCGCGATTTCTTTGAAGGCGTAGGTGCGCTCGGTGCCGTCGGCGAGGAGCAGGGTCATCGGGCCGTCGGCGGCGACGTTTTCTATCGACGCGGTTATCTGCTCGCCGGTGATTTTGTCGTGCCAGTGATGCAGACCCTCGCTGCGCCACTGGCGCTCGCGGAAGTCGGCAAGCAGTCTCTCCGGGTCAGGCGCGGCGATATAGGCCGTCAGGGCTGTGTCAAGCGCGGTGGCGATGTCGTCTAAAAGCGGCTCAAGCTTTGTCTCGCGGCCTAAAATCTGCGCGAGGCTGACGGGGTTTGGTGCGTCGGAGACAAAACGGAGCTGATTGATGTTGATGCCTATGCCGGCGATGGCCGATGAGAGTGTGCGTCCTTCTAACCGACACTCGATTAGGATGCCGCAGATTTTGAGGTCGTCAAAATAGATGTCGTTGGGCCATTTGACGGTCAGACGCGGGGCGAGAGCGTCGGGCAGCAGGCGCGCGAGGCTGTCGCGCACAGAGACGGCAGTCACCATGGACAGTTCGAACTGGCGCGCGGCGTCAAAGCCCTCGGGTCGTATAAGAAATGAAAATGTTAGATTGCGTCCCGGCTCAGACTCCCACGAGTTGCCGCGCTGTCCGCGGCCGGCGCTCTGGGTGCGGGCGGCTATGACGAGGCCGTTAGGGGCGCCGTCGGCAGCGGCCGCCGCTACGAGATTATTTGTCGAGCCGGCAGTGTCGACCCAACGCACTTGGGCGGCCATCAGTCGGCGATGATTATGTCGCGCGAATTGTCAGGATTGACGCGGATGTCGACCTTGACGGTGTCGTCGGGCAGGATGTCGGCGATGCGCTCGGGCCACTCGAGGAAGCAGAGGGCGCCTGAGTCGAAGTAGTCCTCGACGCCTATCTCGAGGGCCTCGTCGATATTTTCGAGACGGTAGAGGTCAAAGTGGTAGATGAGTTCGGCCGTGGTGTCAGAGCGGTACTCATTGATGATGGCAAATGACGGCGAATTGGCCATGTCGTCCTCGACACCGAGACGGCGGCAGAGAGCGTTGATAAAGGTGGTCTTGCCGGCGCCCATCTCGCCGTTGAAGGCATAGACGGTCTCGTCGCCCATGAGTTTGACAAACTGTGAGGCTGCTTCGGGCAGATCCTCGAGTGTGTTGACGTGTATGGTTGTCATATTGTGGTCTTTGATGTTTAAGCGTTTGATATTTATTTGGCCGACAGCGAAATCAGCGGCACGAGCATCTCCTCGAGAGAGATGCCGCCGTGCTGGAAGGTGTCGGTGTAATATTGCACGTAGTGATTGTAATTGTTGGGGTATGCGAAGAAGTCGCGGTTGGTGGCGAAAATGTAGGTCGTCGAGACGTTGGGCGAGGGGAGGCCGTAGCGTGCCGGCTGCTTGATTTCGTAGACCTGACGCGGGTTGTAGTTAAGATTTTTACCGAGTTTGTAGCGCAGATTTGTATTTGTGTTGCGGTCGCCGACGACCTTGATGGGGTTGTCGACTCGGATAGTGCCGTGGTCGGTGGTCAGTATGATGCGGTAACCTTTTGAGGCGATGACCTTGAAGAACTCCAATGCCGACGAGTGGCGAAACCACGACTCTGTCAGCGAGCGGTAGGCGGCGTTGGTCGAGGCAAGCTCGCGTATCATCTTAGACTCGGTGCGGGCATGAGAGAGCATGTCGATGAAGTTGAAAATGACGACATTGAGGTCGTTGGCCTCGAGACGCGAGAAGTCACGGATCAGCTTTTCGCCTGTGACTGAGTCGTTGATTTTATTATAGGAGAAACGGCAGTTGCGGCGGTAGCGCTCAAACTGTGTGGCTATGAGCGGCGACTCGTTGACATTCTTGCCCTCCTCAGAGTCCTCGTCGACCCACAGGTCGGGGAACATGCGGGCTATGTCGGCCGGCATCAGACCCGAGAAGATGGCGTTGCGCGCATATTGTGTGGCCGTCGGGAGTATCGAAGTGTAAAGTTCCTCCGAGATGTTGAAGTAGTCGGTGAGCAGCGGCTTGATGGTGCGCCACTGGTCGAGACGGAAGTTGTCGATAAGGATAAAGAAAACCTTTTCGCCTGCGTCCAAGAGCGGGAAGACGCGCTCGGGGAAAATGCGCGGCGACATCAGCGGGCGGTCATTTGTGGTCACCCATGTCTCATAGTTGCGGCGCACCCATTTGTTGAACTCGGAGTTTGCCTCGGTCTTCTGCATCTCGAGCATCTGGTCCATGTTGCTGTCGAGTCCGTCTAACTCTAACTCGCGGAAGACGAGCTTGTCATAAAGCGCATACCAGTCGCCGATGCTGTCGGCCGAATTAATCATCGATGATATCTGCGCGAAGTCGCGCTGATAGTCCTGCGTGGCGCGGTTGGCTACGAGGCGGTTGCTGTCGAGTATCTTTTTGATGGCGATGAGTATCTGATTGGGATTGACCGGCTTGATGAGATAGTCGGTGATTTTGCTGCCGACGGCCTGATCCATGATGTTCTCCTCCTCGCTCTTGGTGATCATGATGACGGGGAGATGGGGCTGCGAGCGTTTGATGGCGCTGAGGGTCTCGAGCCCTGAGAGGCCGGGCATGTTCTCGTCGAGTATGACGAGGTCAAACGGCTCTGCCGAGACCATGTCAAGGGCGTCGCTGCCGTTATTGGCCGTAAGGACCTCATAACCCTTGCCGCGGAGAAACAGAATGTGCGGTTTGAGCAGGTCTATCTCATCATCGGCCCATAATATCTTATATTGCTGATTCATATCGTCTTGGCTTGCTTGTTAATGTTGTCACGGCTCGAAGAGCGGGTCGTCGCCCTCGCTGCCCGGCTCGTAGACGGGGACGTTGGGCTTGGGCTGCGGCTTTTGCTGAGGTGCCGGGGCCTTCTGAGGCGTCGGCTTCTTAGGCTCGGGCTTTTGAATGGGTTTGGCTTCCGGCTCAGACTCCTTTGCGTTTTCTTCTGCCTCAATTACATCCTCGGCCTCGGCGGCTTCGGCAGCCTCGGGGGCGATGCCTTCGGTCTGACGCAGGTCTTCGGCCTCAGTGGCTTCGGGGAGAGTCTCGATTTGCTCGGGCTGCAGGATGTCAGCCTGAGCGTCGATATAGTTCTGCTCGTCGAGATATCGGAAATAGTCGTCGAAGCTACGGCCCTCGTTGATGAGCTTGTCAAAGTTGGCGGCCGAGATGACCACGGGACGTACGCCGGCGGGAAGTTTGAAGTCAGGCGAGTCGGCCATCACGCGGCGATAGTGGTTGAGTTCGGGCATGTTTTCGAAGCTGCGTATGATAATCATGCCTACGCGGCCGAAATTCATCTGCTCGAGGTCGAAGTCTTTGACAACAAATGATTTGAAGTTGTGGCGCGCTATCTCAAAGAGCAGCTGATTAGTGGGCACCTCGGCCGCATCAAATACCATCACGAGCAGTTGAGTCGTATCGGGGTTGAGGTCGAAGTCGAGCGGACCGTCGACGGCTGTCGAGTCAGAGACGTTGCCGAGACGCATGTCCCATATCATGCCGCGCATATTGCCGCCCGAGCCCGATTGCAGCTGACGGCCCTGTGCCATGCCTTTGAGCCATGCGGCCGCGATGGGGGTGATGTCGGTGTCGGGATAGCGCTCAAGCATCTCGCGCAGAGTGGCGTTGAACTTCTCGGGCTGACGCTCGGTGACATAGGCGAGCGCATCGATAAACATGAATTTCGGCATTATCTTGCTCATCGGATATAGGCGTTCCATCTCCTGACGTGCCTCGTGGACGGCACCGTTACGGTTGTTGAGATAGTCGTCGTAGGCGCGGTCATAGAGCTGCTGCTGACGGGCATCCATCTGCTTGAGATTCTCTATGTAGTCGGGGTCACGCAGCGCGACGCCGTAAGGCGAGTCGGCGAAGTCATTGAGAATCAGCTGACGGTATTGCTCTGCACGCGATTTGTCGCCACGGCGCATATACATAAGGTATATATTATAATATGTGTCGAGACGGTAGATGTTGTCGGGGTAGTCTTCAAGGAGGCGGTTAAACTCTTTCATTGCCGCAGGGTAGTCGTCGAGTTTGTCTTTGAGTATGACGCCCATATTGTAGAGGCCCTCCTGAATGATTTCGCCGGCGGTAGCGCGCTCGGCGTCGTCCTTGGGTATCTGGGCGAGGTAATACTCGGGGTAATGGGGGTCGGCGGTCTTGGCGGCGTCGGTTTCGGGGACGGTGTCGGCCGGAGCCTCATCGCCGGAGCCGTCAACATTGTCGCCGTCAGCCTCGTCGTCGTCATCGGAGTCGCTGTCGAAGTCGGCGGTATTGAATGTCGCCTTGTTACGGCGACGCCAGTCATCCTCAAGCTTGCGTGAGCCCCATCGACGCTGAAACTCGGTGCGTCCGGCATTGCGGGTCGCCGTGTTGTAGAAATACCACGAGTTGTCAGCGTTGATATTGAAGGTCTGCGGGGCCTTGTTCTGACCGGCGAAGGCGTCGCCCTCTGCCTCCTGATTGGCGAGGAACTCCTCGCGGGCGGCAGCTTCGGCCTCTTCTTTCTCTTTTTTCTTAAGCTCGTCGATGATTTTGGTGATGACTGCGAGTTGCTCGTCGGGAGTCATGCGGCTGAGTCGCAGCAGAGAGTCCTGTAGGGTGACATTCTGGGAGTATACGGCGAGTTCGTCAAGTACGTCACTGCGGCGCACGATGTTCTTGTAGTCGGGATAATTCTCGGGCAGCTGCGGCACAGCCTCGGCATAGCACGGCTGTGCAAGGTCATATTGGCCGCGGGCGAAATAGAGTCCGCCGAGTGTCAGGTTGTTGATGGCTTTGTCGATGCCCGAGCGTGTGCTCTTCTCTGAGGCGAGGCGATAGTTTGCGATGGCTTCGGTTGTGTCGCCGCGCGAGAGATAGAGATTGCCGATGGCATAGTAAATCTGGTCGAGATACTCCTTGTTGCGGTCATAGCGCGTCATGCGCTTGAGGGCCTTGACTTCGGGTGTGATGTCAGCGCCGCTGTAGACCTCGCTCTGCTTGATGCGTGCGTTAAACTTGGTGCGGTAGCTTGTCGATGACGAACTGCCGGCCTTCTTGTATGCCTCGTAGGCTGCGGCCTTGTCGCCGAGGCGGGCATAGGTCTGGCCGAGCAGGAAGTTTAGGCGCGTGCGCTGTGCGCGGTCGGCTGCCTTGATGGCACCTTTGAGATAGGGAATGGCATCGTTGTAGTTCTCGCTGCGCAGCTCAAAGTCGGCCATGGTGAAGTCATAGAGTCCGCGCAGTTTTTTTGTGGTCAGTTCTTCGGGTTTGATACGGCGCAGTATGGTCTCGGCCTCAAACAACCAGTCGAGACTCACGTAGCTGCGGGCCTGCCAGAGCATGGCCTCGGTGACTGTGCGCGGAAGCCATGTGAAGTGGCGGCTGATATAGAAGAATGTAGATGCAGCGCCGAGAAAGTCACCGTTAAAATACTGGCTGCGGCCCATCATCATCCATGCGTTGTGGAGGAATGGGTTATATTCGTCGCGCTTGAGCCACGCCTTGTAAGCCGCGTCGCCGCTGTGGCCGGGCTTGCGTTGCGGACGCTGCTTGATGGAGCGCAACTGTATTGCTTTCTGAGCTTTCTCGATTGAGCGTGTGAAGTCGCCCGAGGGCTGGGGAGCCTCGGGCATGGATTTGGCTTCGACGGGGTGCATGAAGAGCTGACGCGAGTAGTCGTCCTCGTATTTGTCCTCCATGTCGGCAAGTGTCTCTTTAAAATGGACGTCGCCGTTGTAGTAGATATTGTAACGGGTGATGAAAGCCATGTACTGCCGGCGTGCGGCTGTGTTCTTGCGGCTGCTGCATGATGACAGAGTGAGTGCTGACACTATTACTGCGAGTAACAGTGTCTTAATCATAAAATCATTGGCCCGGTTTTTCATCATCATTATTAACGCTGCGGCCCGACGGCTTATTGTGCGGGCGCTGCGGCGCTTTTGGGGGCGTCGGGATAAGTGATGCGAGAGTGGTAGATGGTCTTGAGGCGTTTTATAAATGCCTCTTTGATAATGGGTATGTCACGGAATGAGATCGGTGACTCGTCGAAGAGTCCGTCGGCAATCTGACCGTCGATGATTTTATTTACAAGTGCCGTAATCGACTCCGGCGTATGCTCCTGCAGCGAGCGGCTGGCGGCTTCGACGGCGTCGGCCATCATCAGCACCGATGTTTCGCGTGAGCGCGGATTGGGACCGGGATAGGTGAAGGGCGTCGGGTCGACCTGCTCGTCAGGATGCTGCGAGCAGTAGGTGTAGTAGAAGTATTTGGCTTTGCCGCGGCCGTGGTGCTCGCGGATGAAATCCTTGATAATTTCGGGCAGCCCGGCTTTGTCGGCGCGTTTGAGGCCGTCGGTGACGTGGGCCACGACTATGCGTGCGCTTTGCTCGGGCGCGAGTGCGTCGTGAGGGTTGACGCCGTGCTGGTTTTCGGTGAAGAATGCCGGATTGTTGATTTTGCCGACGTCGTGATAAAGGGCGCCGGCACGTACGAGCTGCTCGTTGGCTCCGATGCGTTTGGCGGCGTCGGAGGCGAGGTTGCTGACAGAGATAGAGTGCTGGAATGTGCCGGGACATTCGTCGTTGAGCTTGCGCAGCAGCGGATTATTTATGTCTGCAAGCTCGACAAGAGTGACGACCGATACAAAGCCGAAGGCTTTCTCTATAGCAGACATGAAGACATAAGCCATCGAAGTCAGGGCCGAGTTGACACCCAAGTAGACGAGCATGCGCCATGAGAAGCCCTCGAATGTGCCGTTCATCAGCAATTCGAGCGATATGTACGACAGGGCGTAGACTATGGCTACGAAACAGGCCGTGCGCAACAACTGTGAGCGTTGGCTCAGTTCGCGCAACGAATATACAGCGGCTGCTGCGGCGCAGAATTGAAGGAAGATGAATTCAAGCGGGAATGAAGTGATGGCGGCGCAAATCATTGTGGCCACTGTCGACACCATCAGCGCCGTGCGGCCGTCGAAGAAGACCAAGACGAGCACCGGCACTATAGCCATCGGCACGATATAGATGCCCGACGATATGAATGTGTTCAGCGCGACGGCAAGCAGGAAGAAGAGCGTCAGCAGAGCCATCACAAAGACAAACGCGCGCATGTTGTCATAGATGGCGGGGCTATATATCAGCAGGTAGATATAGAGAGCCGACAACAGCAGCACGACATAGGCAAACTGTCCGAGCAGCATCAGCCAGTCGCTCTGCGAGTCTTTTGACACGCGGTCTTCGAGCATGCTCTCGTAGGTGCGCAGGTTAGTGAAGTCCTGCGGGCTGACGATTGCGCCCTTGTCGATGATGGTCTGGCCTTGCTGTATGACTCCGCGGTCAGCCGTGAGGGTCAGATAGTCATACTCATAGTGGCGGCGGCTTTCGGCGGCGTTGTAGACGATGTTGGGGCGCAGGAGATTCTGCAGTTTGGCCGACGTGAAATACTGGTGCAGTCCGGCGTCGGTTATTGTCGAGTCAAGAAGCATGTATATGTCACGCGGCGAGATGAATTTCTCTGCCGACATCAGACTGAGCACGTTTTTCTCGAGTATGCGTACCTTTGGCAGTTCGTTCGCCTCGATTTTGTCACGTGTCTGACTGTCGACGACTCCCGAGGCATATATGCGGCGCAGACGGGCTGCGAGCTGATTGTGATAATTGGTGCCTGGCAGTTTTGGCAGTCCGGCTATTACGGTGTCGACCATCTGCTGATTGATCTCATAGACAGGTATGAAACTTGCCTCTAACGAGTCGCGAGCCTCGCGCATCACTGTCGAGTCGGCGTGGATAGGTATGTCGAACGGGGCTATCAATTTGGCATAGTTCCACGGACGCCCCTCCTCATAGTTGTAGTGGCTCGACTCGGGATGAGGATAAAAATAGGTTATGACTATAGCCGCGCAGACGCAGACGAGAACTCTGAGTAGTCGGGCGCGTTTACTTAACCGTTTGAAGAGTTGTGTATGCATTTTACAGATAGTCGTTTAGTTGATGCGTGTGGCCGATTGCACACCGTCGATTGACGACACCTTGTCACAGAGACTTGTCACGGCAGACACGTCGCTGACTCTGACCCACAGGTCGCAGACAAAGACCTCGTCGCGTGCCTCGATGTCTAACTTGCGTATATCTATGGCGAGATGAGTCGAAATCATCTGTATAAGCTCCTGAAGGATGCCGTGGCGGTCGATGCCTTCGATGCGCACATGTGCGGGAAAACGTCCCTTGACACTCTCCCAGCGTGTGGCGACGATACGAGGTCCGTAGCCGGCTTTAAGCACTTGTGCGCGCGGACATGTCAGGGCGTGTATCACGACCTGTCCGTCGTCGTCAATAAAGCCCATGACATCGTCGCCCGGGATGGGGCCGCAGCAGTCGGCAATCTTGAAATTGGAGCTGTGTTCGTCGTAGCGGAGCACGTATGTCTCCTTGGTGTTTATCTCGGGACGCTCGGCTTTGGGCTCGTCAGGTTTCGTTTTGTCGTTAGACGAGCTTTTGCGACCGAGGTTTATTATTTTTGAGAAAAGGCCGCCTGACTGTTGACCGGCAGGTTTCCGCAGCGATTTGATAAGGAAATCTCCGAGCATTATCTCGTCATTGCCGAGCTGGTAGCAGAGCTCCTCGCGGTTTGCGACATGATATGTGCCGAGAATTTTTGTGATTACGGCGTTAGTGTCGGGGATGTTGTGCTCGTCGAGCCATTTAATCAGAATCTCTTTGCCGCGGGCGATGGCCGGCTGGCGGTTTTTGCGCAGGGCCTGACGCAAGCGTGTCTTGGCCTTGGCGGTTACGAGAAAGTTCTCCCACTGGGCCTGCGGCAACTGAGAGCGTGATGTCAGCACCTCAATCTGGTCGCCCGAGCGCAGCTTGTGGCTGAGCGGCACGAGCTTGTGGTTGACTTTGCCGGCGATGCAGTGAGTGCCGAGCTCTGAGTGAAGCTCGAAGGCGACGTCGAGCACCGTGGCTCCGGCAGGCAGTGTGAGCAGTTCGCCCTTAGGCGTGAATACGACAATCTCGGATGCAAACAGATTGAGCTTGAGCGTGTCGAGGAAGTCGATGGCGCTTGGCTCGGGGTTATCGAGAATGTCCTTGATTGTGCGCAACCAGACATTAAGCTCAGACTCCTCGTCGCCCTCGCCGATTTTATATTTCCAATGGGCGGCAAAGCCTTTCTCGGCAATCTCGTCCATGCGGCGCGAGCGTATCTGCACCTCGACCCAGTTGCCGTCGGGTCCCATGACTGTCAGATGGAGAGCCTGATAACCGTTGGCCTTGGGGACGGATATCCAGTCGCGCGTGCGGTCGGGGTGAAGCTTGTAGAGGTCGGTGATGGCCGAATATATCGACCAGCAGATGCCTTTCTCCTTTGACGGGTCATCGCAGTCAAAAACGATGCGCATTGCATAGAGGTCGTAGACCTCGTTGAACGGCACATGTTTGGTCTCCATCTTGTTCCAGATGGAATAGACCGATTTGAGACGCGCCTTGGCGTCATATTTGAGACCCATTTTGTCAAGACTACGCTTGATAGGCTCGGAGAAATCGCTGTATACAGCGGCACGGCGCGCCTCACTCTCCTTAATTTTGTCTGAAATAGACTGATAGGCTGCCGGATGCTCGTATTTGAAACTCAGGTCCTCAAGCTCTGTCTTGATGGCGAACAGACCGAGGCGATGGGCGAGGGGAGCATAAATATAGAGCGTCTCGCCGGCGATTTTATACTGTTTGTTGGGGGCCATGGAGCCGAGTGTGCGCATATTGTGGAGACGGTCGGCCATCTTTATGAGCACGACGCGTATGTCCTCGCTCATTGTCAGCAGCAGTTTACGGAAATTCTCGGCTTGCAGGGATGCTTTGTCTCCGAAGATACCGCCGGAGATTTTGGTCAGTCCGGCGACGAGCTGTGCGATTTTGGGGCCGAAATGCTGCTCGATATCCTCGACGGTGTAGTCAGTGTCCTCGACGACGTCGTGGAGCAAGGCGGCGCAAATCGATGTCGAGCCGAGACCAATCTCCTGACTCGCGATTTTGGCCACGGCTATGGGGTGGAGTATATAGGGCTCGCCCGAACGGCGGCGTATGCCTTTGTGGGCCTCTTTGGCAAATCGGTATGCGCGTTCGATAATCTCCACTTTCTTGCGGTGGTTGCTTTTGAGATAACCGTCAAGGACATCCTTAAAGGCGGCCTCAATCATACGGTCTTCATCTTCAGGGCTCATTACCGGAGGCTGTTCCATAGCTAAACATTTATTGCAATTAACTACAAATTTATAATATATTGGCGAAACGGACAAATTTAAATCGCGCTCATGTCGGGCGGAGCAAAAGATTTTGGGCTTTAAGGCGATTTTTATAACTTTGTCATAAGGATTATGAACCGCGCCGCCAAAATAGCCATTGCTATCATTGCCGTGACAGGCATGATGATATTTGCCGTAGCCACGGGCCGTATTTTCGGGTCGCGTGTGCCGCATGTCGATTTGCCGCGCGATGAGTTTCCGGTGATGGGAGTCGATTTGTCATCACATAACGGCGATGTCGACTTCGGTCGCGTAAGCCGTGGAGGAGTCGATTTCGTATTTCTGAAAGCTTCTGAGGGCGAGACTTTCCGTGACGCCAAGTTTGCGGTCAATTATGACTCGGCGCGTGTCGCCGGGCTTAAAGTCGGTGCCTATCATTTCTTCAGGTTTGATTGTGACGGAGATTTGCAGGGCATCAACTTTCTTGCATCGGTCGGAGACCGTCGGCTCGACTTGCCGCTTGCCATCGACGTCGAGGAGTGGGGCAATCCGGCCGGTTATACGACCGATGAGGTCGTAAGGGCACTCCGACGCATGATATTCAGGCTCGAAGGATGCGGACACCGTGTTATCGTCTATACAAACAAACAGGGATATCAGCGCTTTGTGCGCGGACGTTTTGACGAACTGCCGGTGTGGGTGTGCTCTTTTACAAATCCGCCTATCGCCACTGACAGCTGGACTCTATGGCAGCACAGTCACCGCAGTCATGTCGACGGCATCGAAGGCGAGGTGGACCTTAACACTTTTAACGGCGACAGTATCAGCTGGGAGCGCTGGCTTGCGTCAGACGTTAAATGTCATTAATACATCGCGATGCAATAAACGGCCTCCGCAAGCCGTTAAAACCTATAAGCCAATCTAAACAGATGAATCGCATATACATACACCGCATATTAACATCGCTTGTCGCCGTCATTGTTTTCGCCCTGACGGCGGGGGCGTTTGATTTGAGCCACTATAGTCAGGAGTCAGTGCTGTCATCGGGCCGCTGGGTCAAGATTGCCGTCAGTCGGTCGGGACTTTACCGCCTGACTCCGCAGGCTCTGCGACAGTGGGGTTTCTCCGATCCGTCGAAAATCAGGATTTACGGTTACGGCGGCCGCCGCATTGACGATGTGATGACCGAGGCGTCGTATATCGACGATTTGCCCATGGTGCAGACCGCCGCTCAGTCAGACGGGTCTGTGGTCTTTTACGGAGTCGGCCCGGAGGTCTGGGAGCAGGCTGCGTCAGGCCGTTATATAGCGAGGATGAATCCCTACACGACCGAAGGGTATTACTATGTGTGCCAGACGACTGATGCCGAGCCGCGTCAGATTGAAAAAATCGGTACTCCCTCGGCATCTGATCCCGTCATGACTTTCAACGAGCGTATGCAGTATGAGCAAGATCTTGTGACGCCGGGCGAAGGCGGTTGTATGCTTGTCGGCGAGGATTTCCGTTTCACGCCCAAGCGACGCTATACTTTTGATTTGCCGGGCCGTGACGACAGTCAGCCGGTGTGGTTTGAGTGCTCGTTTGTTGCAAAGACTTTCAACACATCGTCGCTTCTTGTTTTCGAGGCCAACGGCGAAGCTGTACAACGCAATAACTCTGACATGGTGGCTTCGTCGTCAAATGACAGTTACGGCAGAGAAGGTCGCGCGAGACATACGCTCGATATATCTGGCGAACGTCTTGACTTGACAATTACACATTCGTCATCTGCGATTGTCTACGGTGCATGGCTCAATTATATTGCGGTTAACTATACACGCCGACTTGCGCTGTCATCAGGCGGTTATCTCGAATTTGATGCGGCAAGTACACGTCTGTCGCTGGATGCGTCAGAGGCCGCCGGCAAAGCACTGACGGTCTGGGATGTCACAGACCCGCTTGAAATCAGACAGATAGATTGTTCGGACGGCTCGTCGGCACAATGGACTAATCCATACAGCGGCCGTCGCAGTTATGCGGCTTGGCGCGACGGAGCCGCTATCCCGGCGCCGCGTTTTGCCGGAAATGTGGCCAATCAGAATCTTCACGCCACAGAGCCTGTCGACATGGTCATCTTCACTCATCCGGCGATGCGTCAGCAGGCAGAGCGCCTCGCGGCCATACACCGCGGCGAGCCCGACAACATGGCGGTGCTTGTCGTCAATGTAGACGAAGTCTACAACGAATTCTCATCAGGCTCGGCCGATGTTGGTGGTCTGCGCAAATTTCTCAAAATGCTCTATGACCGAGGCAACAGCGGAGAACGCAAGCTGCGTTTTGCGCTGCTGATGGGCCGTGCGACCTACGATGAGCGACGTCTGACCGCCGCTATGAAGAGCGCGACTTTCCTGACAATGCCTTCATGGCAATTGCGCAACGAGTCACTGTCGCTGTCGTCGACCGACGGTTTCGAAACCGATGATATCATAGCGATGCTCGACGACAACAGCGGAGGCGACCTCGGACTTGACAATCTGTCGATAGCCGTGGGGCGTATGCCTGTCACCTCAGCCCGTTCGGCGGCCGTCTATGTAGACAAGATAAATGAATATCTCCACAAATCGCGTCATACGCAGTGGAAAAACCGTATACTCGTGCTCGCCGACCGCGGCAACGAGAATGACAATTATACCAATGACCATCTGAATCAGTCGGAGTCGTTGCTCAGGCATGTCGGCGAGTCGGAGATTAACCCATATATCTTCGAGAAGGTATATCTCGGAGCATATACGCGTGAGGGCGGTGTCGCAGTCAAGGCACGCGAGAAAATGTACCGAACGCTTAAAGACGGCACCGCGTGGTGGATATATGTGGGCCACGCCAACAACCACCTCTGGACCGGCGACGGCATGCTGACGTTTAACGATATCAACAACATGTATCTGCGCGATCTGCCTTTTATTTATGCCTCGACGTGTAATTTTCTGCGCTGGGACTCAATGACCGAGAGCGGCGGCGAGATTATGATGGGCGAACGCAACGGCGGATGTATAGGCATGATTAGTGCCACACGCTCGGTGTATATCACGCATAACGGTTATTTCACATCGGCAATCGGCCGTGCCATCGCATCGCGTAATGATGACGGCACACTTCCGGCGTTCGGCGAAATATACCGCCGGGCCAAAAACGATATTTTAAATGACCGCGGCGAGCATCGCAGCAACGAGAACCGACTGCGCTATGTCTTCATGGGTGACCCGGCGCTGCGCATCATCACGCCTTCAAATCTTGTCAATGTCGAGACTGTCGGAGGGCTGCCGGTCGACGGAGACGAGCAGATTATCATACCGGCTCTCGGCACACCTGTCATCACCGGTTCGGTGACGACTCCTGACGGCACTCTGCTCGCCGACTTCAACGGTGTGCTCGTGGCCGAAATCTATGATGCCGACCGCTCGGTTACTACGCTCAACACATTCGGCGCAACTCCGACGACATTTGATGAGCACGGCGACAAGCTCTTCGCCGGCTCGTGTCGGATAACCAACGGCCGATTCGAGCTCAGAGCGGCGATGCCGGGCGATATCACCGATAACTTCCGCGAGGCCACCATAAGTCTCTATGCATACAGTGATGATGCGCAGACAGAGGCTGCCGGCCTCGACCGTAACTGTTATGTCTACGGCTTTGACGAGTCGACAGCCGCCGACACAGAGGCGCCTGTCATCGAGTCGCTTGTGCTTAACCATCCGAGTTTCGCACCCGGCGACGCTGTCAATCCCGACCCGATGCTGATAGCGTCAGTAAGAGACAATGTCGCCATCAATCTTTCGACATCAGGCATAGGCCATCAGATGAACATCATCCTTGACGGCAAACGCACATACAATGACGTGCCCTTCTATTATACACCTTCGTCAGACGGCTCGCCGTCAGGACAGATAGCCTATCCTATAGAGGGACTCACCGAGGGCAACCACACCCTGACACTGCGGGTCTTTGACACCAGTGGCAATGCGGCCGTGAGTGACATAGACTTTTTTGTCAGTCATGGTGCCTCCATCAACATCTATGACATCTACACTGACGTCAATCCCGCCACGACCGAGGCTAATTTCTATCTCAACCATAACCGTCCCGACGGCATGCTGACGGTGACAGTGTCAGTCTACAATCTGCTTGGTCACGAGATATGGAGCGAAACCAATACCGGTCGCTCGGATATGTTTGTTTCCGCGCCTGTGACATGGAATCTTTGTGACGGCGCCGGCCGTCGTGTCAGCCGAGGCATTTATATTTATCGTGCGACGGTATCTGACGGTGAGAACAGCTACGAGACTCCCGCCCGTAAAATTGCGGTGACATCTAAATGACAAATCGCAAGGATTTTATTAAATTTGCATCCGATATGAGTGAAAACAGTCAGACAAATTCTCGTGAACTGCTGCCGGAGCCGACGCTCAGACGTCTGCCTTGGTATTTGGCTTACGTGACACTGCTCGATGATAAAAAAGTCGAGTATGTCTCGTCGACGCGTATCGCCGAGGAGCTTGACGTCGATTCGTCTCAGATAGCCAAAGATCTTTCATTCCTGAATATCAAAGGTAAGACGCGCATCGGATACGAAGTGTCATCACTGCGCGCGGCTCTGACGGATTTTCTCGGATTCAGACAGTCCCACAACGCCGTTATGGTCGGTGTCGGCAGCCTCGGTGCCGCGCTCATACAGGACTCGGGTTTGCAGAGCTATGGCCTCAATATCGTCGCCGGCGTTGACATAAAACCCGAGCTCGTGGGCAGCAACATCAGCGGCATACCCATTTCACACATAGATTCGCTGGCTGAGTTAGTCGAGCGTCTGCAGATACGCATCGGCATCGTGGCCGTGCCGGTCGAGAGCGCTCAGGCCGTCGTCGACGTGATGATGGACGCCGGCATACGCGGCATCTGGAACTTCACTCCTTACCGCATACGTGTGCGCGAGGGTGTCGTCGTCACCAATACGTCAATCTACAGTCATCTCGCCATGATGTATAATCGTCTCGGCTCACTCAATTTATAATATCACTGTCCGAAACTCAAGTCTGTGAAAGCTATCGCACTTTATGACCGTGGTATCAGGCTTTACGCCGATTCGTCGATGCTGCGCGAGCATCAGCCGTTTTTTGTGCCCGAGCATTGTGAGTCGTGGAGTGTCAGAGTTTGTCCGGCTGTGCGCATCGACAGATTGGGCATGCATATATCGAGGCGATTCGCACGTCGTTATTACAGCGAAATCGGTATTGTCGGCCAGATTGTGCCGCGTGAATATGCCGGGTGTCCGTTTGATATGCCAACGGAGTTTTATGCCATGGATTCATCGTTCGCTATGGGACGTTTTGTAGAGTTGCAGAATGACGGGGGCGAGATGGTTATCTCCTGTGAGCCGGATATGCGGATCACGTTTTCGCCGGTGTCATTGGGTGTAGATGATGCAATCTCGCGGCTGTCTGATTTTATGACTTTCAAGACCGGAGATCTGATTGTTTTTGCCGATAAAGCGGTCGTGAGCGACATCGCCATAGACCGCACGGTCACGGCCACGCTTGACGGCGCCGAATCGTTTGTCCTCAGGGCTAAGTAGGGCTGCATATACAATGAAGAACACTTTAAAATATATTATCTTATTTATCGCTTTTTCTACCGGGGTTTTATCGGCCGGCGCAATTGATGCCTCGCACTTTGCGACGGAGTCGTGTCTCGCTCGTGGCCGGTGGGTCAAGGTCAGTGTCGGGCATACCGGTATACATGCAATCAGCTATGACGATTTGCGCGCATATGGTTTTGAGAATCCTGAAAGGGTCAAGGTCTACGGCTTCGGCGGTACGCGTCTGAGCCTTAATGAAATGAGCGATGATTTGCCTGACGATTTAAAGCAGACACTGACTCTGCACACACCCGACGGGCGAATACTTTTTTACGGAGAGGCCGATTTGAGTTACAGCGCGAGGATTCAGACTGCAATAGATATCAGGCGCAATGTCTATGACCTGAAAGGATATTATTTCCTTAGTGACCGCGATGATGATGCTGTCACTCCTGCAACTGATGATATGCGGTCTGATAATGTGCGCATCGATACGCATCAGTCAGTCAGCGTGATAGAGCGGGAGGTGCAGAATGTCGGTAAAGGCGGCGCTGTATGGCATGACCGCCGCATGGTGTCAGGTGATGAAGAGCCGTACACATTTGAAATCAGAGATTTTGCCGACAGCGGCACCGGCATGTTTCATTATACGTTCGGAGCGTATGATTCAAAGGGGCTTACTCTTAAGGTCGCAGAGCCTGAGGGCCTTGATGTGACACGGCGCAGCGATATCCCCTCGGCATCGTTGTCTAATACTAACAGATTTTATGCAGTTTCGAGCGGAAGCCGTACATTCGTCGGCCCGGTTGCTGACGGTAATTATACATTCACATTGTCTGTGCCGGTTAAAACAACTGTCAAATATGCGGCGGTCGACCGCACATATCTGATTTACACGCGTGCCAACCGTATACCCGCGCAGGGCGCTCTGACAATGTGCTTTAACCGCTCCGATGTCGGGAAATCTGTCAGTGTCGAGTGCGGCGGCGAAGATATACGGCTTTGGGATATAACAGACCCTGCGGCTGTCAGAGATTGCCGGGCTGTCAGGTCTGATTCTGATCCGTCGCGCGTCGAGGCCGGTCTGACTACTAAAGCACCTGAGGCCTATCAGGCGATAAAGTACATTGCTTTCGATGCCGGGGTCGATTGGCCCTCGCCTGCATATGAAGGCGAAGTCGCCAATCAGAATCTGCATGCTCTCGCTGTGCCTCAGATGCTTATTATCACAACTGATGAGCTTGAGCCGGCGGCCCGTCGTCTTGCCGAGATACATCGTCAGACCGACGGTCTTGACGTGGCTGTCGTCACGCAGAGCGAGGTGTTCAATGAGTTTTCGTCAGGGAGCCGTGCGGCAATGGCTTACCGCCTGATGTCTAAAATGCTTTATGAGCGTGACAGCGACCGGTTTAAGTATTTGTTGCTGTATGGCCACAGTTGCTATGACAACCGTCATCCGCAGCTTTCCTCACGCGAGGATCTGCTGACATATGAGTGTGAAGCGGAGGAGTACGCGCGCGACCGTACGACAAACTATTGCACTGATGCCTATTTCGGGATGCTTGACGACGATTTCGACCGTCGTAAAGTACATTTCGGGAAAATGAGCATCGCTGTGTCTCGAATAGATGTCACCGACTGCAGCGGCGGAGATGCGGCCAATGCAAAAATCGAGAGATTTCTGCGTCGCGGACGTACACCCTCAGTGTGGGCTAAGGTGCTTGCGGTCAGCGACGACGGTGACCATCAGGGGCATTACAAACAGTCATCCGAAGGTATGGATGTCATGAAGAGTATTTGTCCTCAGATGACTGTTGTGCAGGGGCATAACCTTATATATGAGTGGGAGAACGGACAGGCGCGTATGCTTAACAAGGTCGTCGGCGATGCACTTGCTGACGGGGTCGGGTTGCTTTATTACTGCGGTCATGCGGCCGTGTCCTTTTTCGGGGCGGAAGGTATGCTGTCCAACAGCCTGTTTAAAAATACACCCGTTCGTGATATTCCCTTCGCATATATGGCTACATGTGAAGTTCTGCCTTATGACAGAGCTGTAGGGCATCTCGGACAGGAGATATTCAATATGCCCGAGGGAGGAGCTATGGCCTCAATCGGAGCGTCGCGCACGGCCATTATGGAGTATAATCAGACCATGACCCTCGCGTTCTTGCGAGAGTATGCTTCGGCGCGTCTTACGACTTCAATCGGAGAGGTATATATGCGTGCTCATAATAACGCGGTTAGCAAATCCAAAGAGCCCCTTGTCGCGGTAAATGCCACGAATTTCAACATGCTCGGCGACCCCTCGCTGCGTGTGGGAGCTTCAGGCGCCGCAATCGGGATTGATGATGTCGACGGCGTCGCTGCCGACGGAGAGGGACATTTCGTGATAAACTCTCTGAAGAGAGTAAGAATCAGGGGCCGCGTCGGCGGAGATGACGGCAAGACATTCAGCGGTCACGGACTTATCAGAGTGTATGAGGCACCGCGGACGGTCTATACAAACGAGCGCACCGACAAAAATGAGAAACCGCTGCCGGTGGTCCTCGATGAAGAGGTGATGACGGCACGCGGATTTGAGATTAAAGACGGACTCTTTGATTTTGAGATGATGTTGCCCGAGCCGCTTAACCAAGGCGGCACGAATCGTGTGACTCTGAGCGCGGTCAGCGCCGACAGTCTGAGCGCGGCATCAGGCATGGCCACGTTTGTAATCGGGCCGTCAGAGTCGGAGAGTGCCGACGATTACGGTCCGGTAATCGAAGAGTTTTATGTCGGCAGCAGTGAATTTGCCGACGGAGATCTTACAGATTGTAATACGTCGGTGTTTGCCCGTATCAGCGGCGATGTGGCAGCCGGCCATAATATCGGACGACGTATGACAATGAGTATCGACGGCCGTGTGTCGCTACGTAATGCGGGCAATTATGTACGTATGACTGACGACGGGTCTGTGATTGTCGAGATGCCCCTCCATAATCTTGCACCCGGCCGACATAGTCTGACACTTGTGGCTTATTCGGTTTCGGGCGTTTCGGCGGAGCGTACAATCAGTTTTGTATGTCGCGAACAGCCGTCAGGCCTCAGGCTGAGTGTGGCAGAACGTCCGGCGACTGATGTGGCCACGATAGAGCTTAATCATAATTTCACCGGAGCGCCTGACTGCCGTCTGATAATTGAGAACGCAGAGGGCGAGACTGTGTTTACACGCGAGTCGTGTACGTTCCCTTACGAATGGCGGCTTGTAAGCACTGAAGGCTCGAAGGTCGCCGACGGGCTATATCGTGCATACGTTACGGCGTTCGACGGTTTAGAGCATGCGTCGAGTGGCAAAATCGAGATAGTTGTCATCGGCGATACACAATAAAGCCCGTAAATTTGAGTTATATACAATGTATAAATCAAATCCGTGATGAAATCTTTCAAGACTATAAATATACTTGCTTTGGCCGTACTGCTGCTCTGCTCGTCTGTAAGCCTCAGAGCCGATGACGGCAAGAACGAGTTCAACCCGCTGACTACGGGTGTGACCTCGCTCAGCATCGCTCCCGACGCACGCGGCGCGTCGATGGGCGACCTTGGCGCAGCCACCGAGCCTGACGCATACTCACAGTTCTGGAATCCGTCGAAGTATGCCTTTGCCTACAGTCGTGCGGCTGTCTCGCTGAGCTATACTCCTTGGCTGCGCAAACTTGTAAACGATATTTTTCTGGCTGATTTGTCAGGCTACTGGAAAATCGGCAGCGGCGACAATCAGGCACTGAGCGCATCGCTGCGTTACTTCTCTTTGGGAGAGGTGACCACCGACAATGTTACCGGTGGCGGACAGAGTCTCAATCCTTATGAAATGTCGTTTGATGTGGGCTATTCACGCAAACTTTCCGAGAAATTCTCGATGGGCGTGGTGTTCAGATACATCTATTCAGACCTCGGATTCTCTGACAGCTATGCCGGAGACCAGTCGACGGGCGCCTCGGCCTTTTCGGCTGACATCGCCGGCTACTACACGACGTATCCCGTCGTGGGCCGAAGCGAGTGCCAGTGGTCATGGGGTTGGAACATCTCGAATATCGGTACGAAAGTGTCATACAACAACGGCGAGGACCCCGCCTTCCTTCCCACTAACCTCAAAATCGGTACGGCGTTTACATTCCCGCTCGCCGACTATCATAACCTCACCCTCGGTCTTGACCTCAACAAACTCCTTGTGCCGGCAAAGCCGCGCGAAAGCGATTATGCCGATGACGCCGACGGCCAGCGTGAGTATCTCGATGCTCTTGAGGAGTGGGAGAACATGTCGCCGTTCACCGGCATCTTCAAATCATTCAGCGACGCTCCGGGCGGTATGAAAGAGGAGTTGCGCGAAATCAACTTCTCGCTTGGCGCCGAGTACAGCTACAACGACCAGTTCTTTGTGCGTGCCGGATATTTCTATGAGAACGAGATGAAAGGTAACCGCAAATATTTCTCGCTCGGAGCCGGTTTCTCGCTCAATGTGCTGCGTTTAGATGCGTCTTACATGATTGCCGCCGCGCAGACATCACCGCTCGACCAGACACTGCGATTCTCGCTTACATTTGACATGGACGGTCTGCGCGACCTCTTCGGCCGCCGCCGCTGATAAAGTATTTATATGAAAATCAGGGTAGGAAACGGATTTGACGTACACCGTCTTGTCGAGGGACGCAAGTGTATTATATGTGGAGTGGATATCCCCTCTGATACGGGTCTTTTGGGGCACAGCGATGCGGATGTGGCTTTGCACTCGCTCTCGGACGCACTGCTGGGGGCGGCTGCGATGCACGACATAGGCTATCATTTTCCTGACACTGACGAGCGCTGGCGGGGTGCTGACTCGCGCATGCTGCTTCGCCGTGTCGTCGAGCTGCTTGCCGAGCGCGGTTACACGCCGTCTAATGTCGACATCACCATCATAGCCGAGCGTCCGCGCATGTTGCCGTATGTCGAGCAGATGCGTCGCAATGTCGCCGAAGACCTCGGGATTGATGTCGACAGCGTATCTGTCAAGGCGACTACAACAGAGCACCTCGGTTTCACCGGACGCCGCGAGGGCATTGCCGCTATTGCCACTGCAATGATAATCGGCTGTTGAGCCATAGCTCACGGCTATGAGCGGCTGTTGAAATCTTCTCTGATAAATTTTGCGACCGAATCTTCGGTATTCGGTCCGATTATGATGTCGGCCTTTGCTTTGGCTTCGTCAAAGGCATTTTCGACAGCCACCGCCACGTCTGCTATTTTAAACATCGGGAGGTCGTTGAGGTTGTCGCCGAACACGACTACGCGGTCTGCTCCGGTCAGCTCTTTGAGGTGTGTTATTGCGGAGGCTTTTGAAACACCCGGAGCAAAAATCTCGAGGTGAGCCATGTCATGATTGAAAATATCGGGATAGGCCGATACCGAACATTCGGTTTCGGCCTTGAGTTTTGCCGCTGCATCATATACGGCGTCAGCCCTGCTGATGGCATAATATAGCAGGTCACGGCGTGATTCAGGTGCCGGCGTGTGCAGGTGAAAACGTTTTAGCGGCAGATTGCGTCGCTCGTCAACAAAGCTCTGCTCCTGACTGTTGAGGTTGTCGCCGGCATGATATACCTGAAGAATTGACGCCTTACCCATCGTGTAGATAAACGGAAATATATTGTTGCCGGCGCATATTGCGAGAGCTTTCGCGCGGTCATTTTCGGGCATGACCTTGACACAGCTGTATGCTCCGGGCTCTCGATGCCAGAAAGCTGTGCCCGTCATCACAATGGCCGGGGGGAGGGTAAGTGTGTCATGTAGCAGCGGCACAACGGTCGCAGGCGTGCGCGCGGTGGCCACTGTAATCCGGGCACCCTGTCGGCTGAGGTCGCTGATAATTTCGGCCGAGCGGCTGCTTACGAGGCTGTCGGCTCCAAGCAGGGTGCCGTCAAGGTCTGATATGTATAGAGTGGGCATGGTGTGAGTCGTAAAATTAATTGTTAAGATCAATGTAAAAAAGCAGTCGTTAAAGACAATGTAGGAACTTGACATAGGCAAGTATAATGTGGCCGCTAATGTTTTACACGCGTATTATACATGCCGTCGCTCCCGTCAGGTCGCTTTGGCATGTCCCTACATATTTTTTGTATAACAATTCAGCCGGGTTTTGCAATTGGCCCGTTATTAATAACAATCGGCCGGCTCAGATATGTGAGTCAGCCGATTTAAGAAGTAGTCTTACCAGGATTCGAACCTAGACAGACAGAACCAAAAACTGTAGTGCTACCATTACACCATAAGACTATCCTTTGCCCAGCCTTTGCCGTCGGCGATGACTTAAGCGCCACAAAGTTACATAAAATTTGGCTAAACTGCAAAATTAGCCTGAAAATCTTTTTAACTTATGTGGGTAGGGACTTTAAAGTCCTTAAGGTCGTTAAGTACCTTATGGTCTTAATGTAGAGTTTTATTTTGCAATCAGGAGGTAGTAGTTTTTCTTGCCGCGCTGGGCGATGATGTATTTGTCATTGAGCAGCATGTCAAGCGAGGCGGGAGCGTAGGCATCGGTGATTTTCTCCTTGTTGATGGCGAAGCCGCCCTGCTGGGCCATTTTGCGCATCTCGCCCTTAGAGGGGAAGACCTGTGCGCGGTCTACGAGGAGGTCGGCGAGCTTGATGCCGTCGGCGATTTCCTGACGCGACACCTCAAATGTGGGGACGCCTTCGAAAACGGCGAGCAGTGTGTCCTCGTCGATTTTGTGGAGGGTTTCGGTGGCCTTGTTGCTGAAGAGTATTTCCGACGCCTCGACAGCAGCCTGCCAGTCTGCCTCTGAGTGTACCATTGTGGTGATTTCTTTGGCAAGACGTTTCTGGAGGGGGCGACGTCCGGGATCAGTGGCCTGCTCGGCGATGAGGGCGTCAATTTCCTCGCGTGTGAGTTCGGTGAATATCTTGATGTATTTCTCGGCGTCGGCGTCAGAGACGTTGAGCCAGAACTGATAGAACTTGTAAGGCGACGTGTAGCGCGGGTCTAACCATACGTTGCCGCTCTCCGTTTTGCCGAATTTTCCGCCGTCGGCTTTGGTGATAAGCGGACAGGTGAGAGCGTAGGCCTCGCCGCCGAGTGTGCGTCGGATGAGCTCGGTGCCGGTGGTGATGTTGCCCCACTGGTCTGAGCCGCCGAGCTGCAGACGACAGTTCTTGTCGCGGTAGAGGGTCAGGAAGTCGTAGCCCTGCACGAGCTGATAAGAGAATTCTGTGAACGACATGCCCTGCTGGGAGTCGCCGGCAAGACGTTTCTTGACTGAGTCTTTGGCCATCATGTAATTGACGGTGATGTGCTTGCCCACATCGCGGATGAAGTCGAGGAACGAGAAGTTTTTCATCCAGTCGTAGTTGTTGACAAGCTCGGCGGCATTGGGCGCGTCGCTGTCGAAGTCGAGGAATTTGGCGAGCTGGCGCTTGATGGCCTCCTGATTGTGGCGGAGAGTCTCCTCGTCGAGCAGTTTGCGTTCCTGACTTTTCATCGAGGGGTCTCCGATCATGCCGGTGGCTCCGCCGACCAGAGCGATAGGTTTATGACCGGCGCGCTGAAAATGCTTGAGCATCATCACGCCGACCAAATGTCCGATATGCAGGCTGTCGGCCGTCGGGTCAATGCCGAGATAGGCCGTTGTCATTTCTTTCTTAAGTTGCTCGTCTGTGCCCGGCATCATGGTGTGGATCATGCCGCGCCAAGTGAGTTCTTCGATAAAGTCCATAAGTATTTATAGTGTTGAAGTTTCTGAGGGTGCAAAGTTACAAATTATATTTTTAATCAGAGGCTTTAAGGGCGCCGAGCGGTCTTAAAATTCTGAAAACGCCAGCGGCAGAGTCGAGCGTACCGACGGGAGAATGTAGATTTTATCGCGACCGGTGAGTATGACCTCGACGTCGTGGCCGGCGAGTTTCTCATACTCTAAAAGAGCTTGGCGACATGCTCCGCATGGCGCACAGGGGTCGGCGACCTCAAGGCCGTCAGTGCCGCGAGCGGCTATGGCTATGGCCTCGAAATGAGCCTCGGGGTACTGCGCATGGGCATAATAGCAGGCCGAGCGCTCGGCGCAGGTGCCTGAGGGGTAGGCGGCGTTCTCCTGATTGGCGCCGGTGACAATCTCGCCGTTGTCCAAGGCTATGGCCGCGCCCACTGAGAAGTGGCTGTAAGGAGCATAGCTGCGCGATGTCGCTTCGCGTGCCAAATCGACAAGATGTCTCTGCTGCTCGTCAAGCTCATCGTATGACGCAATTTTGACAGTGGTGGAAATGGTCAGTTTTTTCATTTTTTATCTGTTGGGTTGATATTATGCAAATATACGGATTAGTCGAGAGCAAAGCCAAAAAAACTTTAGGTTTTGACTGACGAAAGAAATTGACGGGGTCAAATATATCTAAAACGGGTTGGCTGAGGGATATGTGCGGGACAATAGGTTTAATTATCTGAAAAATTGCCTGCGGGAACCGTCTATTGAGTGCATGATTTACGCAAAAATGCGTATTTTTATTTAATTTTGTTTGCCGAGAGTCGGATAAATTTATAATTTTGCTTTTAGATAAGCTTTTTTGTTGACAAATCGATATAACAAAAGCCGGTCTGAGCTGAATGTCGGGAGAGCGATGGCCGGCAAAGTATAATAATTCCTGACAAAGAGCAATTTTATGAAAAAACAATTACTTACACTTAGTGCGCTTTTGGCCGTCTCGTATTCGATGGGAGCCGTATCGTTCAAAAGCGGTTCGTTGACTTTCGAGACGACGGGCGAAACTACCGTAGCGGTATCTAAAGCCGACTCTAAGGATGGCTCAGGGGCGAAATTAACCTCATATATTGTCCCGGAGACGGTGGTGAACGACAATGTGACATACACCGTTACAGCAATCGGCGAAGAAGCGTTCAGATGGACATATGCTACCGAAATAAAATTGCCTAATACGATAGAGTCGTTCGGAGCTTCGGCATTCAGCGGCTCTTCGGACCTTGCTTCGGTTAATCTTCCTGCCGGACTCAAGGTTATCGGCGATTATGCGTTTTCGTCTACGGCCGTGACATCGCTTGATATCCCCGCATCGGTCAAGGAAATCGGCAACAGCGCCTTTTTCACATGTAAAGCGCTGACTTCCGTTACTTTCCATGAAGGTCTGGAAAAAATAGGCACTTCGGCTTTTTATAAAGTGCCTGTCACTGAAATTGTTCTTCCGGAATCTCTCACCGAGCTGGGCGACAAAGCGTTTCTGAACTGTACGAGCCTGACCTCGGTCAAGCTTCCCTCATCTTTGACCAAACTCGGAATCGGCACATTCTCAGGCTGCACAATGCTCGCGTCGGTCAATATGCCTGAGACCATTACGTCTATCGGCATGGAGTGTTTTCTCGGCACGGCTCTCACGGAGATAACCATCCCCGCCGCGGTCAATGAAATCGGCACAAGCGCATTTGCCAAGAGCTCAATCAGCTCCATCAATCTGGCGTCGGGCAATCAGAGCTTTGTCTTAATCGACGGCGTACTTTATGATGCAGCCGAAAGACTCCTCTATGCAGTCCCGATGAAGGGAAAGACGGCTGTCAGCGTGTCGGCAAAATGTGTCGGCATCAACGGCGGTGCGTTCTGGGGAAGTGAAGTGACCAAGGTCACTCTGCCTCAAGGTATTCTTGCTATCGATGATTATGCATTCTGTCAGTCAGCGCTTGCCGAAATCAATTTCCCGTCGACTATCACATATATAGGCGAGCAGGGTTTTGCAGACACCAAACTTACAGAAGTCACTCTGCCGGATAATATGCCTTATGTGCTGGACGGAGCTTTTGCCGGCTGTACCGAGCTGACGTCGGTGACAATCCCCTCAGGCGTGAAGCTTATCTATAACCACGCTTTCCATAATAACAAAAAACTGACATCGATGAAGTGTCTCGGCTCTGAGGCTCCCGAAATCGATGATGTTTACGAAACTTATGACAGCCCGTTCTACGGCATCAGCGAAACGACTCCGTGTTATGTGCCCAAAGGTTGCCTCGAGTCATATAAAGACGCAGGCTGGGGCTCATATTTCAAACTTGTCGAAGACGAGAACGCCGTGCTCTCTACTGTCAGCATCACACCTGCCGACGGCACTGTGCTCGGTAAATACGCCGAAATGAAAGTCGAGATAGAGTTCGGGTCAGAGGTTACGATAGTCAATGCTGTCCCCGAGGTCTATCTGCGCAAAGGCAGCGAGCTTTCAGGCGCGATTATCGGCTCTGATGCCGGATGGAAAGTGACCTCAGCCGGTAACAACGCTATACGCGTATGGTCAGACGACGGTGACGGATACACACAGACATTCACAACCGAACAGGACGCCGAATATTATCTTATCATCCCTGCAGGTATCGCCAGAAGCGCTGACGGCTCGCTCAACGAACGCATCGTCGTCAAGTGGGTCGGTCCGGCCGCTCCCAAACCTCTCGAGATCGTAAGTGTCACACCTGCCGACGGCACTGTCCTCGCTCCCGGTTATTTTGACATGAAATTCCTCATCACGTTTGCTGATGACATTACTATCATTGATTACGGACCCGACGCCCATCTGCGCGAAGGTAACTCTGTCGACGGTAAGGAAATCTCTCCCGACCTTGGCTGGAAAGCGACAAAAGATAATGATAACACGCTGAACCTGTGGGCTTCGGATTATGACTCTTGCGTGCAGTCGTTCAAAGTCAATGATGCCATTGTCTATTACATGATAATTCCTGCCGGTATTGTTCGGAATGCCGCCGGTGACAAGAATGAAGAAATAGTCATCGAACTCAAAGGCGCAACATCAGGCATTGACGACATTAATGCTGACAGCGACATTGTTGCAGTAGAACATTATGACGTGGCGGGCCGTGTAATTTCGGCTGATTCAAAAGGTCTCCACATTGTCAAAATGTCTGACGGCTCTGTACGCAAGGTTGTGGTGAAATAAAAATTATGCACATATCCCGGTAATGATATTGTAACAGACCGCGCTCCGGCGCGGTCTGTTTTTTGTCTGCATGAAAGATGTCATATAGTCGCATGCTTTGAAAAAGGTTAAACCTGCCTTTGAAAAAAAGGAGATTTAGAGCCAAAAATTTTATTATCTGAGATATAAACACTATTTTTGCAGTTCGTAAAGGACAGCAGTCGATGAGCTGAGGCTCGGCATTTAAGAGAACAAACAAATATCATAACATAAATGGAAAACAAAAATCCCCAAATCAAGCCTGTAATCGAGGAAGAAGCCGATTTCGTGGCAAAAACCAAGAAATACCGTAAAGAGCTTATCGGTCTCTTTGTCGCAGTCGTTGTTATTCTTGTCGCAATTCTCGCATGGTATCTCGTGCGTCAGAATCAGACAGCCAAAGCCGATCAGGCCATTGCTCTCGCAGATGTGGAGCAGAACGATTCAATCGCTCTCAAACTTTATGAGGACGCCGCCACACACGGCACAAAGAGCGGTAACCGCGCCAAAGTCGAGGCTGCCATACGTCTGTATCAGGACGGTAAATACGAGGAGGCCGCCAAGTATCTTGATGATGCATCGATTGACGATGACATCGTGGCTGCCGGCGTCGAGACTCTCAAAGGCGACTGCTATGTAAATCTCAAAAACAACGCGGCAGCTATCAGCGCTTACAAAGACGCTATCAGCGAGGCCGACGGAAATACTCAGCTTGTGCCTATTATCCTTGTTAAACTCGCCAATGTCTATCGTGCCGAGAAAAATTACAAAGAAGAGGCCAAGTGCTATGAGACAATTGTGAAAGATTATCCCACCTACGGCCGGATTGCTGGTTTCGACGCCCGTAAATACTGGGAGCGTGCCAAGGCATCGATAGCCGAATAAGAGTACAACAGACATACCGGGCGTCTGCCGAGCGGCGGACGCTTGTCCGGCACAATGTAAATGAATGTGTCATTATTGCCCGGCAATAATGACACATTCTGATATAGAGACCAATCTAATCAAATATTTCTTGCCGATGGCCGATGAAACTGACAATCAAGAGCGACTGAAGCAACTCGAAACAATGCCTGTAGGACGTCTGCTGTGGACTTACAGTCTGCCGGCGGTCGTCGGCATGATTGTCATGTCGCTCTATAACGTCATAGACCGAATATTCATCGGTCGCGGCGTGGGGCCCGATGCGATATCGGGTTTGGCCATCACGTTTCCGGTGATGAATCTGGCGACAGCGCTCGGAGTGCTTGTCGGCGCCGGCGCCTCGGCGCGCGTCTCGATACTGCTCGGACGACGCGACCGCCACGGCGCGAGCCTTGTATTGGGCAACTCCTTAGTGCTGATTATACTCAATGCGACAATTTATATCAGCATCTTCGGCATATTTATAGACCCGATACTGCGGGCTTTCGGGGCGAGCGACGCCACGCTGCCTTATGCGCGCGACTTCATACTTTATCTTCTGCCGGGTCTGCTGATGACTAATCTCGCCTTCAGTTTCAACAACATAATGCGAGCGTCGGGCTATCCGCGGCGCGCCATGCTGACGATGATGCTCGGAGCCGGCATCAATATCGCTCTTGCACCTATATTTATATTCGTGTTCGGCATGGGCATCAAGGGTGCGGCCATAGCGACGGATATAGCGATGACTGCGTCGGCAGCTTTTGTTATGGTGCATTTCTTCCGTCGCGATGTTACGTTGCACTTTGTCAAAGGCATTTACCGCCTGCGTCTTGCGGTCGTCATGTCGATTGTGGCCATAGGTGCTGCGCCTGCGTTGGTCAACGCTGCGGCATGTTTTATCAATGTGCTTATAAATAACTCGCTATATACCTACGGCGGAGATATGGCCGTGGGCGCGGCCGGCATATTCTCGACCTACACATCGTTGTTGGTCACGGTGGTGTTGGGTATCTGTCAGGGCATGCAGCCGATTATAGGATATAACTACGGCGCCGGCCACTACAGCCGCCTCCGACGTACATTCTGGCTTGCTGCAGGAGTCTCTACAGTCATTTGTGCCGGCGGCGAGATTGTGGCCATGATTTTTCCGTCGGCTATTGCGACGGCGTTCACCTCTGACGATACGATGATATCGCTGACGTCGACGGCGCTGACCACGGCGATGCTTGTCTTCGGAGTGGTCGGATTTCAGATTGTGTCGACTACTTTCTTTCAAAGCATTGGCTGTGCCGGCAAGTCAATATTCCTCAGCCTGACACGTCAGGTCATATTTTTGATACCGCTGCTGATGATACTTCCGTCGCAGTTCGGTCTGAAAGGTGTGTGGATGTCGTTCCCGAGCTCTGACGCGCTGGCCACATTGGTGACGGCCGCCATGATAATATGGCAGCTTAGACAAATCGGGCGAATGAATCAGCGCCCGCGGTGACCGTCAGACGAGTTGTTGCCGGCAGGCTTTGAGTTGCCGGATGAAGGTGTGAACGTCGGGAGTCCCATGTTGCCCGGTCTTTGTGTGCCTGAGGGTGAGGATATTATAGGCCGTGAATCAGGGACGTTGGGACGGTTTGCGCCGTTTGCGGG
>DXYS01000010.1:7830-15847 GCA_019415705.1 Bacteroidales bacterium | reverse complement strand
GGGGTAAAAGTCGGGCCGTTGTAGGGCGGCAGCGGTCTCACACCGGGCCAGTCCGGGCCATAGAAACCGCCCCAGCCATTAAGCGGGCCGTAACCATAAGGGTTATAATACCACGGGCTGTTATAGCCGTTATAGTAATCGTCGAGGCCGAAGTCTGACGATAACATCATGTCAGCACATGAACTCAGCAATAATGCCGAGCCTGCTATAGCCGCCGCAATGAGTCCATGTCGTTTCATAACTAATGCAGATTTAAACGTTTCTATTATATTCTAACAAATCAGGAGGTATAAATGTCGGCGTGGTGATTAAAAAAAGCCGGTCACTCCGGATTCGTCTATAAAAGTCGCCGGTTTGTCGATTATAGGCCAAGGGGACGCCTGAAAGGCTAAACTTTTTTATTAATTTCGGGTCAGATTAGCAGAAAACAATGATGCTTAAGAAATAAAGATGCAATTTTCAGGTAAAAAACTAAGGTTAATTTTTTGTTTGTCGGCTATAACATTCGCGGGCCTGTCTATGCGGGCTTACGATGTGACAGGCCGGGTCATCGACAACACGGGTGAGGCCATGATACAGGCCTCGGTCAGATTGTTGTCGGCGCGTGACAGCTCGACGGTCCGCACGGCCGTCAGTGATAGTGACGGAGCTTTTAAGCTCACTCCCGTCAAGACGGGCAAGTATATCCTTGAGACGTCGTATGTAGGTTACGGCGCTGACTTCAAAGATGTGAGCGTCGGCACAAAGAATGTCAATGTCGGTACAATCACTCTCTCAGAGAGCTCGGTGATGCTTGCGGAGGCCACGGTTGTCGGCATTAAGACGCCTATAAAGGTCATGCAGGATACCGTCGAGTTTAACGCCGACTCATACAAGACCGCGCCAAATGCCGTGGTCGAGGACCTGCTCAAGCGTCTGCCCGGTGTCGAGGTCGACACTGACGGCAAAATCACCGCCAACGGCAAGGAGGTGACAAAAATACTTATTGACGGCAAGGAATTTTTTAGCGACGATCCCAAGGTGGCGTCAAAAAATCTGCCGGTCAATATGGTCGACAAGCTGCAGGTCGTAGACCGCAAGAGCGATCTGGCGCGTATAACGGGTGTCGACGACGGCGAGGAGGAGACGGTCATCAACCTCACGGTCAAGAAAAACATGAACAACGGATGGTTTGGCACTGTCGAGGGCGGTTACGGCACCGACAGCCGTTATAAGGCCAATCTTAACATAAACCGTTTCTGGAACGGAAACCAGTTTACGATAATCGGCGGTGCCAACAATGTCAACGACCTCGGTTTTACGGACGGCACTGCTTCGCGTTTTACTCGTTTCGGCGGGTCGACGGGCATCACTTCATCTAAAGCATTGGGCATAAACTTTAATGTCGGCAAGGAGGAGATACTGCGTGTGGGCGGCAACGTGATGTATAGCTACAGCGACCGTGACACACGTCAGCAGACCGACCGCCAGTATCTTTTTACGGACTCGACATCTTATTATAACTCGGCCCGTACGGCCCGGGACCGCGGCCACAACGTGCGCGCCGACTTCCGCGTGCAGTGGAAACCCGATTCGTTCAATACGTTTGAGTTTCGGCCAAATATGTCGCTCAACTATAATAAGTCAGTCTCGTCGGATTCGTCGCTGACCCGTGCGGGCGACGCCGCGATGAGCGATGTCGCGCGCAGCATCAATAACGATGATTCGCGAGGGTCGTCGGTTGAGTTTGGCGCGTCTATGATTTATAACCACAACTTCCGTTCTCGTCCCGGACGCTCTTTCTCTGTTCAGGCTAATATAAAGGTGAGCAATGTAAGGGAGAAAAGTAACTCATACTCATGGAATAAATTCTATCTCTTGGATGATTCGGTCGACATCCTTGACCGTTTTATAGACAATCACAGATGGAACAGTAATTTCTCGACCCGTCTGACATGGACCGAGCCGTTGGGAGATGTCCGTAACGGTAATTTCCTCACGGTAGCCTACCGTTTTCAGTATCGCTGGAACAATGCCGACCGTATGACTTACGGCCATGCCGTCTACTTCCCTGACGGGTGGGACGGAGAGCCGGTCATCAGTCCGGAACTTGACTATATCGACAATCTGTCAAACCGTTTCCGCAACGACTTTATGAATCAGGATATACGCTTCGGATTCAAGCACGTCAGCAAAACGAGCAATCTTAATGCGGGTGTGTCATTTGTGCCTCAGATGTCACGGTCGCTCAATCTGACGCATGAAGACCGCAGTGTGCCGCGCCGCTGGGTGTGGAATTACGCACCGTTCTTGCGTTACCGCTGGCGTCCGTCCAAGTCTAAGTCGCTCAGCGTCGACTATATGGGGCGCAGCAGCCAGCCGTCGATGACGCAGTTGCAGCCGGTGGTCGATGACAGCAATCCTCTTAATGTGAAAATCGGTAATCCCGACCTTAAGCCGTCGTTCAGCCATAACATAAGATTGCGTTTCCACAATTTCAATGCCGAGGCACAGCGCGCCATCATGACCATGTTTGATGCGACGGTCAATCAGAATTCGATTGTGTCGCGCACGAAGTTTAACTCGACAGACGGCGGACGCACGACGACATACGAGAATGTAAACGGAGTGTGGAACGTGCGTGCCATGAACATGATTTCGTTCCCGTTCCGCAACCGCAGTTTTACATTCAATAACCACCTGATGGCCAACTATGCCAATACCATAGGCTTTAACAACGGCGAGCGTAACCGTTCGGGTACACTGCGCGTCAATGAGTCGTTCGGCATGGCATGGCGTCCCGACAATGTGGAGTTGGAGATACGTCCGCGTTACTCTCTGCAGTTTGTGCGCAACAGTCTGCAAGGCTCGGCTAACCGGACGGTGCACAGCTACGGAGGCTCGTTCAACGGCACATATTACACGCCGTTCGGCCTCGTGCTCAACAGTGATTTGAGCTATTCGGGCACGAGCGGTTACTCCGAGGGTTATGACACGCGCCAATGGATGTGGAACGCATCGGTTTCGTATCAGTTCCTGCGTGACAAGGCCATGACTGTGACTCTCGCCGGCTATGACCTGCTGCAGCAGCGCTCAAATGTGAGACGCAGCATTACGGCCAATTACATCGACGACATCCGTTATAACTCGCTCACGCGTTATTTCATGCTGTCGGTATCTTATAAATTCAATACCTTCGGCAAGGGCAAAACGCCACGTGACCGCAACTCGGAGCGCTTCGAGGGGCACGGAGGACCGCCTCCGGGCATGGGTCGCGGCGGCCGCCGCCCGATGGGTCCGCCCCCGGGCATGTGATACACAAAGACACAATTTGGAAGTGTGAATAGAGAGTCCCCTGTCTCACGGCTTGATTGAAAGCGTCTGAGACAGGGGACAATGTTTTCAGGATGCCGTGGTGTGCGGCAGTCTATAAATACGGCGTATTATTTTGCGGCTTCGGGGTCGAGGTTTGCGCTCTCGATGTCTTTGAAGTATTTGTATGTGCCGACTTTGAGTTCGTCACATGCTTCTTCGTCGGCAACGATTATTGCCTTCGGATGCATCTGCAGGGCCGAGATTGTCCACATCTGAGAGATGCCGCCTTCGACGCCGTGATGCAGTGCGCGTGCTTTGTTGTGGCCGTTGACAATGAGGAGCACCGAGCGAGCGTCCATGATTGTGCCGACACCGACTGTAAGTGCGGTCTTGGGGACGAGATTGACATTGTTTTCAAAGAAGCGCGAGTTTGCGATGATGGTGTCGCGAGTCAGGGTTTTCATGCGCGTGCGTGATTTGAGCGAAGAGCCGGGCTCGTTGAACGCGATGTGACCGTCGGGACCTACGCCGCCGAGGAAGAGGTCGATGCCGCCGTAAGATGCTATTTTTGCCTCATAGCGTGCGCACTCTGCGATAGGGTCGGGAGCGTTGCCGTTGAGTATGTTGACATTCTCGGGGAGTATGTCGATCTGATTGAAGAAGTTTGTCCACATGAATGTGTAGTAGCTCTGGGCGTGGTCGCGGGGTATGCCGCAGTATTCGTCCATGTTGAAGGTGACGACGTTTTTAAACGACACTTTTCCTTCTTTGTTGAGTTTGATGAGGTGACGGTACATGCCGAGGGGAGAGCTGCCGGTCGGACAGCCGAGCACGAAGGGATGCTCTGCGGTGGGTTTGGCCTCGTTTATGCGTGCAGCCACGTAGTTTGCGGCCCAACGCGACACTTCGTCGTAGTTTTGTTCGATAATCAGTCTCATAGATACACGATTATAAGGTTAGTCGTTGGTTAATAAATCTGATGCAAACTTAACGAATTATTTTTGAAGTGCATAATAAAAGCGCCGACAAAGATAATGTTAATTCTAAATATTAGTATAAAAATATTAAAATAAGTATAATTGTCGTTATTTTAAAAAAAACACGTTTATATTTGCATCGCAAACAATAAGCGAAGATACAATTAGATATAAAGCAACATCATTAAATAAGTGAATCATAGGTTAGAGATGCGATTGCCCGAGACGGGTCGTCGCATTTGTTTTTTATGTCTGTGGAGCCGGGGCGTCCGTCAGGCTTTTTTGTTCTTTCGGCGGTCGTTTTGTATTTTGATGCCGAAGATAATCACCGAGCAGACGGTGGTGATGACATTGGTGATGACCAGAGGAATATTGCCCCAGAGGAGGCCGTTTATTACGAAAAATACCGAGCCTAAGCCGAGCATGATGAAGGTGGGCATGGCTATGCCGTCTGTGTCGCGTGTGCGCATCGTGACGATGGCTTGCGGCAGGTAGCCGAATATCATGCAGATGCTGGCGATGTAGCCGAAGATGTCAGTGAGCAGTGTAGTGTCCATTGAGTGATGTTGTTTTATTCGGTTAGTTGATTAAAAGATATAAACTCCCGCGACATCAGTCGCGGGAGTTCGGAGCAGTCAGAGCGAGGTGTCTGACCGTGTTTTGTCGTGTTTATTTGTTGTCGGAGTCTTCAATTGTGCAGATGCTGACGCGATTCCAAGACTCTTCCTTGAACATTTCGCCGATGCCCTGACCTTCGGCCTGAATGCGGTCAGATGCTACTTTGTAGCGGTTGATGAGGGCGGTGCGGACGGCTTCGGCACGTTTTTGAGCGAGTTTGATGTTGAAGTCATAGTTGCCGTCTTTAGATGCATAGCCTTTGATGAGGACTTTAGCCTCGGGGTGGTGTTTGAGGTAAGAAGCAATCATCTCGACGTTAGGCTGCTGGTCGGTTGTTATGACTGCCGAGCCGATGCGGAAGAAGACATAACGCACGGAGTTTAGATTGTTGGAAACTTCTTTCACTACCTGAGGCTGGCGATTCATGCACGAGTCAAGCTGTGCGGCGAGAGCTGCGGCCTCTGCGGCTGATGCGGCAGCGAGAGCGTCAGAGCCTGCAACAGCGGCGCGGAGAGCGTTGATTTCGCCGTTGAGGGCGTCGATTTCAGCCTGATTGTAAGGCATGACGCAGTTGAAGTTGCGACCGCCGAAGTGATAGCTTACGCCGGCGAGAATATTGAAGTTTGCACCGCTGGCAGAGTAGGCGGCTGTCGACTGTGCCCATTTGCCTCCGGTCATGTTCCATGCGACAGACGGCTGAATCGAGATGGTCACATCGTCGCTGACGTTGAAGTCGAAGTTAAGACCGGCTTTTGTGGCGAAGAAGTTTTGGTCAGAGCCTTCGGCTTTGGTGTAATATTCGTGTCCCCAGCCACCGCCTGCTACGGCCTGAATGGTGAACGGACGAGTGGCGCACTGATAGCCTCCGAAGAGGTTGAAGAGGTCGACCTTGCCGTAGATGCCTACATATGAGTTGTCAAAGGCTGTCGACGAGTGTCGGACGCCGTCCCACGACGAGGTGTTGATGCCGAAGTAAGATTCGGCGCCGACTGCAAATGTCGGAGTGACCTGTTTCTCGACGTTGACGCCTACAATCGGTCGCATAGCTTTAAAGAAGGGGTTGTGCTTGAGAGGCGTTGCGACGCCGCCGTTGACACCGACCGACCAGTTTTCGAAGAATTTGGGCTGCTCGATAGTCTGAGCAGACAGCGACATGGCACCAACGGCCAGTGTAGCTAAAATGTAAATCTTTTTCATGTTAGTTAATAATAACATTTGAAAATCACTTAACGCAGATTTGTCGGTCTTTACCGGTTTCTGCTTAGTTTTTTGCTTGTGTAAATAAAATTTTAATAACGGGGAGAGCGACGAAACGCTTTATCCCTCTCAGGTTAGTTCAGTATTGAGAACGCATGAGACGGCGCGGTTGTTCTGTTTATCAAAGATTTTAACACAAACAAGTCCGGCGTCCCGTGGGCTTTCTCCGGTGACGGAGCAGCCCGGAGACGCCGGACAGTAGCGGTTTGCGCGGCGATTTTCAGACGAGGTCTGCAAGAGACCGGGCTATTCGCTCCATGGCCTGTCGCAGATTGTCGTCAGAGGTGGCATAACTCAGACGTATGTAGCCGGGAGCGCAGAAAGCGTCGCCGGCGACTGTGGCCACATGTCCGACTTCGAGCAGATACATTGAGAGATCAGACGCATTGTTGATTACCCGGCCGTCGGGGGCTTTTTTGCCGAAATATGAGCTGACTTCGGGGAAGAGATAGAAGGCTCCGTTGGGCTTGTTTACTTTCAGACCCGGAATACGACGGGCAAGTTCGACAACGAGATCACGGCGTCGCTCGAAAGCTAAGCGCATTTCCTCGACACAGTCCTGCGGGCCTTCGTAGGCTGCCTCTGCGGCTTTCTGAGCTATTGATGAGGCTCCTGAGGTGTACTGGCCCTGAAGTTTGGTGCATGCCTTGGCTATGGCGACGGGGGCGGCACAGTAGCCTATGCGCCAGCCGGTCATTGCGTAGGCTTTTGACACGCCGTTGATTATGACTGTGCGGTCGGCAATCGAGGCGAAAGAGCCAACGGATGTGAATGAGCCGGTATAATTAATGTGCTCGTATATTTCGTCGGCCATGACTATGATGTCTTTGTGTCGGTCAATGACGTCGACGAGTGCCTGCAGTTCGTCGCGCGTATAGACAGAGCCCGTCGGGTTTGAGGGCGAGCAGAGCAGCAGCATGCGTGTGCGCGGCGTGATAGCGGCCTCCAACTGTGCGGGGGTGATTTTGAAATCACTTTCGATTGTCGCCGGCACGAGGACATTTGTGCCGCCGGCAAGTTTGACCATCTCGACATAGCTGACCCATGCCGGAGTTGGTATTATTACCTCGTCGCCGGGGTTGATAGTGGCGAGGATGACGTTGCAGAGCGCCTGTTTGGCACCTCCCGAGACGACAATCTGTTCGGGGGCGAATGTCAGGCCGTTTTCGCGCGAGAGCTTTGCGGCGATGGCCTTGCGGAGACTCATGTAGCCGGGCACGGGCGAGTAGAATGTGAAATTCTCGTCAATTGCATGCTTGGCGGCGTCCTTGATGTGAGCCGGAGTGTGGAAATCGGGCTCGCCGACAGATAGGTTGATGACATCTACGCCTGCGGCGCGCAGCTCGGCGCTTTTCTGTGACATTGCGAGAGTCTGCGATGAGGCGAGAGACTTGATGCGGTCAGATATGAAATCCATAGTGCTGTAAAGTTAAGTTATGTCCGGCGGAGACCGGTGAGACGGAGGCAAAGTTACATCAAATCGGCGTAAAAGTCAAAAACGCTTTTGCGAGTGTATGCGATTAACATTGTTTAACTGTATGTATGGCATAATGACGGGCCGTGTCTGATTATCTTTGTAATCAGTGCATATCTATCAATGCGGAAATACACATAAAAATATAAGCATCATGAAAAAACTTTCAACACTCTTATGGGCAATGGCCGTGATAGTGGCGACTATGCTCTCATCGTGCAGCAAATCTGACGCAGACAGCCGCGCCGAGTTGCTCTCACAGCTCAGTGACGAAGCTTTTGTCACTGTCTCGCTTGACCCGATGGCCTTGTTTAAGTCGGCAGGTGCTACTGTCGAGGGCGGCCGCGTGGTGCTGCCTCCCGAGTTGCAGCGCATGACGCGTGGCGACAACCCTGTC
>DXYS01000010.1:0-7820 GCA_019415705.1 Bacteroidales bacterium | reverse complement strand
ACCCTGTCTCGCGCATAGTAGCTTTGTCTGGAGCTAAGGGTGTCGACCGTCACAGTCTCGTCGTTTCGGTCACTTATCCCGAGAAAGTAGTGATGCTGTTTGCCATATCAGACAAGGGCGATTTCAGCGCGTGGGCCCGCGGCGAGGGATATAACGAATCGACGGCCGACGGCATGACTGTCTATGATGCGCCCGGCGAGGATTTTGCGGTCGTCGTCGACGGCAACATCGGCTCGGTTGTCAATGCCAAAGGCATTGAGGCCATTAAGGTGCGTCAGCAGACGCGCGAGGCTGCCGCTGCCCATCCTATGCCACAGTGGCGCGCTGAGCGTCTGGCAGAGGGAGACCTCGCAATAGCCATTGACGGCGCGCGCCTCAAGGAAATTGTGTCGTCGATGTCTTCAGACTTCATGCCCGAAGGTTTTCAGGGTGACTATGCAATAACGGTCATTGACTTCAAAGGCCCGCGCATCGAGTATAAAGCTCACGCCTATGACCGCGAGGGCAAAGAGATGGAGATGCTCAAGCCCGGCACATATAAACCTGTGTCGACCGAGTCGCTGGCGCTTGTCGGCGGCAACGATCTCGTGTGGGCGCTGGCTATAGGTGATGACTACAAGGCCATGATGCGCCGCGAGATGTCGATGTATGCCCATGAGGCCTCTGACGATTACGGCGCTGTGGTCGACTCGATGCTCAACGTAGTCGACGCGTTTGCCATGGGCATTTCGGTCAAAAAAGACGCAGGCATCTTAGGTTTCGGCGCCGACTCGTTCAGCGGAGCGATTGTCGTCGACTCCGAGAAGGATGCCGTCGAGCGCACGATGACTGAGGGGCGCAACAACGTCGCCGCCCTTCTCGGCGCGTCAGGTGTCAGTCTCACTGACGGTCCGGATAATTCTGTCGAAATTAATGCCGGCGGCAAGATGAAACTCTATGCCTACGGTCGCGGCGACCGTTTCGTGCTCTCGACCAATCCGCCGGCAGCGCTGTCGCCCTTCAAGGGTCTGACCTACCGCGACGGTCTCGTAGCCTATATGTCGCTCAATCTCGCACCTGACAGGTTACCGCTCAATCTGATAGGCTCGTCATTCGGCATAGAGGCGCGTGCGGAGACTACCGCACACGTAAGCGAGGGCTATATAGAGCTGACCGGAGCCGACGGCGGCTTTATAGAGAATATACTTAAACTTCTGCGTAAATTCTGATGCTTAAAGAGTCGGTGACTGCTGACCGCCTGTCGGTCATAAGGTTGGAGTGTCTCGTGCCCGAAGTCTTCGCCGACAGCGATGTCAGCGGCTCGGAGCTTTGGCTCGCCGACTTCAGCCTCAGACGCGGCACACATTATTTAATAGAGGCCGGGTCGGGTAGCGGCAAGTCGTCGCTGATAAGCTATATTTACTGCTCGCGCCGCGATTTTCGCGGACGCATCACCTTTGACGGCCGCGACAGCCGGTCTCTGTCAGCCGCCGACATCTGCCGGCTGCGCCGCTACAATCTCGCTCTGCTGCCGCAGGAGATGAGGCTCTTCGGCGAGTTGTCGGTCATGGATAATATAATGCTAAAAAACCGTCTGACCGACTATTTTAGCGAGTCCGAAATACGGGCCATGCTCGAACGCTTGGAGATTGATAACAAAATAAATGTCCCGGCCGGGCGGCTTTCAATCGGGCAGATGCAGCGCGTGGCGCTCATTCGCGCTCTGTGCCAGCCGTTTGACTTCCTGCTCTTGGACGAGCCGGTGAGCCATCTTGACAGCCGCATCAACGGGATAGCCGCCGCAATGGTCGCAGAGGCTGCCACCGCGCGCGACGCCTCGGTCGTTGTTACGTCGGTGGGCAACGCACTGTCGCTGCCTGCCGATATGATTTCTGTCATAAAACTCTGAGACGATGATCTGGAAACTTCTGCGCCGCAATATAAGTGTCATACAGCTCGTGGCCTACGTGCTGTCATGTTTCACGGGTCTCGCCATCGTACTCGTGTCGCTTAAATTCTACAGTGACATCAGCGGGCAGCGTCGGGCAGACGGCAATGACGCTGTCGGCTCGGGCGATTATCTTGTCATATCAAAGCCTGTCAGGCTGATGTCGGTCTTCGGCGCACAGCCCGACGGGGCGTCGCTGTCATTTGACCCCGGCGAAATAAAGGCGCTCGCCTCACAGCCGTGGGCCCGCAAGGTGGGGGAGTTCACCGCGGCCGATTTTGACATCTCCGCATCGGTTGATCTCGGACTCGGCTCGCTGTCGACAGCGCTGTTTTTTGAGTCGATGCCTGACGAGTTTGTCGACGCGGGTCTCGACGAGTGGTACTTTGACCCGTCGAAGCCGATGATACCGGTCATTATCCCTAAAGATTATCTCGCGCTATATAACTACGGCTTTGCGGCCGGCCGAGGGATGCCGCGGATGAGCGAGTCGCTTATGTCGCAGATACCTTTGAATATTACGCTCAGCGGTCATGGTCTGCGCGAGACACTGCCCGCGAGGGTCGTCGGCTTCTCGTCGCGTCTCAACACGATTGCCGTGCCCGACAGTTTTATGACTTGGGCCAACAGCCGTTATGGCCGTACGGGGAGCGCCCCGCGGCCGTCACGTCTGATAGTGGCCGTTGACAATCCGGGCGACCCTGCTGTCAGAGACTGGTTAGAGAGTCACGGGCTTGAGGCGGCGGGCGACAAACTGCTCTCGGGACGCAACTCTTACATCGCGTCGGTTGGCGTCACGGTGGCTGCCGGCGTCGGAGCGGTTATATCGCTACTGGCGGTTGTCATACTGCTGCTGAGCATCTATCTGCTGATAGCCAAGAGCCGTGACAAGCTGCGCTCGCTTATATCATTAGGCTATTCACCCTCAGAGGTCGCGCGGCGTTATTATGTGCTTATAGGCGTTCTCAATCTTGTGGTGGCTGTCGGCGCTGTGTGTGTGACTATGGCGGTTGCGCGTCTTTGGAGCGAGCCTGTCGAAGCGCTCGGGGGCACACTCTCGCCTGCGTGGGTTGTCGTCGCCGAAGCTGTCGCCATTATGGCCGTAGTGAGTCTTGCCGGGATATTTGTGGTCGGCCGCGAAGTGCGCAAATGCTTTTGATTTAGGAATCCGGAATTGTTAAATTGCCATTTGTTTTTAACACACATATGTTAAATGGGGGAGGGGTAGCGGATTTTCTTTAATAAAAATTTGTTTCATGCGCGGAAATTGCTTTAATTCGCGGTTGCAAAATAAGTGAGATTATAAATAGAGTCACAGTCTGATATCCATCGAAAACTCAAGCTCTAACCTCTTTAAGAATATAATTGCAGGTAAAACTCGGCGATGTATTTACCTGTCTTTGTTCTGCGTTGGCGGTGTATCGGCCGTCGCTGTTTCTGTGATTGAAAAATATTGAGATTATAATACATACTTGTCAAACTAAAAAAACTCTTGCATGAAGAACATTTGTTTTCAAATGACTCGGAGAGCCTTGATTGCCATGGCTATGGTTGTCTGTCTGGCCCTCCCGGCGTTGGCGCAAAAAATCACAGTCACGGGTACGGTCTACGAGCCCGAAGGTGAGCCTGCCATCGGCGCTTCGATTAACGTTGAAGGCCGGACCGGCACAGGCGCCATTACCGACATCGACGGCAATTTTACCATCGAGGTCGACAAAAACGCTGTCCTCATTGTCTCTTACGTCGGTTATACGACACAGAACGTGCCTGTCGACGGACGCACTCACATCGATGTCACTCTGCAGACAAACGCAGAGGCGCTCAATGAGGTTGTCGTCGTAGGTTACGGTACGGTCAAGAAAGCCGATGCCACCGGTTCGGTCGCAGTCGTCAAACCCGACGATATCGAGGCCGGTCTCGCCACATCGGCCAATGACCTGCTTGTCGGCGCAGCTCCCGGCGTGGTCGTGACCACCAACGGCGGTGCTCCCGGCGGCGGTGCTTCAATCCGCATCCGCGGCGGTGCGTCACTCAACGCGTCTAACGACCCTCTCGTCGTTGTCGACGGTGTGCCCATGAACGGCAGCTACGGCGCATCTAACCCCCTCACAATGATTTCTCCCGAGAACATCGAGTCGATGACCATCCTCAAGGACGCATCGGCCACGGCAATCTACGGTAGCCGCGCTTCTAACGGTGTGATTATCATCACCACCAAGAAGGGCATGAGCGGCCGTCCGCAGGTGACATTCTCGGCAAACTTCCATATGGCCACTCCCGCCCGCAAATGGAAAGTCCTCGACGGAAACGCTTTCCGTGATAAAATAAAAGAATACACATCTGAGAGTTCATGGGCATTGCTGGGCGAAGCCAACACAAACTGGCAGGACGAGATTATGCGCACAGCTTTCTCTCAGGACTATAACCTCGGCGTCGGCGGTGCGGTAGGTTTCCTGCCTTACCGTTTCAACGTGTCTTATATGGGCAACAACGGTATCCTCAAGACTTCTAACGTCGACCGTACGACCGTGGGCTTTAACCTTTCGCCCAAATTCTTCGACGGACTGCTGCAGGTCAACGCCAATGTCAAAGGCACATATATCAACCAGCGTAACGCCGACACAGGCGCCATCTATTCGGCTCTGGGCTATAACCCGACTCTGCCGGTCTACACAGACTACACCACAACGGGCAATCTCGGCGCTCCGATTTACGGCGGTTTCACCTCTCTGCTCAATCAGGACGGCAACCTCGAGACCAACGGCTCGCTCAACCCCGTTTCGATGCTTGACGGCGTCTATAACACCGAGAAATCATGGTCGTCGGTCGGCAATCTCCAGCTCGACTATGCCCTCCACTTCCTCCCCGAACTCCGCTTCAACCTCAACCTCGGCTACGAGGTTGTCAAAGGCGAGACCTTCAATAACACAAATCCCAACACTCCGCAGGCATGGAACGGCAACTACCGCAACGGCGCCGGCTCGCGTTACTACAACTATCAGCTGTCGCGCAACACAATGCTCGAGTTCTATGCCAATTATAAGAAAGATTTTGAGGCTATCAAATCAAACTTAGACGTCATGGTCGGTTACACATGGCAGCGCTTCGACTACCATAACCGTAACATGAGCCGCATCACCACGGCCGGCTACACCAAGACTTATGACGCCGCAAATAACTCATGGGACGTCAACTACGACCCGGCGTCTGAAGCAAACATCGGTTTCGCCTACGGCTCGACCGACGAGCAGCGCAACAAAATCTATTATGACGGCAACAAACTGATGCTCCTCTCGTTCTACGGACGTCTCAACTATACATTTGACAACAAATATCTGTTGACCTTCACTCTCCGTGACGACGCCACCTCGCGTTTCTCGCCTGACACACGCTGGGGTCTGTTCCCCGCCTTGGCCCTCGGATGGAAGATCAACCAAATGGATTTCTTCGAGCCTTACACCGACGTCTGGGATGAGTTCAAGCTCCGTCTCAACTGGGGTGTGACCGGTCAGCAAGCCGTAGCCTCTTACAACAACTTCACCCCCACTTACTCTATCTCTGTTCCCTCGGCTTACTATCCGAGCACCGGCGGTATCGCAGCTCCGTGGATCAATCCTCTCTATCCCAATGCTTATGATGAAAACCTCAAATGGGAGGAGACAACCACATGGGGCGTCGGCGTCGACATGTCATGGCTCAATAACCGCATCGGCGTCAACTTGGACTGGTATCTGCGCGACACCAAAGACCTTCTGGCCACAGTGCCCGTGCCCGCCGGCATGACGACCACCAACTCGATGACACGCAACATCGGCACACTGCGTAATATCGGTGTCGAATTCACCACAACCGCCCGTCCGGTCGTTACAAACGATTTCACATGGACGCTCTCATATAATATCGCGTGGAACAAGAACAAGATTACCGCACTGACCGGCTCGTCTGAGGAAGACAAGAACTTCCAGCTTGACGCCGAGGGTAACCCCGCATCATCGAGCGCCGGCCCGATTCAGGTTCACAAAGTGGGCTATCCCGCCAATTCGTTCTATGTATTCGAGCAGGTCTACGGTCCTGACGGCAATCCTCTCGAGGGTGTCTACGTAGACCAGAACGGCGACGGCAAGATCGGTGACGAAGACCGCATCATCAAGCACTCTAAAGACCCCAAGGTCACCATGACCCTCAATAACTCTCTGCGTTACAAGAACTGGGATTTCGGCATCTCGCTGCGTGCGTCGTTTGGCAACTATGTCTACAACTCGATGCGTGCCCGCATGCTCAACCTCGCCGGTCTGCAGGGACAGGGCAATATCCTCAACAACGTGCTCGATTCTGACTTCTACTTCAAGAACGCCTCATCGACCACCAACCTCATCCGCTCTGACTACTTCGTCGAGAACGCAAGCTTCGTACGCTGCGACAACATCACTCTCGGCTACACATGGGACAACCTGCTGCGTGAGAAACTCCGTCTGCGTCTGTTCGGCGCCGTGCAGAATCCCTTCGTGATCACAAAATACCGCGGTCTCGATCCCGAGGTCTTCTCAGGTGTCGACAACAACGCTTACCCGCGTCCTGTCACATACTCTATCGGTCTTGTGGCCACATTCTAATTCAACGGTATTTCCACTATAAGTCGAAAATCAATTATGAAAGCAATCAACAAAATATTTATCGGACTTGGAGTCGCCGTTGCGGCCACAGCGTTCAGCGCGTGCACAGGCGATCTCGATGTGCCCGTACAGAATCCCAATCAGCTGACCCCGGCCGAGTTCAGCAAAGACCCCAAGGGTTATCTTGACCGCTGCATGGCCGAGATTTATCAGGGTCTCGCCACCGCCGGTAACGGCGGCGCCGGCTCGTCAATCCTCGGCGAAGGCTCGGGCGGCGCAGGTGAAGGCACCTTCACCCGTACAATCTTCACTCTCGAAGAACTCACCACTGACAACTTCTCATGGTTGCAGTTTAATGACGCAGGTTTCTATGAGCTTGTGACACAGAATTTCGCCCCTGACAATCAGGTGATGTATCAGACCTACTCGCGTATCTACGCCGAGATAGCTCTCTGCAACCAGTTTATCCGCACAGTCAACAGCGGCGCTTTTGCGCTGCCCGAAGACTTAGTCGCGACGGCCGAGGACTATATCCGTCAGGCCAAGGTCGTGCGTTCGTTGGCTTACTTCTATGCCATCGACCTCTTCGGTGACTGCGGTTATGTCGACGAATCTGCCGCTGCCGGCTCTGCACCTCCTCAGGTGACACGTCAGGAGGCCTATGAGACTGTCGTCAAGACACTTGAAGACGTTTCGGCCGAATGGGGCGACAATTACTCGGAACCTGCCTATGGCTATGTTGGCAAAGAGGTAGCTGACGCTATTCTGGTCAAATTCTATCTCAACGCCGCAACATGGGGTATCAATGACCCGCAGGCATATCAGAAATGCTGGAATCTCGCCGGCAAAATCATCGCCAACCACCGTGGCGAGGGTCTCGACGGCACAGGTCTCGCAGAGAGCTATCTTGCTCTGTTCGGTGCTAACAACCACGAGTATGCGCCCCGCGGCACACGTGCCAACGAGATTATCATGACCGTGCCTCAGGACGGCACTCAGCTCGAGAGCTACGGTGGCTCGACATTCTATATCGCCTCTGTCTGCGGCTCAAATCCCGGCATCTCGTCAGTCAACGACTGCAACCTTGCCGCACAGTGGACCTGTATGGTCGCACGCCAGCAACTCTCCGAGATGTTTGCGTGGACACCCGACGGCACGGCACTCGACAAACGCGCCGCTATCTGGAAAACCAAAAAAGACGGTTTCCGCATCGACAACTCGATTATCGAGGGTAACGATGGTTACGCCAAAGGCTATGCACCGCTCAAATACACTAACTT
>DXYS01000001.1 GCA_019415705.1 Bacteroidales bacterium | reverse complement strand
ATATAACATTCACAAACTACAAACGTGGTCTCTAGCCTTAAGTTAGTGACATTGTGCCTTTGGCGCGTATAATTTGGTCGCCATGATTTACGTATTATAATAAATCGTCCGCGTAGCGGTCGTAGCCGCATAGCGGCGAAAGCATGTGAGCCTATGACAAGCAGGCCGTCAGGTCTGCGCAGTCATAGGTATTAGAATCAAAAAGTATCATTCACCCTTTAGGGGTGATGCAACCATTAAACCTTTGATAATCAATGCAGCGCACCTACAGCGCGCCATATTCAGGTATAGGGTTACATACCACGGTTGCGCAGACCTGACGGCCTGCTTACCGTGGCCTCACATACGGAGCTGCGCTGCAGCTCTGACGCGCCTACGGCGCTACGCCTCAGATATCTTCAAACATATATTGTTCGTCAAATTCGAGGCCTGCCCGTTGGAACATAGATGTCATTTCACTTCGGAGGCTGACATTATGATGATGTTCTACCTGATTGTTTATATATCTTCTGACAGTTTCAATATTTGACGGGGAGACAGAAATTGCCGCAAAACCGCGCTGCCATTCAAATTTAAACGGAATTGAAAGTCGAGAAGCTGCAAATTTACTTGACGCTACCTTAATTTCTTTTACCATGTCGCTTAATGAAACGGCAGGTGGAATGTTTATAAGCAAATGCACATGATTAGGTGTTCCTCCGACGGCGTAGACAAAGCATTTTTCATCATAAGTGCTTACAACACCATTTATAAAACGATGAAATAATGATAATTCATTGAAAGGAATAAGTGCATTGCGATTTTTAACCGCAAAAATAACATGCACAGCTAATTTACAATATGTATTTGCCATAACATCGCAAATCTAAGGCAATTAAATAAGCAACGCAAATTTTGATCAGTTTTTATGGAAATGTGTATCAACGGAATTTGAATAGGCAATAAACGGGGACGACCATCCCTAATGCTCCTTACCCGTTTAAAATCGCCCCTCCATAAACCTCCCTTTTTCTTCAAAAAATCGGTGTTTTGCAAACAATTGGCCCTCTGTAGTCATTAGAATTTGTAGTGTTAGGAAATATTTTACTATTTTTACAACCCGTTACAAACCTTCACCGCATTATGCCAATGAAAACGTATCTAAGAAACCTCACGGCCATGCTCACATTGTGCCTTGTCTGTTCGACTGCTTGGGCCGAAATACCCGCAAATTATTATAAAAGCCTTATCGGTAAAAAAGATGCCGAGCTCAAGACGGCAGCTTCTGATCTTATCAAGAACTTCACGAGCGTAAGATCTTATAACTCGCTGCCTGACTATTTCAAGGTCACAGATGTGCGTCCGGTAATCACTCCGCAGGTCTGGTGGGACATGTACTCTGACATGATGGTCGAGACACGCATACAGTTTGGCACATACATGAATCGCGAGCACTCTTTCCCGAAAAGCTGGTGGGGAGGTGACACAGATGTCAAGGCCTATACCGATCTAAATCATCTTTATCCGGGTGAGGCCAAAGCCAATCAGGCCAAAAGCAATTATCCGCTCGGCGAAGTGCGCACCGCCTCTAAATTTGACAACGGTGTCTCGATGGTCGGCTCTCCGAAAGACGGTCTCGGAGGAGGCTCGGCTTTGGTTTTTGAACCCGATGACGAGTATAAAGGTGACTTTGCCCGTACTTACTTCTACATGGTGACCTGCTATCAGGATTATACATGGGCCCGCAACAACATGTATATGCTCCAGCAGAATACCTATCCGACACTGTCTGGCTGGGCCGTAGACATGCTGCTCAAATGGCATCGCGAAGACCCTGTCAGCGATAAAGAGCAGAATCGCAACGACAATGTCTATATGATTCAGGGCAACCGCAATCCGTTTATCGACTACCCTGAACTTGCCGAGTATATATGGGGAACAAAACGCGGTCTGGCCTTCAATCCTTCTGATACTCCGGAGCCTGTCGATGAAGCCGTGCTTTACGCTCCTGTCAAAGATTCCACTCTCGACTTCGGTCAGGTAGCCGAGGGAAACACCGTCAAGGCCTCGCTGCTCTTCCGCGGAGAGAATTTCCGCAAAGCCATCAACATCAGTCTTTACAGCGGTGATACCGGCATGTTTGAGCTGCCGTCAAGTTCAATCGCAGCATCACTTGTCAACGCCACTGACGGATACTGGCTGAATATCACCTACAAGCCGACGTCTCTCGGCACTCACGAGGCTCGTCTGATGATTATCTGCGACGACCTCAACAAGCCTGTCGGCGTCAATCTGCGCGGCGAGTGTCTGCCGCAGCCTACTCTGACCGCCTGCACGGCACTAAACCCGACAAATATAACCTCTGACAGCTACGAGGCCAACTGGGAGAGCCCCGACGGAGAGGTAATAGACTACTGGATAATCACACGCACCAAATTCAAATCGGGCTCACAGACCACCGAAGAGATTCTTGCCGAATCGTCGCCTTTCGAAATCACCGGTTTCAGCGAGAATGACAGCGAAAGCTACGCCGTGCAGTCTGTACGTCTCGGTGTGCGCTCACCGATGTCTAATGTCATCTTCGTCGCCCACAGCGGCATCAGCGGTGTCGATTGTGACGAGCCTCTGACCGTCACCGGTTTTGACGGCATGATGAGATTTAACTGTGCACAGACCCAGACGGGTGTCATGGTCTATGATATCACCGGTCGACTCGTACGCACCATCGAGAGCGTCGATAACGACACTGACGTCGAGATGCCGCTCGGAGTCTATTTTATCGTCACTGACCAGCACCACAGCCCGGTCAAAGTGGCAATACGTTAAACCGATGACAGACAAACCAATCAAAGGCATAACGGTCTATTGTGCGTCATCACCCGCGGTAGACAGAATATATTTTGACGCGGCGGTCGAGACGGGCAGGGAGATTGCCCGCCTCGGCCTGCCTCTTATCACCGGTGCGGGCAGTATGGGACTCATGGGTGCGGTCAATGACGCGGCAATAGCCGCAGGAGGCGAGACCATCGGCGTAATTCCGTCGTTCATGGTCGAGCGTGGCTGGGCACATAGCGGACTGAGCCGCCTCGAAGTCACCGACAGCATGCACTCGCGCAAGCAGACCATGGCGTCGCTGTCGCGGGGCGCAATCGCCCTGCCGGGCGGCATAGGCACATTCGAGGAACTTTTAGAAATCATAACATGGCGGCAACTCGGACTATACGACGGCAATGTCGTCATCTATAATGTCAACGGCTATTATGACCGTCTGCTCGATATGCTTGACAATGCAATCAAACAGGGATTCATGAGACCTGACCACAGTCAGCTCTGGCATGTGGCCCTGACAGCCGGGGATGCGGTCAGGACAGCGGCCGCACAAAGCGACAGGATTACTTTTTCGCCTAAATTCTGATGCAACCTTTTAGCGACTCCATAGACGTTAATACTGATAATGCCGTCTCAGACAGCATTACACCCGCGCCCGTCCACAATGCTCGCGCCGTCAGTGTCGCTGATAAAGCATACAGCCCTGTAAACGACAGTCTCAATGTGGCCGTGGCAGACTCGCTGCGCACACCCGTTTTTGACTTTAAAATTATTGATTGCTTAAATCAGCAGACTTTAATAACTGCCGATACAGTAATACTAACCGAGACCGAGCCTGTCACCCCCGGCTGGACAATAGGTCTCGAAGGCTCAACCCGCCAGAATAAGCTAAATTCAAATTCGGGAATACTTACACTGATTGTACTGTTATTTGTAGCCATATCGCTTAGTTTCAAAGATTATCGTAAGCTTTTTTCAAAATTTGCCGAAGAAATGCGTTCGTCACACAAATCGCGTGGCAACGCTTTTGATGAACGTAGCAGTCATGAAACCCGACTGATGTGTCTAAGCATCCTGCAATATATTGTCTGCGGAGGAATAATGCTTTTTGCACTTGCTGCAAGACACAGCGGCGTAAGTCCGGATGACTACGGATTCACCACATTAGCCGCTGAAATCGGAGTGTTCGCAGCCTATTATATTTTTGATATCACGGCATATTCGTTGGTAGGCTATACCTTTGCCGGCATTGAAAGCATGAAGGTGCTGCTGCGCAGATTCAACTCGAGCCAGTCTATCTTAGGTATAACAATAGCTTTGCCGGCACTGATGGTCATATTTTATCCTTCGTCATCAGACGCAATGATTTACACGTCTGTGACACTCTATGTGCTTGCGCGCTTATTGTTTATAATCAAAGGATTTGATATTTTTTTCACAAACATATTTTCATTGCTCTATTTTATTTTGTACCTTTGCGCCTTGGAAATCATACCCCTTATCTATGTCTATCACTTTGCACTGCTGCTAATTTAAGGGATAAAAGCAAAGATAAACAATAAAAAATTAAAAGAGTGAAAATCAAGAAGATATTAGTATCTCAGCCTAAACCGTCATCAGACAAGTCTCCTTTTTATGACATTGCCGCAAAACATGGTGTCGACTTAGTATTCCGCCCTTTTATTAAAGTCGAAGGTCTGAGTGCAAAAGAGTTTCGTCAGCAAAAAGTATCAATATCCGAACACACAGCCGTAATTTTCACAGCAAAAACCGCCATTGATCACTTTTTCCGTATTTGCGAGGAGATGCGCATCACAATCCCCGACACTATGAAATATTTCTGTACTACAGAGTCAATCGCAAATTATCTGCAGAAATATATCATATATCGTAAACGCAAAATCTTCTATCCCAAGACCGGCAAGCTCATAGATTTGCTGCCTTTCATCTTGAAACACAAGACAGAGAAGTTCCTGTATGCCGTCTCTGATGTCAATAACGGCAACGAATCTAAAATACTTACCGACAATAATATCGACTTTACACGCGCGGTGTTATATCGTACAGTCAGCAATAACTTCGGTCAGGACGAATCTTTTGACTATGATATGCTGATTTTCTTCAGTCCGCAAGGCATAGAATCATTATGTAAAAACTTCCCTGAATTCAAACAGGAACAAATAGCAATAGCTACTTTCGGCGCCACAACCGCACAGGCTGTGCGTGATGCCGGTCTGAGATTGGACATCGAGGCTCCGACGCCCGAGGCTCCCTCAATCACGGCCGCCCTTGATTTATATCTCACCAAAAACAAAGGCGAGTGAAAAAATTCGGACTCGATAAGAAAGATAAACTATGTTCCACCGCGGCAATAGACATGCTCTTCAGCCGCGGTGGAACAGCTTATGAGTCCGGTACAGAGCCACAGTCAGTCATGGCTTATCCGCTGCGCGCCGTCTGGCGACACAATCCCGGGCGTCACAGCGACTCAAAGCTGACATTTCTAATCTCAATACCTAAAAAACGCCTGCACACAGCCGTCGAACGCGTCCTGATGCGCCGACGTGTCAGAGAGGCTTTCCGCCTAAATCGCCACAATTATCCTCTGCGAGCAGACGCACGCATCGATCTCGCCTTTATCTATATTGCCGACAAAACCAAAAACTACAGCGATGTGCAAAAATCAGTCTGCCGAATCCTACGCGACATCTCCACAAAATCAGCCGCAGCCCGAGAGACCGTGGTGGAGTAGGGCAGCCATTTTTGTGCTGTCGCTACCCGTGCTTTTTTACCGCGCATCCATCTCGCCGATGTTTCCTCCGTCGTGCCGTTTCACACCAACATGCAGTCAATATTGTCTTGAGGCCCTGCGCCGTCACGGGGCCATAAAAGGCCTCTATCTGTCGGTCAGACGCATCCTGCGCTGTCATCCGTGGGGAGGCAGCGGCTATGATCCGGTGCCTTGACTGTTTATATCACATTGATAAGCCGGCAGTAAGTCTTTGATAAGTCTTGCCACCTATTTTTGTTTAAGTAGCTTCATTCTCTTAACTTTGCCTCTATGAAAACATTAAGAGAATTCAAAGATATACACAGCCACAATCGTATACCGGCCGATGACCGTGTCATTTCGTTAGACTATGACAGCGACGTGCCTGCCGAGGGGTATTACAGCATAGGCATACACCCGTGGAGCAGCGGATCGGTAAATTCGACTGACGACGTCATTGCCGAGCTTAAAACAAAAATATCAAAAGAAAATGTCGTAGCCATCGGTGAGGCCGGCTTGGACCGCCTGCGTGGAGCGGACATGAAGCGCCAGACAGAATTATTTACTGCACAGGCTCTCCTTGCCGAACAACTTGCCAAACCCTTGGTAATACACTGCGTCAAAGCCTTCGATTTGTTGATGTCTTTGAAAAAAAAATTAAATCCGGAGCAAACATGGATTGTTCACGGTTTCAGAGGCAAGCCGGAAACAGCTCGTCAACTTTTAGACGCAGGCATATCGTTGAGCTTCGGCGAAAAATTCAATCCCGAGGCTCTGAGAATTGTCGATGACAACCGGCTTTATACCGAAACAGATGAATCACAGACCGATATTGACTCAATCCGCGCTAAAATAACCAAAATAAGGAGCAAAAATGTCTGATGTTGATAACATGTAAATAAACGTTGATAACCATCCAAAAACAATTCAATAACTATATTTTGAAATGTCGCAGACAAGTGCATATACAAGCTCCGCCCGTAAGACAATGAACACAGGCAATTTTATTCTGATGGTTTATAGACATGGTTTTCATCATTACGAGCTTAAAAATCGTGAGATATTTATTAACTTTGCACATTATCAACAGTATGTCAATAAAGTCGGTATCTCAATGTGTGACAGCATTAAACCATGTTTATAAACTGTCAGTTTCTGAGACAGAGAGTTCAATAACTCAATATTCAAAATATCTGTCAAAAAAGTTATTATCGCTATTGACATCATTTATTGTTCTTATAGAATTTAAATTTTAAGACTTTAATTCATATATAAAATGAAAGTCGGTAAAGACAGCGCAATGACGGCAGAAAATTTAAAAGCCGAAATAAAGAGACTCAAGGATGAAAAAAACGCTGTCATCCTTGCTCACTACTATCAGCGCGACGAAATACAGGAGATTGCCGACCACATCGGTGACTCTCTCGCTTTGGCAAGATATGCCGCCACGCTGAAGGACGCGAAAATAATCGTGCTCTGCGGCGTGCATTTCATGGGTGAGACTGCCAAGATACTTTGCCCTGACAAAAAGGTGCTGATTCCTGACATGGAAGCCGGCTGCTCGCTTGCTGACAGCTGCGACCCCGTCGAGTTCGGGAAGTTCATCAAGGAGCACCCGGGTCACACTGTCATATCTTATGTGAATACGTCAGTCGGGGTGAAAGCCCTCACTGATATAGTGGTGACTTCGGGCAACGCAGAAAAAATCGTAGGATCGCTCCCTGCTGACACGAAAATCATATTCGGCCCCGACCGCAATCTCGGAGGATATATCAACTCAAAGCTCGGACGTAATATGATCCTTTGGAACGGCGCATGTCATGTGCACGAACAGTTCTCGTTAGAGAAACTCATCGAGCTTAAGAAGCAGCATCTCGGCGCCAAGGTGCTCGTGCATCCGGAGTGTAAGAAGTCAATAGCATTGCTTGCCGACAAAATAGGCTCTACGGCCGCTCTGCTCGCCTATGCCGGCTCAGAAGAGGCCGGCGATACATTCATAGTGGTGACCGAGAGCGGCATCCTCTGTGAACTTCGCAAGAAGTATCCCGAGAAGACTTTCATTCCCGCTCCGCCCGAGGACGGAAGCTGCACCTGCAACGAGTGTTCGTATATGAAGCTTAACACTCTCGAGAAACTCTATGAGTGCCTGCGCGACGAGACACCGGAGATTATAATTGATAAGGAACTTGCCGACAAGGCGCGTCGACCCATTGAGCGCATGCTTGAACTTTCATAATATAAATAGGTAAAATCATTAACACAGCATAAAAAATGGATTACAATCATAAAGAGATAGAGAGCTGCTGGCAGCAGCGCTGGCGCGATGACAAGACATATAAATGTGAGACCGGCGGCGACAAGCCTAAATATTATGTGCTCGACATGTTCCCTTATCCGTCGGGCGCAGGTCTGCATGTGGGTCATCCGCTCGGTTACATAGCCAGTGATATCTATTCGCGTTACAAACGCCTTCAGGGCTTCAATGTGCTGCATCCTATGGGTTATGACGCCTATGGTCTGCCGGCCGAGCAGTATGCTATACAGACAGGCCAGCATCCCGAGGTGACTACCCGCAAAAATATAGACCGCTATCGCAGTCAGCTTGATAAGATTGGATTCTGCTATGACTGGTCTCGTGAAATAAAGACCTGCGACCCCGAGTATTATAAATGGACACAGTGGGCCTTCATGAAGATGTTTGAGTCATATTATGACAAGAAAGAAGATAAGGCCGAGCCTATAGACAAACTTGTGGCTCATTTTGAAAAATACGGCTCCGAAGGCATAGACGCTGCGCAGTCAAAAGACCTTCACTTCACGGCCGACCAATGGAAGGCTATGGACGAGAAGGAGAAGAGCGACACGCTGATGAATTATCGCATAGCCTATCTCGGCAACACTATGGTCAACTGGTGTCCGCAGTTAGGCACAGTGCTCGCCAACGATGAGGTCAGCGAGGGTCTGTCTATCCGCGGCGGCTACCCCGTGGAGCAGAAACTGATGTATCAGTGGTGTCTGAGAGTGTCGGCTTATGCCAATAGATTATTGGAGGGTCTCGACCGTTTGGATTGGACCGACTCACTTAAAGAGACTCAGCGCAACTGGATAGGTCGCTCCGAGGGTGCTGAAATGAGATTCAGGATTGCTGACAGCGATGTAGAGCTCGAAATCTTCACCACCCGTGCTGACACAATCTTCGGTGTTACATTCATGGTACTCGCCCCTGAAAGCGCCTATGTGGAGAAAGTTACTACACCGGAGCAGCGCAAGGCCGTCGACGAATACATTGCCTCTATCAAACACAAGACAGAGCGTGAGCGCATGATTGACAAGAAAGTCAGCGGCGTCTTCACGGGCAGCTATGCCGTAAATCCTGTCACCGGCAAACATATCCCCGTATGGGTTAGCGATTATGTGCTTGCAGGCTACGGTACGGGCGCCATTATGGCTGTTCCGGCCCATGACAGCCGTGACTATGCTTTTGCGCGTCATTTTGATCTTCCGGTCATACCCTTGATTGAGGGTGCTGATGTCAGCGAGGAGAGTTTTGACGCCAAGAGCGGCAAGATGATTAACTCTGAGACCGAGGGTTTCAGCCTCAACGGTCTTGAAGTCAAAGACGCCATCGCCGCTACAAAGAAATATATAGAGGAAAAAGGCATTGGCAAGGTGAAGGTCAACTTCCGCCTGCGTGATGCTATCTTCAGTCGTCAGCGCTACTGGGGCGAGCCTTTCCCCGTATATTATAAGGATGGTGTGCCTCATCTGTTGGATTACAGCAAACTGCCTCTGCAGTTGCCCGAGGTGGACCGTTACCTGCCGACCGAAAGCGGTGAGCCTCCGCTCGGCCGCGCCAAAAACTGGCAGAATGAAGACGGATTTCCTTTGGAACTTAACACAATGCCCGGTTTTGCAGGCTCATCGGCATATTATCTGCGCTATATGGACCCGCACAATGATGATGCACTTGTATCTAAAGAGGCCAATAATTACTGGCGCTCGGTAGATTTGTATATCGGCGGTACGGAGCATGCAACCGGTCACCTTATTTACAGCCGTTTCTGGAATAAATTTCTTTATGACTTGGGTGAGGTATGCGAGGACGAGCCGTTCCGCAAACTTATCAATCAGGGCATGATTCAGGGCCGCAGTAATTTTGTATATCGTATCAAAGATACAAATACATTCGTCAGCTATGGTCTCAAGGATAAATATGATGTGACACCGATTCATGTCGATGTCAATATTGTCAGCAACGACGTTCTTGACACTGAGGCTTTCCGTCAGTGGCGTCCGGAGTTTAACACAGCAGAGTTTGTCCTCGAGGACGGAAAATATGTCTGCGGCTATGCTGTGGAGAAAATGTCTAAGTCAATGTTCAATGTGGTCAATCCCGATGACATCGTGGAGAAATACGGTGCTGACACACTTCGTCTTTATGAAATGTTCCTCGGACCGTTAGAGCAGAGCAAACCGTGGGATACAAACGGTATAGACGGTGTAAACAGATTTATCAAGAAACTCTGGAATCTCTATTATAAGGGCGACACACTTCTCGTCGATGACAGCAAACCCTCGGCCGACAATCTTAAGTCGCTGCACAAGCTTATCAAGAAGGTCACGGAAGACATAGAGTCATTCTCTTACAATACGTCTATCGCCGCCTTTATGATATGTGTCAACGAGCTGTCGGCACAGAAATGCCATTCGCGCGAAGTTTTGGCCGATTTGCTTGTTGTGCTTGCTCCGTTTGCCCCGCATGTGACAGAGGAACTCTGGCACTCGGCAATAGGCAACACTACGAGCATCTGCAACGCCAAGTGGCCGGAATATAACGAGAATTATCTCAAGGAGTCTAATGTGACCTATGCCGTGTCATTCAATGGAAAAGCCCGTTATAATATCACTGTAGCAGCCGATTGTCCCAAAGACGAAGTGGAGAAGACAGCGTTGGAACACGAAGGGGCTGCCCGCTGGCTCGAAGGAAAGACTATCCGAAAGATAATTGTCGTGCCCGGCAAGATTGTTAACATAGTGGCTAATTGATAATAAAAAAGAAAGATTGACGTTATAAAAGGAGTATAATCAAATTTATAAGCGTAAGTAACTTAACTCATTGGAAAAAATAGTTTTTGCAAGCAACAACAGTCATAAACTGTCTGAAATTAGACAGTTAAATCTTCCTTTTGAGATACTTAGCCTTGCTGAGACAGGCTGTAAGGAGGATATACCCGAGACAGCCGACACTCTTGAGGGTAATGCCTTGCAGAAAGCCCGATGGGTCAAGGAACATTACGGTTACGACTGTTTTGCTGATGACACCGGCCTCGAAGTTGAGGCTCTCGGCGGCGAGCCGGGAGTCTATTCTGCCCGTTATGCCGGCGAAGGCCATGACTCTGAGGCAAATATGGCAAAGCTGCTTGCAAATATGGAAGGAGTGAAAGACCGACGTGCCCGTTTCCGCACAGTCATCGCACTGATTAAAGACGGTGAGGAACATCTCTTCGAGGGCATCGTCGAAGGTCATATCACTACCGTGCGCTCCGGTGCTGACGGTTTCGGTTATGATCCTATATTCATGCCCGAGGGATGTGATAAAACTTTTGCCGAAATGACAGCTGACGAAAAAAACGCCATCAGTCATCGCGGACGTGCAGTCGCCGAGCTTAAAAAATTTTTAAAGAACAGCTGATTTAGAACTTTATTGGTCAATCTATATATGAAAAAGATACTTTTTATATTAATTGTTACTTTTTGTTGTGGGTCTGTTTCGGCCTCTGCCCAAGCAGTCGATGAATGGAATATCTTTCCAATTATTGACACTGAGTTCGGGCAGGTTGTAGAGACGCCTGACAAAGTTTACTATACTATGGGCTCTTCGCTTTACTCTTACGATAAGAGTAATGACGAAACTTACGCCTATAACCGTACCAACAAACTCAGCAGCACCGAAATCAAATTTATAAAGTATATACCGGAGAAAAAATGTCTGGCTATTATCTATACTGACAGCAATATAGATATGCTTTATGACGACGGCCACTGTGTCAACATGGCTGATATTAAAGACGCTTCTGTAAATTATTCCAAGGATATCAATGATATAGTTTACGGCAATAATTATTATGTTGTGAGCACAGCTTTCGGTCTTGTTGTCTATAATGCAGATACACATCATGTCAAGGAGTCATGCATCTTTGGTGAGAATATTTCTCACGGTGCAGTCGTCGGAGATTATCTGACTTTTTACAAGAGTGATGCTCTATGGTATTCTCCAATAGAAAACCGTCACAATACTATTGATAAATTCAAAAGTATACCATGGTCAGTTAATACGGAGTATATACCGTTAGATGATAAGCGTGTTATTTGGTATAACGATTATGCACGTGCGGTCGCAACCACTACCTTTGATTTTGATGCTCAGACAAGTGTTACCGATCTGGTAGGTTCTCAAATAAGCAGCCATTTCGGACGTTGCAAAGACGGCATCTTCTTCCGCGATGATAATATGATGCGTATTGTCGGTATGGACGGCATACTCAAAGAAAGTTTTGAAGTGGCAGAAACATATCGGAATGACAAAATAGGCATGTGGAACGGCAAATCATCTCTTTGGTGTGGAACAAAAGAAGGCATTGCCAATATAGACATGTCATCGTCTACACCTACTGTCCTCTCTCAGCCTTACCGCCCCGAAGGTACTATAGTAGACCGTGTAGCCTATCTGATACCGTCGCCTGACGGCCGCCGCATATATGCTTCAAATATGGGTTCTACAGCTTACAGAATTAGTCTTGCTTATCCAAATGACGGTATTTATATCAGACAAAAAACTAATATAATCGAGAATGGAAAACTGCGTGATGTGTCTATAGTAAATGCAAGTGCTACCGCATCCACTACTCAAGATGCACAGCGGCAATCCAATTCTACATTTATGTTTGGTGGCGCCGGTAGGCTCAGCGAATATCCCGAAGACAGCGATATATATTTTATCGCAAACGGTCAGGAAGGTGTATATGTGGTGCGTGGAAACGAGGAGATTTATAAGTTTAATAGTGAAAATTCACCTCTCTTAAAGACATGGAACACACGCGCATACGATGTTAATTTTGATCCTCAAGGTAATCTGTGGGTAGGATATTGGGGGAATAACAATCTTATTCCATACATCGTGCTTCCCGCAGATAAACTTCGTAAAGATTTTGAACAGATTAAAAATTCAGACTGGCGTTATCCAAATCTTCCGAGTCTTCACAAAACCGGAAAAGATTTTAGATCATTGTTCTGTAAAAAGAGCAATGTGGCGTTTTTTATTTCATCACAGGGATATACCGGTGTTGATGTTCTCAAGTCAAAAGGCGATTGGGCTGCATGTGACGAACACGAGGAGTTTTATTGTCCCGAGTTTATAGATCAGGATAATAATACGATAAAACCACAATATGTCTTTTCGATGGTTGAAGACCAGCGAGGGCGTGTGTGGATTGGCACAAATGCCGGTCTGCTCGAAATTGTCAATCCGACCACGTTTGACGGTCGAGTAAATAAGCTTAAAGTTCCTCGCAATGACGGCACGAATTATGCTGATTACCTGCTTGACAGCGAACAGATAAATGCGATAGCTATCGACGGCTCAAACCGCAAATGGATTTGTACGGACGCCTCGGGTATATATCTTGTCAGTGAGAACGGTGACAGGATACTTAAGCATTTTGATGTCTCAAACTCACCACTGCCCTCAAATACGGTCCACTCCGTGATATGTGATCCGTTCAGCAATGTTGTCTATTTTGGCACCGGTAACGGTCTTCTCAGCTATCGGAGCGATTCATCTCCGGCAGCCGAAGATTTCAGTGATGTCTATGCCTATCCAAATCCTGTCAGGCCGGATTATACAGGATGGATTACGGTCACAGGTCTGATGGATAACTCACTTGTGAAAATAGCGGATGCTGCAGGAAATGTCTTTTATCAGGGCAAGTCTGAGGGCGGCATGATAACGTGGGACGGTTGCAATGCAGCAGGACAGCGTGTGCGCTCGGGTGTATATTTTGTATATGCTTCGTCAGACGGTGGTGACAGTTCAGGCTCGACTAAAGGTGTTGTAACCAAAATAGTAGTAGTCAACTAAGATAGGTCTGACGGTGTTTATAGAAAAAGAAATCAATAATAAAGATATAAATGGACGATAAACTCAAATATGTCGATGAACGTGACAAGAGCTATGGCATGGCCGGCATGGCCATTTCTATGATGATGCTCGACGGTGAGAATTATCTTGAAGCCATGACACTTGATGCACCTGCCGGCGACAGTGTGGAGTTTTCCCATGATTTTTATTTCATAGGTAATCCGCGCATGTCGGCCAAAATAGCATGGAATGAAAATTTAAAGCATTTCCAAATTTCGTCAGGCATGGTCATAGCCAATATGATGTGCCGAAATTATGTGCAGCATCGTCATAAACTTCCGGCTGATATAATCGCATCTCTGCGTGCATTTGTGCGCGATGAGGCCGAGGAAGACTGCCAGCTCGAACGTGATGAGGCTGACGCCATATTTGAGAAAAACTATAATTATTTCGACCGTCTGTTTACCTACTCGCAGGTTCATCAGGCCGCCCATGACCTTGCAGCCTCATTAGTGCGTCAGCGCCGCATGTCAGCGCTTGAAATAATAGAGCAGCTGCGCGTACTGTCAATGCTTTGAGAGAGCAACTGACGGCTTAATGGCTCGGCCATCTTTTTGAGTATTAAAGGAGCTTCGGGTCCGACATTGAAGATGAGGTCGAGTATGCTCAGATAATGGAAAAAACCGAGTCGGTCGGCTCGCACCTGATAATAGCTCACAGATTCGACAGTCTTAAAATCAAATTTAGTGAAATCGAGGTCTTTGACTTCGGTTTCTTTTTTATCATCCCAATCTATATGAATGTCGAAACCGAGTATTTTTCTGACTATTTCATCGGCTTGTCTGTCTAATTCACTGACAGTCAGGTAGTCGTCAGGTTTGGTGAATATGGGGCGCAGACGGTCTATATAAAATTCGAAGAAAGGTGTACGGCCATAGGACGACTCGAGAGCGGTCAGGTGCTTGTGCCACCATTCGCCGTGGTCCGAAACTTTAACTTCGCTCCACGTGCAGCGGCCGCCGGGTGACCTTACAGGGATTGTGAGAGCCAATGGTCCGCGCGTATCAACTATATCGCAGCGATGGGCGCTTTTAAAGCGTTTGTCGGCACGCATACCCCCGTGTATTGTCGCTGAAACAAACATCGAGAGCACGGCGTAATAGGCTGTCGAGCCGAAAAACTGAGGAGCAAAGACAGCACGTAACTCAGGCGGCAGACTTATTAATCCCATTATTTGTCAGGGTTGGCGTCTTTGAATATGCGACGCCAGCGTATACCGCCGTTAAATATCGAGCGATCTTTGTCAAATGAAATCAGCACAAAGGCCGGTGTGCCTACGATGTGGTCTTCGGGAACGAAACCCCAGAAACGCGAGTCCTGTGAGTTGTCGCGGTTGTCACCCATCATGAAGTAATAATCCATGGCGAAAGTATATGTCGGAGCGACTTTGCTGTCGATATAGACTTTGCCGTCCTTGACATAGGCGTCATGGTGGCCCTCGTAGTTGCGGATGGCGCGGTTATAAATGTTCCATGTGCTGTCGTTGAGCTCGATTGTCATGCCCTTTGACGGTATCAGCAGACCTTCGTCGCCGCCGTAGTTGCTGAGCGACCATGATGCTGCAGTAACCTTCGGAAACAGGTAGGAGCCCTGTGAGCCGGGAGGCAAGAGAGACGAGGTCTTAATCATGTCCTGAAGCATGCCTCGCTCCTTAAGTGACGCTATCATGTCTGATGTCAGCGGCAGACCGTACAGACGGGAGTTGTCGTCGGCTCCGGGCATCCATGTGATGAGATTGGCACGGTCAATCGGGCTAAGATTCAGCGCCTCGATGTCGTCAGAGGCTATATCGAGGTCTTTGACGATGTCGTCGGTAAGAGGCGACTTTAGGGCTACGATGTAGTTGAACTGCACGTTATGCGGCATTTGCTGAGCCACACCGTTGATATAAATGGTGTCATTGACGATTTTGAGACGTTCGCCGGGCAGACCGACGGCGCGTTTGACAAAATTCTGACGACGGTCGACCGGACGATAGACTACGTCTCCGAACGTAGCTTTGTCAGATTTGATGCGGTCGCGACCGTAATGTTCGACCAGCAGGTCGTAATACTCCGGACTTTCTTCGAAACGTGTTGTCACCGTGTCACCGGCCGGGAAATTGAATACAACGATATCTCCTGACTCGACTTTACGCAGTCCTTTGAGACGTTTGTAGTCGTTTGCCGGCCAATCGAGATAGCTTTTAGTGTTGATTATCGGCAGTTTGTTGTGTACCAAGGGGAAGTGTACCGGTGTCATCGGCACACGCGGGCCGTATGTGATTTTGTTGACCCACAGATAGTCACCTGTAAGCAAGGTCTTTTCGAGCGATGATGACGGTATCTGATAATTTTGACCCACGAAGGCAAATACAAAATAAACGAGTATCAGGGCATAAACAATGGCATCGACCCAACTCATGACCGAACGCACGGTCTTGCTTTTGCTTGTTTTCCACCATGTGAAAGGGATGTAGCCGGTGATGTAGATGTCAAAGAGCAGAAAGAGGAAGATTGCGGGCCACCATGAGCCGAGCCAGATAGTCCAAGCGATAAAGAGAGCGGCTACTATGCCGAATCTCACCCATCGTGTGGGACGTACAGCCGATACGCGTCTGATGAAGTCGTCTTTAAACGTTAGTTTGTCTTTATTTGTATCTGTTTGGGTCATATCTGAGAAATATTGCGGCGCAGAGTCCTATATGTCGCAAAATTAATGATTTTGGGTTAAAGGTCAAAAACATGTATACATAAAAAGCCCGGAGTGACGCAACAGGGCGCTCTCCGGGTCTTTTATCTTATTACCGAAATATCATTTGCCGGCTGCCTCGAGTATGAGACGCGGCAAATTGTTGTTATTGTTAAGGTGCATGAACTTGTCAGAACCTGCTCCTACCGCAAATACAGGCACAGGATTGCCTGAGTGACTTGTCGTGGTGAAGCCGACGCCGGCAGCATTGTTAAGCACGCGGAAAACCTCGACTGCAAAAGAGTTGAAGTTGGCGTAGAGAGTCTTTTGGTCGTCGGAGTTGCGGAGCACGACGGCGGCTTCAAATAGCTCTTTGAGACGGGCTTCCTCTTTTTCGCCTACGGGTACATGGTCAAAGAAACCGAAGTTTTCGCGCAGATACTCGCGCATGTCTTCCCAGCGGTAGACCATGCGGTTGCGGGCAAGAGACTTGCAGTACTCGTTGAATGCCTCTTTTGACACACGCTGATATTTGAAATATTCGAGGTGGGGAGTGCGGTTGTTGCCGAGAGCCAGACCGCCGGTGTCATGGTCGGCTGTTACGACGATAAGAGTCTCGTCGGGATGCGCGAGATAGAAATCGTAAGCGATTTTGAGCGATTCGTCGAAATTGAGTGTTTCGATGATTGCGGCGCCGCCGTCATTGCCGTGGAGAGCATGGTCAATGAGGCCGCCCTCGACCATCATAAAGAATTTGTCGGGAGAGTTCTTGAGGAGTTGTTTTAGACAGGCTTCGGTGATAATAGGTAATGTGAGATTTTCGGCGAGCGAGTCGATGGCGTAGTGGATGTCCCAGTCATGCGGACCGTCGGTGTTAAGGAGCATGACTTTGTCAGAATTGATTTCCTTGACACCGTCGCGGCCATAGACGACCTGCACATTGTTCTGAGCCATTACGTCCATCAGGTCTGTGGCTTTGCCTTCCTTATCTTTGCGTCCGCGCAGACCTGCGCCGGCGATGAAGTCATAGCCCGACGATGCGGCCTGTTTGCCGATCTCATAGTACATGCCGCGATTAGGCACATGTGCGTAGAAAGCGCCGGGAGTGGCATCGTCGGGAGCGACAGAGGTCACTACGCCTACGCCGTAGCCGGCGTCCTTGAATATGCGTGCGATAGAAGTCACGTCAGTCGTGTCAGGCGCCATGCCGAGCATGCTGTTGCGAGTCTTGGTGCCTGTAGAGAGGGCTGTACCTGCGGCGGCAGAGTCGGTGATAAGGCTTGATGCCGAGTAGGTCTGACACCAGCTGACAGTGGGAAACTGCATCATCAGCAGTGGCTTGTCATTTTTAAGGATTACGCGGTTATAACTCTGGGCGGTCATGACCGGACCCATGCCCATGCCGTCGCCGATGAAGTAGAAGATGTACTTGGCGTCTGCAGCTGACATAGAGAGAGTTGCAGCTGAGGCAAAGAGGGCTCCGAGGAGCAATTTTTTGATTTTCATGATTTTTATAGTTAGTTATTCAGGTTTTCAGAAGTTCATTTCTAAAAGACGATTCATGATTTTGCGGTCGTTGCACAGACGCGGCACCTTGCGCTGACCGCCAAGTTTGCCTGTTTCGGCGAGCCAACGGTCAAATAGTCCCGCCTGCGCCGTAACGAGCGACAGACGGTCAAGGAAAATGTCGCCCGAACGTTTGGCCTGATAGTCGGAATTGACGCTCTGTAGTGTACGGTCGAGAATATCGGCGAAGACCTCGGTATCGGCCGGTGGCCTTGACCACTCGATGAGCCACTGGTGGTGTCCGCGGTGTCCTCCGTCGTCATAGACCGGCGCGGCGGTATAGTTTGCAACCTCGGCACCGGTGGCACGGCAAGTCTCGGCTATGGCCTCGTCAGCGTTGCACACCATCAGTTCCTCGCCAAAGGCGTTGATGAAACTCTTGGTGCGCCCGGCGATGCGGATTTTCAGCGGGTCGGCTGACATGACGGTTACAGTGTCGCCGATAGAGTAGCGCCACAAGCCGTTGCAGGCCGTGATGACGAGTGCGTAAGTTCTGCCTTCCTCGACTTTCCATGCCGGCACGGGGTCGCCGACAGGTTGCGAATCAGTTCCGACAGGCTGAAACTCGTAAAAGACGCCGATGTCTAAAAGCAACTGCATGACTCCCGGCTCGTCATCCCATGAAGTCTGCACGGCGAAAAAGCCCTCGGAGGCGTTGTAGGTCTCAAGATAGTGCATTTTTGACGGGTCGGTGAGGGTGCGGTACTGGCTGCGGTAGGGTCCGAAGGCTATGCCGCCGTGAAAGAAAACCTCGAGATTTGGCCAGACATCATGGATGGTCGTGGCTCCGCAGGCCTTGATGGTCTCGCGTATGACGGTCATAAACCATGACGGGACGCCGGAGATGTTGGTGATATTCTCGCGTGAGGCGGCCTCGACGAGTGCGGCCAGTTTCTGATGCCAATCGGCCATGAGGGCTATTTTTTTTGAAGGCACACGCAGCAGGTTGACCGCAGGATTGATTTTGTCAATCAGATTGGCAGAGAGGTCACCGACGACCGTGCCGGCCGGAAGCGTGCCGAGCTCGTTGGCATAACTGCCGCCGAGTATGAAACTTTTGCCCGAGAAGATGCGGCTGTCAGGGTTAAGTGACAGATAGTGGGCCACAACGTCGCGTCCGCCGGCGTAATGATTGAGCTTTAGCGAGTCGGCTGTGACGGGAATGTATTTGCTTTTGCCGCCCGAGGTACCCGAAGACTGTGCGAAATGAGTGCATCGCCCCGGCCACAGTATGTCACGACTGCCGTTGACCATCTCCATAACGTCGGCACGGATGTCTTCGTAAGAGATTACCGGCACACGCGCGGCAAATGTCTCGTAATCTTTAATGGAGTCGAAATCATGACGTTGCCCGACACGTGTGCGGCGTGCGGTGTGCAGCAGGCGTGCGAGTACGTCACGCTGCGTGTCGGCGATGCGGCCCTGCCATGAACGGGCAGCCGCCACACGCCGTTGAAAGAACGGCCGGGCTAACGGAGTCAGATCAAGCATTGCGAGAGAGAAGGGCCTCAACGGCCAGACGGTAGGAGAGGGCACCGAAGCCGCTGATGCTGCCGCAGCACACCGGAGCTATCAGCGAGCGGTGACGTATCTCCTCGCGTGAGAATATGTTTGACAGATGCACCTCGACGACAGGAGTCTCGATGGCCGCGATGGCGTCGGCGATAGCGAGAGAGGTGTGGGTGTAGGCGCCTGCATTGAGGACTATGCCGCAATATTCGCCGCCGAAACCTGCCGCGTGAAGGCTATCAATGATTGCGCCCTCGCTGTTACTTTGGAAAGCTTCGATGACGACTCCGTCACGGGCGAGCGAACTTATAATCTCGTCTAAAGTAGTGTGTCCGTAGATTTCAGGCTCGCGACGGCCGAGGAGATTGAGGTTAGGGCCGTTTATGACTAATATTTTTTTGTCCATGCCATTAGTGTTTGAGTTGGACGTGCTGTGTGGGCGGTAAGGTTTTGTTGCGCTCGTCGACGGCGTCGATGACCACATGGGCCAAGTGGATGAAGTCCTGAGCCGCGAGGCTGTCACCGGCAGCGATTGGCTCGCCGCTGTCGCTGTGCACGCCGACCGAGGCTACGAGAGGTATGCAGGCCAACAGCTTGACACCAAGCTCTTTGGCAAGTTCTGCGGCGCCTCCGTTACCGAAGATATAGTAACGTTCATCAGGATGTTTCTCGGGCGTGAACCAAGCCATGTTCTCGACTATGCCGAGGACGGGCACATTGATTTTTGAGTCGGCAAACATGGCCAGCCCCTTGCGGGCGTCGGCCAAGGCTACCTGCTGAGGTGTGGAGACGATTACCACGCCGGTGATATCGAGGGTCTGCACGAGTGTCAGATGGATGTCGCTCGTGCCGGGAGGCATGTCGATGAGGAAGTAGTCGAGCTCGCCCCAGTCGCCCTGCTCGATGAGCTGTTTTAAGGCGTTTGAGGCCATGGAGCCGCGCCATACGACAGGACTGTTGCGGTCGACGAGAAATCCTATCGAGAGCATCTTGACGCCGTAGCGCTCGATGGGTATGATTTTGTTGACGCCGTCGACCTCGTGCATGTAGAGCTGCTCGTCTTCGACACCGAACATTTTGGGTATCGACGGGCCGAAGATGTCGGCGTCAAGCAGTCCGACCTTGTAACCTTCGCGTGCAAGAGCTACGGCAAGATTGGCGGCGACTGTCGATTTGCCCACACCGCCTTTGCCCGACGAGATGCCTATGATATTCTTCACGCCGGGTAGCGGTTTCTCTTTAGGTGCGGGAGCGGCCTGACGGGTCTTGACGTTGACCGTCACCTCGGCGTCAGCCGACGCGAATGTCTTTACGGCAGCCTCGGCGGCTTTGACGACCGATTTTAGGAAGGGGTCGGTCGGACGGTCGAAAATTAGCGAGAAACTGACTTTCTGACCGTCGATGCGGATGTCGTCTTCGACCATGCCGGCCTCGACGATATTCTTGCCCGAGCCGGGATAGCGCACGGTGGCGAGCGCGTCGGTAATCAGGCGGGGATATAATGTATTTGATTCAGCCATGATGTATGTTAGTTTTGATTGTTTTCGTCCATGAGTTGCGGCATCTGTATATAGCCGCGCGAGTAGCTGCGGTAAGTGTCAGGCTCGATTTCGTCGGTCGGCTCGGCCAAGTCACCCTCGGCCGGCAGACGGAACTGCAGGTATTTTATTGTCAGGCCGCGTGCGAGCCACTGTCGCTCGTAATGTGTCTTTATGTCGAGTATGTCGCCGGCCGAGCCTGAGGCGTAGAGGTCAGCGGTAGATTCGACAACTGGCAGTCTGTTGAGCTTGACCATAAGGTCGGTGTAGGTGTATAGGAACGGACTGTCTGTCTTGAGATGTATCAGACCGCCGTCGACGAGTATCCGGCGGTAGAGATTCATGAAACGTGTCGACGTCAGACGTTTTGTCGCCTTCTTCATCTGCGGGTCGGGGAAGGTAATCCATATCTCGCTGACTTCGCCGGGAGCGAAAAACGAGTCAATCAGTTCTATTGATGTGCGCACGAAGGCCACATTTTTCATGCCCGTGTCACGGGCCTCGGATGCGCCGGTCCACATGCGCGCGCCCTTGATGTCGACGCCGATAAAGTTTTTGTCGGGAAAACGGCGTGCGAGCCCGACAGTGTATTCGCCCTTGCCGCAGCCGAGCTCGAGCACAATGGGCTTGTCGTTACTGAAAAAGTCGGCGCCCCAGCGGCCTTTGAGCGGGAATGTTTCTTTCTGAAGACGGGCAAAGGGATATTGGAAGACAAAATCGATTGTCTCCATGTCGGCAAATTTCTTGAGTTTATTTTTTCCCATCCTTAAATTATTTTCTGATTTTCAGACCGGCACGTATGCCGTCTGTGAGGATAACTTCGACTATCATTATGCCTGATGCGGCCGGGACGTCAATCTGCGCCTCGGTCATTCCGGCCGGGATGTCAGACGACGCCAACAGACGTCCGGATGTATCAAAAACACGAAGCGCGGCTATATCTTTGTGGGCTCTGACAAAAAGAGCCGTACCCTCAAAACGACCGGAGACAGACGGTTTTTGCGTCTCGGTCAATGTTATATCATCGGCAGATGACTGCTCGATGTCGAGAATATCAAATTCCATCCACTGGCCGGCCGACGCAAAGAGGTCTATCGTTTTGGTATCAAGGAGAAGCCGCACTGTCAGTTGGTCGACACCGTGCCAGACCTCTTTGCCGAGTGACGGAACAGACGCGAGAGCCGATGCATTAATATATTTGAGGCCGTCCATCGACGCCATGGCGTAGTCGCCGATAGAGTCGAGCGACGCCGGGAGTGTTAATTCGCTGACATTGCCGAGACCTTTGAGGGCGAAGTTGCCGATGCTTACTGCGCCTGACGGCAGTGTCAGCTGTGCGAGCGACTTGCAATCAAAAAATATGGCCTCTCCCACAGTTTTGAGCGACGCCGGCAGAGATGTCCGCTGCAGGTCGGCGCAGCGGGCGAAGGCCCAGCGACCGATATGATTCAGGGAGGAGCAGGTGCTGAGGTCAGCAGACCCCAATGCAGTCCCGGCGAACGCCTCCGCGCCTATTGATTTCAGATTTTTGCCGAATGAGACGGCCGACAGCGCGCCGCAGCCTTCGAAGGCACGGTCGCCGACCGACGTGACATTTTCAAGTCCCGTCACCACATTGAGCGCTGTGCACCCCTCGAATGTAGAGGCCGGAATGACATTGACGCCCGTCAATGTTACTTTTGACAGCGACAAGCAGTCGTCGAAGACATGCGTGCCGCCGATGTCAGAGACTGCGAGCGTCACCTCCTTAAGTTGGGGGCATGCGGTGAACGCGCCCTGTCCGACTGATTTGACATTGGAGCCGATGTCGGCGCGTGAGAGCGAAGAGCCGGCGAAAGCAACATCGCCTATGCTTAGGCCGTCGCTCTGAGGCAGCTTAACTGATGTGATCCTTGATCCGGCAAATACACCGGCCGGTATGACATCGGCCTTATGGTATGCAGACAGGCCCAAGCGCTCGCGACCGTTGTCAAAGGCCGTTATGGATACACGGCTCAGGTCGAGTTCACGGAGGGCCGGCATGTTTTCGGCTATGAAAAACAAGTCGGCCGCATTGACCGAGCCTGTCAGCGACAGTGAACTTACTGACTGAGGATTGTCGATAAGCGTGTGAAGATTTCCGGGGGTGACGTCAGTCTCGACGCCGCGTGCGGTCAGAGCCGTCGCGATTATAAGGGCAATCGCGGCGATTGGTCTGTATATGTTTTTTATAGTCATTGCAGATGCAAATATAGTATTTTTAAAGGTCAAACGGAAGGGTCGGCGCCGGCAAAAGGCGGAAAGACATGCGATGGAGCGGCGACGGACCGTGCTCTTCGATAGCGTGACGGTGAGCGGCAGTAGGATAGCCTTTGTTGACGTTCCACGCATAATATGGATAGCGCTCGTGCGCCTGCATCATGAAATCGTCACGGTAAGTCTTGGCGAGCACCGATGCGGCGGCTATGTTGGCATAGGTGGCATCGCCTTTGACAACAGTCATATAGGGCACGTTACCGTAAGGTTTGAAGCGGTTTCCGTCGACAATTATTTCCGACGGACGTCGGCTCAGTCCGTCAAGGGCGCGGTGCATGGCGAGAATTGATGCGTTCAGTATGTTTATGCGGTCGATTTCTTCGGCGTCGACAATGCCGACGGCCCACGCCACAGCCTCTCGCTCGATGATGTCGCGCAACTGATAACGCCGGCGCTCTGTCATTTGTTTCGAGTCATTGAGCAGCGGATGCGAGAATCCGTCGGGAAGGATGACGGCGGCCGCATAGACCGGTCCGGCGAGACAACCGCGTCCGGCCTCGTCGCAGCCGGCCTCGAAGACTCCGGCGTGGCGGCATGTCGGCAGCGGCGAGTGTGGCTCAGCGCACGATTTCATAGTTGATGATAGATTCTACAAGAAAGAGGTTTTCGATGTCAGAGCGGTTGATGACTATGTCGTCATAGTTGGGATTCTCGCTGTGGAGCACCACCTTGGCCGGGTCGTCGTGGCGGCGCAGATACTTGACCATACGGTAATCCTCGAGCACGACGACATAAATCTGGCCCCATAGTATCGTCGCGTCGCGTCCCACGTCACGTATCGACAGATAGGCGCCGTTGCGGATGCGGGGTGACATCGATTCGCCCGAGACGCGCACAATCGGCAGTTTTGGACTGACACCGGGGATATTGAGGCGCCCGATGATGCGCTCGTCGGTAAACATGCGGCTGAGGCCTACAGAGCCCGCCGTGACATCAATGTCGTAGACAGGTGCGCCGATGTTGTCATGACGGTCTGAGCGCTGTGCCGACGCGGTTTCGCGAGCTGGCCTGTTTTTTGCAAACGGCACGTCATCGCCATGGAGCAGCCAGCGTTTCGACACACCGAGATTGACAACGAGACGATTGATAAAAGCCTCGCTTACAGGCGATTTCCCTGACAGTATCTTGGATATGTTGGATGGGTCTACGCCGATTAGTTCGGCAAATTTGGCCTGAGTCCGCCGGGAGAATTTTATAAGAAATTTGATACGGTCAATCACCGAAGCCGTCGGAGCCGGCGAGGGGAGATTGTCTAAAATGTTAGTTTCCATTATGATGTGTGCTCAACTTATATGGCAAAGTTACAACGTTTTTGGGTATTTGTCAAGTTTTAAAAAGCTAAAATGCGGTGGTTTAACACTTTTTCTTATCAGAAATCATATAATATGCCGTACAGATAAAAGTTTGGCATTTTGGCGCCTATTGTATAAATTTGCACTGATATGGAAGGTTTGACTATCGGATATGACGCAAAACGGGCTGCGGTGAACAGTACCGGCCTCGGTAATTACAGCCGTTATGTCATCGACACAATGACAATCGGCTTCCCGAGCAACAGGTATATTCTCTACTCACCCTGTGAGCCCCGCAGCGAACGTATAGAGCCGCTCTTGGCACGCGCCAATGTGGAGCTCGCTGTCGCTTCAGGCGCCGGACGCCGCTTTGGCGCGCTCTGGCGCAGTTTCGGCATCACAGGGCGTCTGCGCGCCGACGGTGTCGACGTCTACCACGGTCTGAGCAACGAACTGCCGCTTAATATCAAATCGTCGGGTATTCCGTCGGTTGTGACGATTCACGACCTTATCTATCGCCGTGTGCCCGAGGATTACCGCGCCATAGACCGACGCATCTATGACTATAAATACGGACGGTCGGCCGCTGCGGCCACACGCGTCATCGCCATCAGCGAGACCACGCGACGCGACCTTATCAGCGACTATCAGATAGACCCGGCTAAAATCGACGTCATCTATCAGGGCGTCGACCCGCGCTTCAGCATCGCGGTAAGCTATGAGGATAAGGAGCGCGTAAGAAATACTTACAAACTGCCGCGCGACTATTTTGTTACTGTCGGCACTGTTTCCGCCCGCAAGAATCAGCTCATGGCTGTCGAGGCAATGCGCCGACTGCCTGCCGACCTTAATTTGGTCATAGTCGGGTCGATGCGCAGCGAGTATGCAGCCAAAGTGCGACGCGCTGTCAACGACTACGGTCTGAGCGGCCGTGTCATGTATCTTGAGGGTGTGCCCTTGGCCGATTTGCCGGCCCTTTATGCCATGGCGAAATTCTCGAGCTATACGTCGCGCTACGAAGGATTCGGCCTGCCGGTAGTGGAATCGTTGAGCACCGGCACTCCAGTCATAGCCGCCACCGGCTCGTGTCTCGAGGAGGCCGGCGGTCCGGGTGCTGTCTATGTCAATCCCGATGACTGCGACGCTTTTGTCAAGGCCGCGGACGATATTCTGTCAAACAGCGTGTATGCCGACAAGCTCTCGCAGCGCGGCAAGGCTTATGTTAAACGCTTTTCGGCCGACGAGTTCGCGCGTCTGACCATGGCCGCATACCGCAAGGCTATCATTGATAAACTATTTTGATTATGAGTGAAAGTAAAACCATATTGATTATAGGAGCCGGCGGTTTTATCGGCGGCTTTATCGCCCGCGAGGCGCTTAACCGCGGCTATCAGGTGTGGGTCGCAGTCAGGGAGTCGACTTCACGACGCTATCTCGATGACCCGCGACTCAATTTTGTAGTGCTCGACTATGACAACTCCGACCTGATGGGCGCGACACTGCGCAACGCGGCGCCCACACCGGCGGGACGCTGGGACTATATGATATGGAACCTCGGTGCGACAAAGTGTACCAACTTTGCCGATTTCAACCGCATCAACTATCTCTACCTGCGTAATTTCATCGAGGTCATCGAGGAGGAGAATCTTGTGCCTGACAGATTCCTTTATATGAGTTCGCTGAGTGCGCTCGGGCTCGGCGACGAGGTCGCCTATACACCGTTTGACTCGCGTTCGATACCGGCTCCCAACACCCGTTACGGCCTCTCGAAAATCAAGTCGGAGACCTATTTGGAGAGTCACGGCAACATACCGTGGATTATCTTCCGCCCGACAGGCGTCTACGGTCCCCACGAAAAAGACTATCTGATGATGATAAAGTCGATAGACTCGGGATGGGACTTCGGTGTCGGATTCAAACGTCAGATGCTGACATTCATCTACGTCGACGACCTCGTCAGGGCCATGTTTGACGCTCTCGCCGCCGGTGTAGTCAAAAAGAAGTATATTATCAGCGAGCCCCGAGCCTATACGCAGAGCGAGTTCCGCAAAATCGTCGCAGACGCCCTCGGCCGCCGTTTCGTCGTGCCTGTGCGTCTGCCCATGTGGGCGGTCTACTGTGCGTCGGTCGTCGCCGAGAAGTGGGGAGTGCTGACGCTCAAGCCGTCGACGCTCAACCGTGACAAGTTCAAGATAATGAAGCAGCGCAACTGGTGCTGTGACGTCTCTGACGCCGAGCGCGACTTCGGTTTCACGGTCGAATATCCGCTCGAGCGAGGCATAGCCGAGACTGTCAGGGCTTATCTGGCCGAGAAGGCGCAACGTAAAAACAATAAAAAAGCAGGCAAATGACATCATCAAAAGCTCCCGAGTCGCGTCCGCCGCTGTGGGTCATCGCGATAATCGTAATATGTATGTTGCCGGTGCTCGCTTTCCCGACGCTGCTCGCCGAGACCGCCACAGACACTCCGGCGCGTATATTTGCTTGGTTTTATCCGTTCTACGTCATCGTGTCGGGCATCTGCGCCTATATCTGCTGGCCGCGCCGCCCCGAGGTGACTTGGGTGTTATTGGTGATTATGCTGCTGACACATGCTGCCATGTGGATGCTTGTCCGTTATAACATCTGACGCTGCGTCATGGACTCACAGGAAGCATTGGATGACTATATCGCCGCGCACATCGACGCTGAGCCGGAGGCTTTGCACCGTCTCTACCGCCGCACGCATCTGACGCGCCTCTATCCGCGCATGTGCTCAGGGCATGTGCAGGGCCGCATACTGACCATGCTCACGCGCATGATAGCTCCGCGGCGCATACTCGAATTGGGCACGTTCACCGGTTACTCGACGCTGTGTTTTGCCGAGGGTATGCCCGGGGGTGCCAAGCTACACACGGTCGAGATAGACGACGAGTATGCCGACGAACTTCGCGAGCTTTTTGACTCGGACCCGCGCGGAGCCGACATAGTGCTGCATGTTGGTGACGCCTTGGAGGTGGTGCCGACGATTGACGGGGAGTGGGACATGGTGTTTATCGACGCAAACAAGCGCAACTACACCGACTATTACCGTCTGATACTGCCGCGAGTGCGTTGCGGCGGCTACATTATCGCCGATAACACGCTCTGGGCCGGAAAAGTGCTCGACCCCGAGGCAAATCACGACGCGCAGAGCCGCGGCATAGTTGAGTTCAACGACCTTGTGGCCGCAGACCCGACCGTTGAGAAAATCATACTGCCGCTGCGCGACGGTATGACAATCATCCGCAAGAAATAATCTGAAAAAATCAGCCTGATACCTGCACGGGGATGCCTGTGCGGGCCGTGATTTTGGCGGCGATGGCGTCTAACTCGGTGCGCGCGACGTGGACGAGCGATTGCTCGGGCGTCTGACGGTCGATGGTGTAGAGCATTATCTCACGCGGACGTATGCGCTGATAGGCGTCGATGAGAGCGTCGACCTCGGCGTCGGTGCTGTTGTCGACAGTTTCGCCGTCGTGAGTGCCGCGGGTAATCATGGTCTGTATGATGGCGTTGTCACCGAACGCGGCGAGACGGGCGATGGTCGCACCGATGTCAAAGTGCTTGTCGACAGGACGGTCGAGTAAACGGACTGTGCAATCAATGGCGCTGTCCAATTTGAGGATATTGTTGTCAATCTTTCTCAGAGCGTCGCAGACGTCGGGGCGGTCTATGCGGGTGGAGTTTGAAAGCACCGATATTTTTACGTCGGGGAAATAGCGGTCGCGCAGTGCGATGGTGTCATCGATTATGCCGGCGAAGTCAGGGTGCATGGTCGGCTCGCCGTTGCCGGAGAATGTGATGACGTCGAGCGGCTGCCCGGCCTCTTTCATTGACTTGAGTTTATGCTCGAGGTGTCGGGCGACGTCTGTCCGCGACGGCAATCCGGTCGAGCCGGGGCCTTGGGCGTTATACCCGGCCTCGCAGTAGAGGCAGTCAAACGAACAGACTTTTCCGTCGTTGGGCGAGAGATTGACGCCTAACGATGTGCCGAGCCTGCGTGAATGTATGGGCCCGAAAACGGTTTCATGAAAAAGGACTCTCTGCATGTCTCGTTGATTATTTGATATCTTTTGTAAAAAGCCTTGTGACAAGCGACGTCAGCAGGGCGATCAGGATTATGGCGGCTGCGACCGCCGGCAGGTCGGTCGGGTCGACGGCCACGGGATAGACGTCGATGGTCAGTGCGGCAGGGTCGCCGCTGAGCCGTATCAGTCCGAAATGCTGCTGAGCCAATGACAGCAGCAGCCCGAGGACGATGCCGGCTGCGCCTCCGATGCCGCATATCAGCCAGTCAAGCCTGACAAATATCGAGCGTACGTCAGCGCGTGTCGCTCCGAGTGCGCGCAGGGTTGTCATGTTGTCACGCTTCTCGATGACGAGCAGCGAGAGTGTTGACAGGATGTTGAACGACGCTATGATGAGTATAAAGACAAGCATGAGGAATGTAATCCATTTCTCTATGGCAATCATGCGGAATGACTCGCTCTGCTGACGGGCGCGGTCGAGCACGTCGAAGCCCGGCCCCAAGCGGTCGGCGATTTCCGACGTGACCTGCCGTATGTCGGCCGCAGGCGCCAGACGCAACTCGAGGGCTGAAGCCTCGCCGTCGCTGTAGTCGAGGAGGTCGCGGGCCACGTCAAGCGGCACAAAGATGCGGTCGTTGTCATATTCGGTCTGGTTGACTGATGTGACGGCCGTGACGACGACATCGCGGCCGCGGAAAGAAGCTGCGGGATTTGCCGGATTGAGACGGCCGACACGGCGCGGCACATATAGCCCGACCACACTCTCGGGGCTTGGGCGCAGACCGCTGTTGTTGGCTACGCCGACCGAAATCTGTGCGGCCGGCAGACTGTCATAGCGGCTCAGATACAGGCCGTCGATGACAACGCTGTCGAGGTCGACTACGTCACAGTAGCCGTCATCTATGCCTTTAAATTCGACCGGCGTCTGTGAATGTTCGCTGACGAGGAGTCCGCGGTCAGAAAGTGTGGCGACGGCGCCGGTGACTCCGTCGACCGTAAGGATGATGTCTCTGACCGAGTCGGAGCGGGCGAAGACTTTGCCGTCGCGCGGTTTAACGAGCAGCTCCGGGTCAATCAGCGAGAGCTGACGCTCAGACAGTGATGTGAATCCGTTAAAGACCGACAGCACTACGACTATAGCCGTTGTCGCGACGGCAACACCGGCTATTGATATGGCGGCTATGATATTGACCGCTTTATGTGATTTCTTCGAGAAAAGATATCGAAGAGCTATCTTAAATGTAAACAATGACGGTTTGTGCTTTGTCGGGGCCGACTGTCAGGAATTATTTTTGCAGCAGATGGTCGATGTTTTCGATATAGTCGAGCGAGTCGTCTAAATAAAACTGCAGGGCCGGAGTCTTGCGCAACTGGAAACGCACCCGCTGTGCCAGCTCATAGCGCACGGTCTGAGCCGAGCGGTTGATGCTCTCAATCATCTCGGCAGCTTTGTCTGAGGGGAATACCGACAGATAGGCCTTGGCCACCGAGAGATCGGGCGAGACGCGGACGGTACTGACCGAGACGATGACGCCATGTGTTTTGGCTGTCTGTTGGCGGAAGATTTCGCTGAGCTCTTTCTGGAGCAGGCGTGCTATTTTGGCTTGACGGGTAGTTTCCATAATAATTGTTTTTACGTTAATGATATAAATATAACGTCTTTGTATCGGCAAAGTTAGTAAAAAATGATTGAAAAACGGCGCACTTTACCCCCGGGTGGACATGAATGAGTTATCGGCCGTCTGATAGCGGGACTTTAAATCAGAGCTTTAGCATATACCCGAGGCCCGAACTGTTGATAAGACCGTCTGAGAGCTCTCCAAGTTTTTTGCGCAGACGTGATATGTTGGTGTCGACTATGCGTGAGTTTGATTTGGCGGGGGAGGCTTTCCAGACGCTGTTATAAATTTCAAGGCGCGTGACGTAATTGTTGATGTTGCGCATCAGCAGTGTCAGTATCGCATATTCGGTTTTTGTGAGAGTCAGCACCGTGTCGCCGTCGCATACACGTCGGGTCATCAGGTCGTTGGTCAGGGTCTTATATGTAAGTGTATTGGGCTCAATCCGAAATCCCGGTGCATAGATTTTTGGGAAAGTGTTAAATTTGC